>JBFMCA010000228.1:0-1224 GCA_040754955.1 Acidobacteriota bacterium | reverse complement strand
TTGATGGCGGCGAGCACCGAGCGGGCGAAGTCGGCGAAGGCGTCCTTGGCCGACTTGGCGCCGCTGCCGATGGCCTCGAACATCTGCGCGAAGCCGTCCTGCACCGCCCCGTCGATGGCGACCGCCACGTCGTCCACCACGAGCTTCACCTGCGCGATCTCGTTCTTCCAGGTCTGTACCCGGGCGACGGCCTCCGGGCCAATGGCCGCGGCGGCGGCCTCCAACTGCGGCAGGAGCGCATCGAGCGATTCGCCCGTCTGGCGATGCAGCGCAAGGATTTGGCTTCGTGCCTGGGATTCGGTGAGTAGCCCCGACTGGCGCTGCAGGTTGATCGACTCCTCGGATGCACGCATCCGGGCGAGCGCGTCGTTGAACTGGCGCTCGTAGTCGGCGAGATCGGCGGCCGCCGACTTGACGTCGATGAGGCGCCCGACCGTGGCCACGCCTTCGGTGTCGCCCTCGGCACGCAGCCGCTCGATCAGCGTCTGGTACTGCCGCTCGATCGCCGCGCGTCGATCCTGGCTGGTCGCCGCCCCGGTGAGGTCGAGCAGTTCGTCGCGCACCTTGGCAAGCTCCTCGCGCAGCTCGCGCTCGGCCTGGGCGGCCTTGCGGGCATTGGCGACCTCGACGTCCGCGCGCTTGTTGTTGAGGACGGTGAGCTCCGCTTCGAGCTTGGCGACCTCGGCTTTCGCCTTGAGGCGTGCCGGTTCGTCCTTGCCGGTCTTTTGCAGGCGCTGCTGCTCCGCGAGCGAGACCTGCACGCGCCGGATCTCCGCATCGATCTCCTGCTGCTCGATCCGGGTCTTGGCCGCGTAGTAGTCCTTGAGCGAGATCAGCCGGTCTTCGAGGGATGCGTCCAGCGCCCGCGCCTGACGGTCCAACGCGTCCTTGAGGAGCTTGAATTCGGCCTCGGCCTGGGCCTGCACGAGGGCGAGCTTCGCTGCTTCGCCTGCCTTGTCGGGGGCGGACAAGGCCTGCGGCTGCGGACGGCCGAAGACGCCCGCCTGGGTTGATTCGGGGCGGATGCGCCGAGCGATGGCTTGCGCGGCCTCCCCGACGTAGTCGCGCGAGACGGCGTCGCGCACGGCTCCAGCCAGCTCCTTCCCGAAATCCCGCACCTCGCCGAGCTGGCGGCCGAGTGCTGCGCGCAGCGCCTGCATCGAAAAGTCGCCGCTGAAGGCCGCTGCCACGTCCTGGCCCAAGGCCTTCGCCAGCTCTCCGATG
>JBFMCA010000227.1:0-1225 GCA_040754955.1 Acidobacteriota bacterium | reverse complement strand
CCGGCTGCCCCTCGGGCACGGCCGCGCCGCGCAGGCCAGGCAGGCTGGCCGACCCCACGGCGGCGCGCGCGACGCCGCAGGACACGGCCACGGCCGCGCTGGCCGTCGCCACTTCCTCCAGCAGGCACACACCGGCCAGCGGACCGCCCGCCCAGACATCGTCAAGGCCCGCGTCGGCGAGGGCCGCCCGCAGGTCGGGCGGGATGGCGCCGTCGCGGTCGATCGCGCCGGCGGCCGGGTCGATCCGCTTCGTCACCACCGCGCGCACCGCGTCGCGCGCCGCCGCGAGTTCCGTCGACCAGTCGAAGTTCATCGTGTTCCATCGACGCCGGCCAGCCGGCTGAAGGTCGGCCGGAGTCGCGCGGCGCTGTCGGCCAGCGCCTCGGGCAGCACGCGCACCTCCCCGACAACTGTCATGAAGTTGGTGTCGCCGGTCCACCGCGGCACGAGATGCACGTGCAGGTGATCGGCCACGCCGGCGCCGGCAGGGCGGCCGAGGTTCATGCCGACGTTGACGCCCTGCGGCTGGTACACCGCGGTGAGCGCCTGCTCGGACAGGCGCGTCAGCCGCGCCAGGGCGCCCAGCTCCTCGTCGGTGAGGTCGGCGAGCGTGGCCACGTGCCGCCGCGGCACGACCATCAGATGGCCGCTGTTGTAGGGGAACAGGTTGAGGATGACGAACCCCAGCGGGGCGTCGTGGACAATCAGCGCGCGTCCCTCGTCATCGTCGGGCGCGAGGCAGAACACGCACGCCGCGTCGGGCGTCGTGCGCGTCACGTATGCGTGCCTCCAGGGCGACCACAGGCGCTCCATCGTGTCGGGGGTCTGGCGGCGGGCGCCCCCGTCACGACGCCGCGGCGTCGGCCGGAGGCGGCGGCGCGTCGGGGCCGCCGTTCCCGTCGCCTTCCTTGTTGATGATGTCCTTGAGCTCCTTGCCCGGCTTGAAGTACGGCACGCGCTTCGGCGGGACGTCCACCTTGTCGCCCGTCTTCGGGTTGCGGCCCTTGCGGGGCTCGCGCTGCCGCAGCCGGAAGCTGCCGAACCCGCGAAGCTCGATCTTCTCGCCGCGGTGCAGCGCGTCGATGATGCTCTTGAACACCGTGTCGACGATGACCTCGGAGTGCTTCTTCGTGAGATCCGATACCCGGGCCACTTCTTCGACGAGTTCGGCTTTGGTCATGGGCAGGCGCTGGACACTGGGTATCTGGGCGCCAGGTGCCGGGCC
>JBFMCA010000226.1:0-1290 GCA_040754955.1 Acidobacteriota bacterium | reverse complement strand
AGCGCCGCGCCGGTGCCGGCACGGCGGATGAAGTCCAGAACCAGCCGGGCGACCTCGTCAGGCCGCTCCTGCTGCACCCAGTGTCCGGCGCCCTCGACGAGGTGCACGCCCATCATGCGTGTGCAGGCCGTCTGCTGCATCCGCTCCACGGCGCCGGGGTTCTGATAGACGCCCCAGTCGCTCTTTCCGCTGATGAAGAGCGACGGCTGGTCGATGGTGCGGCCCGCGAACGTCTGCGTCTCCGCGGCGAAGCGGCCGCTCGACCCGACGCGGTACGACTGCAGTCCCCCCTGGAACCCGGTCCGTCCGAACTCCTCGCTGTAGACGCGCAGCTCGTCGTCCGGCAGCCACCGGCACGCGGCGATCTCCTCAGGCGTGGGCATCTCGGGCGCCACGGTTTCGGCCATCGTCTTGTCGAGGTCCATCACGTAGTAGCGCGGAAGCTTCGCCCACTCGGCGGCGGTGCGCGCGGCCAGCGGGAAGGGCGTGTTGGCCGCCCAGTCGGCGCTCTTCATGTGGTAGTAGGCGCGCAGGAACGCGTGCACACCCTGCGGCGCGCGCCACATGTCCTGGTTCGCCTCGCGCGTCGAGAAGTACCGCTGGTAGTGCTTGCGCGGCGGGTTCAGCCTCGCCAGCTCGTCGTAGATGGGGTCGGGCGGCGGTGGCGGAGCGGCGGGACGATCGGCCGTATCGAACGGGAGCGCCGGCGTGCCGGCGAACGGCGCGCTCATCAGCACGGTGGCGCGGAACACGTCGGGCCGGACGATGGAACACCAGGCGGCCAGCGGCGATCCGAAGTCGTGGCCCACGATGGCCGCCGTAGTCCGGTGGCCGAACGCCCACACGAGCCCGACCAGGTCGCGCACCTGGTTGAGCGTGCGGTACGGCGCCAGGTCGTCGTCGAAGCCGACGTCCGTCCCCGACGTCCGCCCGTAGCCGCGCAGGTCCGGTGCGATCACGTGGAAGCCGGCGTCGGCGATGGGCCTCATCACCTTCCGCCAGCTGTAGCCGAGCTCGGGGAAGCCGTGCACGAGCAGCACGGCCGGGCGGCGCGGCGAGCCGTGGCCTGCCTCGAGCACGTGCATCCGGATGCCGTTGATGTTTTCGACAAAGCGCGAGCGGATGCCTGGCGGCAGCGTGCCCGGCGCGTAGGGTCCGACCGGCTGCGCGGCTGGCGCCTGCGCGTGCGCGTGCCGCGACAACGCAGCCGCCACGAGCGACGCGCCCGCGCCCTGCAGCACCCGCCGCCGACTCAGCCGCTCGTCCCGCGCCATGGCTCACCACCCCACC
>JBFMCA010000225.1:0-1398 GCA_040754955.1 Acidobacteriota bacterium | reverse complement strand
TCCGCCGCTAGCAGCCGGTGGTGAAACGCCCGCCGGCATTCGACCGGCGATCCATCCCCGCCGGCTGCGTTGCTCCTCCGTCGGATATCCACGGATATTCCTCAGTCGTCCCGCCTTGCCGTCGGGGCGTCTCGCCGGTCTCGGTGCTCGCCGGGTGTTTCACCACGGGCTGCTAGCGGTGCTCGAGCGGCGTCCAGGTCTGCGGGAAGGCCGGGCCGGTGTACTCCGCGCGCGGGCGGATGAGGCGGTTGTTGGCGTACTGCTCCAGCACGTGCGCCGTCCAGCCCGAGATGCGGCTCACGGCGAAGATGGGCGTGTAGAGGTCGATGGCGATGCCCATCGTGTAGTAGGTGGACGCGGAGTAGAAGTCGACGTTGGGGAAGAGCTTCTTCTCGCTTTTCACCATCGCCTCGATGCGCTCGGACATCTCGAACCACTTCGTGTTGCCGGCCTTCTGTCCCAGCTCCTTCGACATCCGGCGGAGGTGTGTCGCGCGCGGGTCTTCGGTGCGGTACACGCGGTGGCCGAAGCCCGGGATCTTCTCCTTGCGGGCGAACTTCCCGCGGATCCAGGCGTCGATGCGCTCGGGCGGCGCGTCCTGCCCGAGCTCGACGAGCATCCTCATGACCTCGGCGTTGGCCCCGCCATGCAGCGGGCCTTTGAGGGTGCCGATGCCGGCGACGACGGCCGAGTGGATGTCGGTCAGCGTGGCGGCGGCAACGCGGGCGGCGAACGTGGAGGCGTTCAGCTCGTGGTCGGCGTGGAGCGTCAGCGCGATGTCCATGGCCCGGTTGGCCGTCGGACTCGGCCGCTCGCCGGTCAGCATGTAGAGGAAGTTCGCGGCATGGCCCATCGCCGGATCGGGCGCAATCGGCCCGTGCCCCTGCTGCATCCGGCCCCACGTCGCGACGAGGCTGGCCATCTGCCCGGTGAGCCGCACGGCCTTGCGGTAGCTCGCCGCCGCCGAGTTGTCGGCCCCGTCCGGGTCGTAGTGGCCGAGCGCGGACGTCAGCGTCCGCAGGGCGTCCATGCCGTCGCACGGCGGCAGGCTCTTCATGAGACGAATCACAGCCTCCGGCAGCGGACGCGCCGCCGCGAGCTGCGATTGCAGGTCGCCGAGCTCCGCGCGGTTGGGCAGCCGGCCGTGCCACAGCAGGTAGCAGGTCTCCTCGAAGGTCGCAAACCGCGCGAGGTCGTGGATGTCGTAGCCGCGGTAGGAGAGGATGCCGCGGTCGCCGTCGATGAAGCAGATGCCCGACGAGGTCGCGACGATGTCTTCGAGTCCGGCCTTGGCCTTCACGTCCGCCATGGATTCAATGCTATCGCATGCCGGCGCGCGGCGGCGCGCCGCCGGCCGCCTCGAGGCCGCCGATGTAGACGCGGTCGATGCGCCTGGTG
>JBFMCA010000224.1:0-1446 GCA_040754955.1 Acidobacteriota bacterium | reverse complement strand
CCGGCGTCGGCGGTCCGGCCGGTGGCCGGACCCGTCGGCAGCGCCTGCACCACGGCGGCCGCCGCGGGCACCGCCCGGCGGCGCCGGCCCAGCCAGCCCGGCAGCGCTTCCATCCGGCGCGTCGCCGGCTCCTTCGACAGCCGATCGAGCATGTCCAGATACTTCCGCTCGATGACCGGCCACGCGTAGTGCCGCTCGAAGTACTCGCGCCCGTTGCGGCCGAGGGCCGTGCTCAGCCGGCGGTTCGTGTCGATCGTCTTCAGCGTCTCGAGAAACTCGGCGGCGCTCTCGTAATACAGCCCGCCGTTGCTGCGGATGCACTGCCCGCGGAGCACGTCGCAGCGGCCGTTGGCGAGCACCGGACGCCCGAGCGCCCAGGCCTCGAGCGCCACCATCGACAGGCTTTCGAGATACGACGGCATGATGAGCGCTTCCGCGGCGGCCAGCGCGTCGAACTTGTCCTGGTCCGTCACGTACCCCAGGTGACGGATGCGCGGATGCTCGGGCACCGGCATGACCGGGTTGCCGATGAGCACGAGGCGCAGGCTGTCGGCGAAGGCCGAGCTGTAGTACTCGAAGTAGTCGAACAGCTCCCGGCAGCCCTTGTTTTCGTCGATGCGCCCGATGTAGATGGCGAAGCGGTCGCGGACGTCGAACTTCTGCCGGAACCGACCGGGGTTGACCTGCGCCGGGATCTCGGAGCCGACGCCGACGACCACGCCAGGGACGTCCTGGTTGCCCGAGACCGCGTGGATGAGGGCGCGCTCCTCGTGGGAGTTGTACATGAGCGCGCGCACGCCGCGGAACACAGGTTTGAAGACGCCCAGGCCCAGCGCGCCGTCGCGCTCGGCGGTCGGCACCAAAACAGCCTTGCCCGGCACGGCGCGGGCGCCGTGGTACGAGTGGTAGTAGCGGAAGCTGAAGAAGACGAAGAAGTCGAACGAGCCCTCGTGCCGCCGGATGTGGTCGACGAGCGCCGGGCTGGTCGGGCCCTCTTCGTCGAGCCACGCCAGCTCGTCGCGGAGGGAGTGGACGTGATCGAACACGGCGTCCGAGGCCCGGCCGAACTCGCGCGGATCACGCTCGCGCGAGACCGGGAAGCGCCGGACCGTGACGCCGTGGACCTGCTCTTCGCCCTCGGGCCACTCGTTCCGCCACGTGATGTAGTCCTTCGCGCAGGTCGTCAGGACCTCGACCTGGACGTGGCGCGCCAGGTGCTCCGCGATGTAGCGGGCGTGCTGCTCCGCGCCGCCGTTGATCTCGGCGCCGTACCGCTGAACGACGATGGCGATCTTCACTGCACGTCGTTGTCGGGCTCGGATTCGCCCGTATCGGGGCCGGCCGGACCGGCGTCGGCCGCGCCTGCGGCGTCGTGTTCGGCCGACGCACCCGCGGTGCCGGTGTCCCCGTCGCTTGGGGCGGCGGCCGCTCCGGATGCGCGGCCCG
>JBFMCA010000223.1:0-1484 GCA_040754955.1 Acidobacteriota bacterium | reverse complement strand
CCAGCGCGCGTGCAGTAGCAGGAAGGACGCGAGCGTAACAACCACGTGTGTGGTGATGCGGTTCGGTGACGGACCGCGAAGACGGCGGATGATCAGAGGCACGATTGCGAGGATCGGCGAGCTCGCTATGCGATACGGACTTCCGTCCCAACTCGCGACTCTAGACTGCACGTCCTCCCGGCGAAGCACTGTCCTGTGTGCTCTGCCGTGGGCAACCACGGTAACCACCGTATATCAGCGTGACTCCGTCGTCGAAGCGCCCTCGAGCATCCGTCGTCTCCGCGGCCCGCGCACCCACACGTCGGAGCACCACGTGCCAGACGCGGCGTCCAGGGCTTCGCGCCCAGGCGGCGCCTTCGGCGCCCCTGGACACCGCGCCCGGCACGTGGTGAGAGGCCTTTATGCCAGCAAGCTCACGCTTGCTGGCTATCGCCAAGCCGCCAGCGAAAGATCGGGGCTTGACAGAGGGTCATCTAGCAGCCTCGTGAAACGCCCGCCGGCATTCGACCGGCGATCCGTCCCCGCCGGCTGCGTTGCTCCTCCGTCGGATATCCACGGATATTTCTCAGTCGTCGCGCCTTGCCGTCGGGGCGTCTCGCCGGTCTCGGTGCTCGCCGGGTGTCCATATACGGGCTGCTAGGCAGGAACGGCGGCCGCGCAACGCGAGCCCCGGCGAACGGGCAGCGGCCGCCTACGCACGGCCCCGCGGACGTGCGGCGCCACCGCGGCTGCCGTGCCGGCCAGACATCCTCGCCGGCGGCGGGCGCCGCGACGCGGGCGCCGGCGACGCCGGCCAATCGGCCTCGTCAATCAGGCGGCACAAGCCGTCGCACTGGACCGGCGACGACTGCGATTCCCAGCGCGAGAGCTCGCTGGCCAGCCGAGTGCGAAAGCGCTGCATCTGCCGCAGGCGTTCATCGACGGCGGCGAGATGCTCGCGCGCGAGATCGAGCACCCGCATGCACGGCGACCGCCCTTCGCGCGACAGGCGGAGCACCTCGGCAAGCTCCTCCAGTGAGAAGCCCAGCGCCTGGCCTTTCCGGATGAACCGGATCTCGTCGAGCACGCCCTCGTGAAAGCGCCGATACCCGGACGCGCTCCGCGGCGCGGCCTCGATGAGCCCGATCGCCTCGTAATACCGCAGGGTGGACGCCGCCACGCCGGCGCGCGCCGCGACCTCGCCGATCAGCAACATCCGCATCCTCCCGATTGAACACCTTCAAGCCCGCTTGAGGCTCAAGGCTTGACCTTCAGGCCGGATTGAACCCGTACCGTGGGAGAAACGCGGGCGGCACGGATCGTCCGCATCGTACAGGAGGTGAAGATGAAGATGAAGGTGATCGGCCTGACCGCGGTGTTCCTCGGCGTGTTCGCAACCGTCGCGGCCGCGGCGTCGAGGCTGGTGGGCGCGGCCGGGCCGGGCTGCTGCCCGTTCTGCCGGTAGCGCCACGACAGGGGGGCGGGCGTCAGCGCCTGCTGACGCC
>JBFMCA010000222.1:0-1494 GCA_040754955.1 Acidobacteriota bacterium | reverse complement strand
CCACCCGCCCCACCCGCCCCACCGTCCCGATACCGCTGTTGCGCATGGGGCCATGGTAGATCCAGAGAGGCTTGGAGGCTTGGAGGCTGGGAGGCTGGGAGGCTGGGAGGCTTGGAGCCCTGGGGGCCGGAGGCCGCGGGGCCGCGACCCGCGAGCACGCGGGGTGCGGCTACACGGTGCCGAACGGCGCGTTGTACTCGACCGTTGACGATCTCGCGCGGTTCGTCGCGTTCGAGCTGGGCCACGGGCCCGACGCGGTGCTGCCGCGCGCCCGGCTCGACGCGAACTTCAACCGCGTGAACTCGTCGAACGGCCGCCTCGACTCCGCGTACGGCGTGGGCTTCCAGGCCGTGCGCCGCGGCGGGCGCGTCTACGTCGGCCACGGCGGATCGGTCGCCGGCTACACGGCGCAGGCGTGGGTGCACCGGGCGTCGCAGTCAGGCGTCATCGTGCTGAGGAGCGCGAGCGGCGGTCGGTTCGACGTGACGGGACTGACGTTCGGCGCGCTCGACGTTGTGGCCGGCGTGGACGGATCGCCACGCTAGCCGCGGCGCGCGAGCGCGGCGAGGCAGCTCTCGATGGTGGCGGTGTAGCCGAAAACGAAGCGCGCGAAGAACCGGAACGGCGCCGAGTAGATCTCGCCTCGCTCGGTAATCGTGAGCCGCGATCCAGTGCCGGCCGGCTCGATCTCATAGGTCCAGGTGCCGCCGAAGGGCTGGCCGGGATCCGCGATGCGCGTCACGAAGCGCGCCGGCGGCGCGGACTCGACGACCTCCATCACGACCGGACCCTCCAGGTGCATCCGGAAGCGGACGCGGCCGGCCTCGGCCGGCAGCATCTCGACCTGCGACACCTCGGGCCACCAGGCAGGGTAGGCGGAAACATCGGAGACGGTGGCGAAGATCTCCGCGGGCGGCCGCGAGAACTCGGCCTGCGCCACGCCGACGTGCGCCTCCGGCAGCATCGCGCCGACGCCCCAGACGAGCGCCACGGCGACAACCAGTCCCCAGACCGTCCAGCGCAGGGCGCGTCTCATGGAGCGCTCAGGCGGCCGTGCCGTTCATCGATTCGAGCCAGGTCGCGATCTGCTCGCGCGACCAGCGGTGTTCGTCGTTGAGGTGGACGATGATGGCGGCCAGCACGAGCCTCTTGCGGCAGCCCGCGTGCGGACACGCGCGCACCGTGCCCTCGAGGCAATCGAAGAACCATTCCAGGTCCTTCGTCGGATGGAGGCCGGAGGCTTCGCGGGGCAGCCGGTACATGCCCTCGTAGGCCGCGCCCAGCGCGCAGGAGGCGCGCTGGCCCCGGAAGTAGTCGCCAAACGCCTGGTCGGGCCGCCGCTCGGCGCCGGCGCGGATGAAGGACGCCAGCTCGCGTTCGCCGTGGTGCCGTCGCTCGGTCATGGGTCCCTCCGGAAATAGGGGTCGGGCCTATTTTCCGACCGCACGTCTGCGGGAAATAGGCCCGACCCCGAATTTACCGACCCGCCGAAAA
>JBFMCA010000221.1:0-1634 GCA_040754955.1 Acidobacteriota bacterium | reverse complement strand
GCCGGCCCGGCCCGACCCGCCTGACCCGCCCTCGTCTCCGCACGCCGCTCTCCAGCAGCTCGTCAGGCCTGCAGCGGGCGAGAGCGGCGGATCAACCCGCAGGCCTGGAGGCCGGGCTGCCGGCCCGTTGGCGAAAGGACAGTGTCCATGCTCTGGAAGGGTTTTCAGCGTCCCAAGCGGCTCGAGTGCGAGCGCGAGACTCTCACGGATCGGTACGGCCGGTTCCACGCGCAGCCGTTCGAGCGCGGGTTCGGCACGACCATCGGCAACGCGCTCCGGCGCGTGCTGCTCTCGTCCATCGAGGGCGCGGCGATCACGGCCGTCAGGATCGACGGCGTGCTGCACGAGTTCTCGCCCATCAAGGGCGTCGTCGAGGACGCGACCGACATCATCCTCAACCTCAAGCAGATCCCGCTCAAGTGCCACGTCGACCACACGAAGACGCTGTACCTGCGCGTGGACAAGGCCGGCGAGGTGCGGGCGGGCGCCATCGAGGCGGACGCCGACGTGGAGATCCTCGAGCCCGATGCCCACATCGCGACGGTCTCGGAGGGCGGCTCGCTGCACATGGAGCTTCGCATCAAGCGCGGCCGCGGGTACGTCTCGGCCGACAAGAACTTCGACGAGGACCTCGGCATCGGCTGGATTCCGATCGACTCGGTCCACTCGCCGGTCAAGAAGGTGAACTACCTCGTCGAGGCGGCGCGGCTCGGCCAGACCACCGACTACGACAAGCTGACGCTCGACGTCTGGACCAACGGGTCCATCACGCCGCGCGACGCCGTGTCGCTCTCGGCCAAGCTGGTTCGCGACCACCTGAACATCTTCATCAACCTCGAGGACGCCGACGACCAGGGCGCCGACGCCTCAATCGAGCCGGCGCGGGCCGGCGTTTCGAACGAGCACCTCGACAAGAGCGTGGAGGAGCTCGAGCTGTCGGTGCGCTCCTACAACTGCCTGAAGAACGCCAACATCCGGACCATCCGCGAGCTCGTGCAGAAGACGGAAGCCGAGATGCTCAAGACCAAGAACTTCGGGCGCAAGTCGCTCAACGAAATCAAGGAAATCCTCGCGTCCATGGGCCTGAGCCTCGGCATGAAGCTGGACCAGGTCGGGTCGACGCAGGAGTAACGGGCCCGTCATGCGTCATCGAGTTGCACATCGGAAGCTCGGCCGGCTGGCCGATCACCGCCTCGCGCTGCTGCGCAACCAGGCCGAGGCCCTGCTCCGCCACGAGCGGATCCGAACCACGGTGCCGAAGGCCAAGGAGCTTCGGCCCTTCGTCGAGCGCCTCATCACCCTGGCCAAGCGCGGCATCAAGGCGAACGACCCGAAGGGCCGGTCGCTCTCGGCGCGCCGCCTCGTCATGCGCGACCTGGTGAACGAGGATATCGTCGCGAAGCTCTTCGACCAGCTCGCGCCGCGCTTCATGGAGCGGCCGGGCGGCTACACCCGCATCCTCAAGCTCGGCCATCGGCGCGGCGACGCGGCCGAGATGGCCCAGATCGAGCTGGTCGGGAGCGAGTTCGACCCGAAGAAGGCCCAGGCCGAGAAGGCAGCGGCCGAGGCCGCAGCCGGGGAGGGCGCGCCCGCCCAGAAGAGCGTCGGCGAGCGCCTCAAGGCCGCCGCGCAGC
>JBFMCA010000220.1:0-1655 GCA_040754955.1 Acidobacteriota bacterium | reverse complement strand
CCGCGCGCGCCCACGCGGCGGGCATCGTCGACCGGGTTGCCGCGGGCGCGCTCCTGGATGAGGCGGCGGCGTTCGCCCGCGCGCGCGCCGCCGCCGGCGAAGTCCGGCGCACGCGCGACCTGACGGCTGCCATCGCCGATCGCGCCGCCGGGCTCGACGCCTGTGCCGACGCGCGCAGGGCCCTCGAGACGTCCGCGCGGGGGCTTCTCGCCCCGCTCAAGGCCGTGGAGGGCATCGAGGCGGCCCTGACCCGCGACTTCGACGCCGGATCGGCCCGCGAGCGCGAGCTGTTTGCCGACTGCGTGCTGTCCACGCAGTCGCGCGCGCTCATCCACATGTTCTTCGCCGAACGCGAGGCGGCGAAGGTGCCGGACGTGCCCAGGGACACGCCGGTCATGTCCATCGGCCGCGCGGCCGTGGTCGGCGCGGGCACCATGGGGGGCGGCATCGCGATGTGCTATGCCAACGCCGGCATCCCGGTGCTGCTGAAGGACGTCGACGAGGCCGCCGTCGCGCGGGGCATGGCGATCATCCGGAAGAACTACGAGTCGTCGGTAGCCAAGGGCCGGATGACCCAGGAAGCCCTCGAGCGCACCATGGCCCTCATCACGCCGACCACCACCTATGACGGCTTCGATCAGGTCGACATCGTCGTGGAGGCCGTGTTCGAGGACATGGGGCTCAAGAAGCAGACGTTCGCCGAGCTGGGCGCGGCGACGAAGCCGACGTGCCTGCTCGCGTCGAACACGTCCACGCTCGACATCGACGAGTTCGCGAAGGCCTCGGGCCGGCCGGCCCAGGTGATCGGGCACCACTTCTTCAGCCCGGCCAACATCATGAAGCTCCTCGAGATCGTCCGCGCGCGCGAGACGAGCCGAGAAGCGATCGCCACTTCGCTGGCGCTCAGCAAGCGCCTCGGCAAGGTCGGCGTCGTCGTCGGCAACTGCTTTGCGTTCGTGGCCAACCGCATGCTGGCCTACTACATGCGCGAGGCGCTCCTGCTGCTCGAGGAGGGCGCGAGCGTGTCGCAGATCGACGGCGCGCTGGTGGAGTTCGGGATGCCGGTGGGGCCGTTCGGCATGCAGGACATCGCCGGCATCGATGTCGGGTGGCGCATCCGGCAGTTCCTGAAGTCGATCGGGAAGACCCGCGCGGACGGCCCGCAGTCGGAGGTGCCGGACCGGCTCTACGAGCTGGGCCGCTACGGCCAGAAGACCGGCGCCGGCTGGTACAGGTACGAGGCCGGCAGCCGCGCGCGCATCGCCGATCCCCTCGTGGACGAGATCGCGGCCGCCGAAGCGGCCAGGCGCGGCGTGACGCGGCGGGCCGTGGCGAACGACGAGATCATCGCGCGCATCATGACGGCGCTGGCCAACGAGGGCGCGCGGATCCTCGAGGAGGGCTTCGCGACCCGCGCGAGCGACATCGACGTCGTCTACTGCCACGGCTTCGGCTACCCGCGGCACGTGGGCGGTCCGATGTTCTACGCCGACACGGTGGGCCTGCCCGTCGTGCTGGCGCGGGTGCGGGAGTACCGGGAGCGCTTCGGCGACTACTGGAAGCCCGCGCCGCTGCTGGAGCGGCTCGTCGCCGAGGGCCGCCGCTTCCACAGCTAAAAGGGGGTCGGGCCTATTTTTACGCGTTGCGTAAAAATA
>JBFMCA010000219.1:0-1767 GCA_040754955.1 Acidobacteriota bacterium | reverse complement strand
CCCTCCACTCGCTCCACCCCTCCACCCCTCCAAGCCTCCAAGCCTCCCGATGCTACGCCAGATCCCTGCGCCTGGGACATAATCGCGGCGTGCCCGTCGAACTCGGACTGACGCGACTGCTCCGGTCGAACCGGCTGCGCGGGCGTCGCGTCGGCCTCGTCTGCAATCCCGCCTCCATCGACCACGAATTCCGGCACGCCGTCGACCTGCTGCTGGAGGCGCCTGGGGTCGAGCTGGCGGCTGTCTTCGGCCCGCAGCACGGCTTTCGCTCCGACGTGCAGGACAACATGATCGAGTCACCGCACGCGCGGCTCGGCGCGATTCCGGTGTACTCCCTGTACAGCGAGACGCGCGAGCCCACCGTCGAAATGCTCCAGGGGCTGGACGTGCTCGTCGTCGACCTGCAGGACATCGGCGCACGCATCTACACCTACATCTACACGATGGCCAACTGCCTCCGGGCCTGCCGCCGCCACGGCGTGCCGGTCATCGTGTGTGACCGGCCGAATCCCATCGGCGGCGAAGACGTGGAGGGGCCGACGCTCGAGGCCGGGCTCGAGTCGTTCGTCGGGCAGTTTCCCATCCCGATGCGGCATGGACTCACCATCGGCGAGCTGGCGCGCCTCTTCAACGATCACTTCGGCCTCGGCGCGGCGGTCGATGTCGAGCGCATGGCCGGCTGGGCGCGACGGCAGTACTGGGACGAGACCGGCCTGCCGTGGGTGATGCCCTCGCCCAACATCCCGACGCTCGACAGCGCCATCGTCTATCCGGGCACCGTGCTGCTCGAGGGGACCATGGCGTCGGAAGGTCGGGGAACGACGCGGCCGTTCGAGGTGGTGGGAGCGCCGTGGGTGGTGGCCGAGCCGTTCGCGGCGGCGCTCAACGCCCGGCGGCTACCGGGAGCGCACTTCCGTCCGGTGGTGTTCGAGCCGACCTTCCAGAAGCACGCGCGCACGACGTGCGGCGGCTGCCAGATTCACGTGCTCGATCGCCGCGCCTTCCGTCCGGTCCTGACCGGCGTCGCGATCGTCGACGCCATCCGCGCCGCGGATCCCGACGCGTTCGGCTGGCGGCCGCCGCCGTACGAGTACGAGCACGACAAGGAGCCGTTCGACATCCTGGCGGGCTCGCCGGCGCTGCGCGCCGCGCTCGAGGCCGGCGAGTTGGCCGAGCGGATCGCGCCTGGGTGGCGGGCGGGTGAGGAGGCATTCCGTCGCCTGCGAGAGCCGTTTCTGCTCTACAGTTGACCGATGCCGTCGCCAGCGATGCTCACCGTCGAGCACCGTCTCGTGATCAAGGCGCAGCCGTCGCGCGTCATGCGGGCCTTTGTGGATGCGGACGACCTGTCGCGCTGGTGGCAGGTGGTGCGGTCCGTGACCGTCCCGAAACCCCTGGGGCCGTATGCCGTCGAATGGGCGACCACCGATTTCCGTGACGAGATTCTCGGGCCGCTCGGCGGCGCTCTCCACGGCACGATCATGGAGTATCGGCCCGGGCGCGAGCTGTTCCTCGCCGACGCGTACTGGCAGGCCCCCGAGGGCGCGCCGGTCGGGCCCATGGCCATCGAGATTTCGGTCCGGCCGACGGACACGATCTTCGTGAGCGAGGTACGCCTGCGGCAGAGCGGCGAGGACCTCGGTCCACGCTGGCAGCGGTACTTCCAGATCATGCAGGCCGGCTGGGGTCGCGCGCTGCTCGAGCTCAAGCTCTACCTCGACGCCGAGACGTCGCCCGCCCGCGCGGAGCGTCGATGACCTCCCCCCA
>JBFMCA010000218.1:0-1927 GCA_040754955.1 Acidobacteriota bacterium | reverse complement strand
GGTGGGGCGGGTGGGGCGGGTGGGGGCGGCGCCGAGAACGTGCGCGGCCGCATCGGGCAGCTCAAGGGCCAGGTGATGGCGTCCACGTCGGTGCCGACCGTCACCCAGATGCAGCAGATTCGCGAGGTGACCGCGGCCCTGCCGCTCGTCATCGATCAGGCCAACGCGGCCGCCGCGAAGCTCCCCGGGCTCGTCAAGGAACTCGTGGGCGGGGGCGCGCTGTACCCGCCAATCAAGCCGGTGTCGAAGTAGGCGGGTCCTCGAGCACGTAGCCGGCGAAGGTCTCGCGCAGCTGGCGCTTGAGCACCTTGCCCGTCGGGCCGATCGGGAGCGCCTCGACGAACTCGACGGCGTCGGGCAGCCACCACTTGACGATCTTCGTGGCGAGAAACGCCTGGAGCTCGTCGGCGGTGACGTCCTTGCCGGGCGCCTTCACGACGACCAGCAGCGGCCGCTCCTGCCACTTCGGGTGCGCCACGCCGATGGCCGCGGCCTGGGCCACCGCCGGGTGGCTCATCGCCGCGTTCTCGAGGTCGATGCTGCTGATCCACTCGCCGCCCGACTTGATGAGGTCCTTCGCGCGGTCCGTAATCTGCACGTAGCTGTCCGGATCGATGCTGGCGATGTCGCCCGTGTCGAACCACTCGCCGTGCCGGGCATCGTCGGAATCCCGCTTGAAGTAGCGATCGACGACCCACCAGCCGCGGACCTGCAGGTGGCCGGTCGCCTTGCCGTCATGCGGCAGGACCTGGTTCTCGTCGTCCACGATGCGGACGTCGATGCCGTAGATGGGACGGCCCTGCTTGCACTTGAGGGCGAGCTTCTCGTCGTCGCTGAGCGCGTCGTGGCGCGGGAGCAGCCAGTTGACGGTGCCCACGGGGCTCATCTCGGTCATCCCCCAGGCGTGCAGCACCTGCACGCCGTGGGACTCGAAGGCCTGAATCATGCGCGGCGGCACGGCGGCGCCGCCGATGCCGGCCTTCTTCACCGTCGTGAGCTTCTTGCCGGTGGCCTGCAGGTGCGCGAGCAGCGCATGCCAGACCGTGGGCACGCCCAGCAGGCAGGTGACCTTCTCGCGCTCGATGAGATCGACGAGGTTCGGCGGGTCGAGCCCGGGGCCGGGCAGCGCCAGGCGCGCGCCGACGCAGGCCGCGGCATACGGCACGCCCCAGGCGTTGACGTGGAACATCGGGACGACGGGCAGCATCGTGTCGCGCGCCGAGAAGCCGAGCGCGTCGGGCAGCGCGATGGCGTAGGAGTGCAGCACCGTCGAGCGGTGCGAGTAGAGCACGCCCTTCGGGAAGCCCGCCGTCCCCGAGGTGTAGCAGAGCGACGAGGCCGTGTTCTCGTCGAGCCGCGGCCAGTCGAAGGACTCCGACTCGCCGGCGATGAATCCCTCGTAGTCCACGAGGCCCGCGATGCCGGTGTCCGGCAGGTGCGCGGCGTCGGTCATGGCCACGTAGTGGCGGACGGGCGTCGCCTGCTGCGACAGGAACTGGGCCAGCTTCGTGAAGGTGGTGTCGAAGAACAGCGCGCTGTCCTCGGCGTGATCGACGATGTAGCGGAGCTGGTCGAGCGGCAGGCGCGGGTTGATGGTGTGCAGCACGGCGCCCATCGACGACACGGCGAAGTAGATCTCCAGGTGCCGGTCGGTGTTCCAGGCGATGGTCGCCACGCGATCGCCCTGGCGGACGCCGAGGCGCGTCAGCGCGTTGGCGAGCTGCCGGGCGCGCGAGGCCGTGCGGCCCCACGTGGACCGGCGGAGCTCGCCCTCGACACCACGCGAGACGATGTCCACCGGCGCGTGGTACCGCGCGGCGAACTCGATCTGGCTCGACACGAGCAACGGCACCTGCATCATCTGTCCGAGCACGGCTCTCCTCCTGGGTGGTGGGCGCGGCGCATATAGTAAGGCAGGTGGGGCGGG
>JBFMCA010000217.1:0-1935 GCA_040754955.1 Acidobacteriota bacterium | reverse complement strand
TGGCACCTTTCCACCCAGTGGAAAGGTGCCAGGCGACTTTTCGATCAAGGTGCCCCACGTCGGGTGGAACAGCCTGCGGCTGTCGCGGCCGTCACGGCTCTTTGACGGCGTCGCGGACGGCGCCCAGGTGTACTTCACCCACTCCTACGCCGCGCCGCTCGTGGCGGACACCGCGGCCGCCTGCGAGTACGGCGGGGCGTTCACGGCCGCCGTCGAGCGCGGCCACGTGGCGGCGGTCCAGTTCCACCCTGAGAAGTCCGGCGACGTCGGCCTCCGGGTGGTCCGCAACTGGCTGGGCGCGCGATGAGCCTCTCCAAGCGCATCATCGCGTGCCTCGACGTCCGAGACGGTCAGGTCGTCAAGGGCGTCAACTTCGAGGGCCTGCGGACGGCCGGCGACCCGGCCGCGCTTGCCAGGCGCTACAACGCCGAGGGCATCGACGAGATCGTCATCCTCGACGTCACGGCCACGGTCGAATCGCGCCAGGCGCGCACCCACACCATCCGCGCCGTGGCCCAGGAGATCTTCCTGCCGCTGGCTGTCGGCGGCGGCATCAGGAGCGAAGACGATGCGGCTGCAGCCATCGAGGCGGGCGCCGACAAGGTGAGCCTCAACACGGCCGCGCTCGCGGACCCCTCGCTCATCTCCACCCTCGCCGCGCGCTACGGCAGCCAGGCTGTGGTCGTCGCCATCGACGCGAAGCGCCAGGACGCCCGCTTTGCGGTCTACGCCAGGAGCGGACTGGCCGAGACGCCGCGCGACGCGGTCGAGTGGGCACGCGAGGCGGCCGATCGTGGCGCCGGCGAGATTCTGCTGACGTCGATCGACCGCGATGGCACCAGGAGCGGCTTCGACTGCGAACTCACAGCCGCCGTCTCCACCGCTGTCCCCATTCCAGTCATCGCCTCGGGCGGCGCAGGCACCTTCGATCACTTCGCCGAGGTTTTCACAGCCGGCCGGGCCGACGCCGCGCTCGCCGCGTCGATCTTTCACTTCAACGAGCACGGCGTGGCCGAGCTCAAGACCTTCCTCGCCGCGAGAGGGATCGCGGTGCGGCGATAGGACAGGCTTGGAGGAGTGGAGGCTTGGAGGGGTGGAGGCTTGGAGGAGTGGAGGCGGTGGCGGGGGACGCAGGAGATGTTGATACCGTCAATTGATCTGCAGAACGGGCGCGTGGTGCAGCTCGTGCAGGGCGAGACGCTCGCCATCGCGTCTGACGACCTCGACGGGTGGATCGCGAGGTTCGCGCGGTTCCCGAAGGTGCAGCTCATCGACCTCGATGCGGCGATGGGCGTGGGCGCGAACGACGCGCTCGTGCGCAAGGTGGCGGCCGCGCTGCCCGTCCGCGTCGGCGGCGGCGTCCGCACGGTGGCCCGCGCACGAGAGCTCCTCGCGGCCGGTGCCCACGCCGTCATCGTCGGGTCGTCGCTCTTCGCGGGCGGCCGCGTCGACACGGTCTTCGCGCAGTCGCTGGCCGACGCGGTGGGCATCGACCGGGTCATCGGCGCCGTCGACTCGAAGGGCGGCTACGTGGTCGTCCACGGCTGGAAGACGACGCTCCCTCTGACGGCCGTGAAGGCCGTCCGCCAGCTCGAGCCCTTCTGCGGCGAGTTCCTGTACACGCACGTCGACCGCGAGGGCCTCATGCAGGGCACGGACCTCGACGCCATCCGGGCCGTGGCCGACGCCACCTCGCGAAAGGTGACCGCCGCCGGCGGCATCACCACCCGCGAGGAGATCGACACCCTCGACGCGCTGGGCATCGACGCGGTCGTGGGGATGGCGATCTACCGGGGGGTGATAGGGATCGACTAATCCCGGTTCCCAGTTGAGTAGCCGACCGAAGTGTACTTGAATAGCGTCATGCCGAATCCATATGACGTGGCGCTCCGGAAGCGGGCGGTGTTGGCGTACGAGCGTGGCGAAGGGTCGTAC
>JBFMCA010000216.1:0-2020 GCA_040754955.1 Acidobacteriota bacterium | reverse complement strand
ACCTCCCCCGCCGCGCCCCTGCACGCCGCCGAACGAGAACGTCTCCTGGCCCTCCAGGAAGAACTCGCGCTTCTCGGGGAAGAACAAACTGAAGCGCGTCAGGTTGACCTGCGCCTCATCGTCTTCGACCTGCGCGAAGTCGGTGTTGTAGGTGAAGTCGGCGACCAGCGTCTGCGTCAGCCCCCACTTCACGTCCACGCCGAAGTCGCCGTCGCTCTCGTTCGACACCGGCGGCGTCGAGGTCCGGTTGGTCAGCACCGATCCGAGGACGTACGGCTTGACGTCGATGCTCCGCAGCTTCGCGGGCGGCACGAGCCCGACCAGCGTGCCGGCGGAGGAGACCTTCGACAGCCCGCGCCGGCCCCACGAGCGCGGCACGGGATTGAGGAACGTCAGCTCGTTCTTCCAGCGGACCATGCGCCGGAAGTTGACGCCCCAGATGCCCCCGCCCTCTTTGAACCGCACCGACCGGAACGGGATGCGGAATTCCGCGGTCCAGCCGCCCTCGAAGTTCGCGGCCCGCACGTCGAAGAGCCCGTTCCACTCGTTGCTCGGCTGCTCGTTGCGCACCTCCCAGTCGAAGATGCCCCCCTGCGAGTTCACCGAGAACCCGAACCCATTGCGGCGGTCGTAGAACGTGTCGAAGAAGACCGCGATGTGGTCGTTGTTGTACATGTTGAACGCGTCGCGGCGCATGTCGCTCGTTACCCGGCGCGAGGGGTCGGACTCCCACATCCGCGCGGCCACGTACACGTTCCGGTCGTCGAAGAAGATCCACGCCTCGGTCCGGTCCGTCGCCGGCTGGCCCTCGGCCGGTTCCTGCTGGATGAACCCGTCGAGCGCAGGCACCAGCCGGTAGAAGCTCTCGTCGAGCTTGCCGTCGAGGGTCAGGGGGGAGGGCAGCCGGAGAGCCCGGGCCGTCACCCGGCCCTCGGCGTCTCGGGCCATCACGGCCGGCGGATCGGGGGGCGGCGGCCCGTCGATGGCCACGTCCGAGAGCTGCGCCCACGTGGGGGAGACGGCGCACAGCAGCACGAGCAGCGGACCAGCAACCTTCACCATTTGCAGGGAAAACAAGCTCCAAATTATATCGGCCGGGATGTCACGCCGTGTCACGGGCCGGGCACGGCAGAGGCGGGGGAGAGTCGGGCGGCGGGGCCGGCGGGCAGAAAAAAAGGCCCGGGCACCCCTGGAAAATGCCCGGGCCTGACGTGAACGTGACCGAACTCAGTGGACGCGGAGCGGACTCGTCCGGGAGCGCTGCGCCCGCCAGTCGTCGGCCAGGATGGACCACAGCGCCTGGTCCAGGTACTGGCCGTGCCGGAGGAACGAGCGCCGCAGGATGCCCTCCTGCACCGCGCCGACCTTGCGGAGCGCGCCGTTGCCGCGCCCGTTGGCCACCGCCGCGCGCGCCTCGAGGCGGTGCACGCCGACGATGTCGAAGGTGAAGTCGAGGATGAGCCGCGCGCCTTCCGCGAACAGGCCCGTCCCCCAGAATGCCGATCCCATCGCGAATCCCCACTCCGCCGTGCCGAAGCTCGGCTCGAGAGACCGCAGCTGGAAGATGCCGACCGCCGTGGTCATCCCCTGGGGCACGATCGCGAAGCAGGCGTAGTTGCCGGCCTGCCGCTCGCGGTGCGTCCACAGGATGAACCGCTCGAAGCCCTCGACCGTCGTCGGCGGCGGGGAGATGAACCGCGCCACTTCTTCGGTCGTCAGCAGCGCCAGCAGGGCCGCCGCGTCGTCGAGCGTCAGCTCGCGGAGCGTCATGCGCGTTCCAGCGAGCACCGGGAGTCCTTGCCGCCAGTCGGTGGTGACCGTCTGGCCTGCCCTGCCCGGCGCCTGCATGGTGGTCACGCGCGCGAGGTCCGGTTGATAGGGCATCTTCTCCATTAATCCCGGTTCCCAGTTGAGTAGCCGACCGAAGTGTACTTGAATAGCGTCATGCCGAATCCATATGACGTGGCGCTCCGGAAGCGGGCGGTGTTGGCGTACGAGCGTGGCGAAGGGTCGTACGCCG
>JBFMCA010000215.1:0-2120 GCA_040754955.1 Acidobacteriota bacterium | reverse complement strand
GGGTCGGGTGGGTCGGGTGGGTGGGGGGACATGGCGCTCGCTAGGGGACCAGCTTGCCGGGGTTCATCAGGTTGTCGGGATCGAGCGCGGCCTTGATGGCGCGCATCGCCTCGACGGACGCGCCGTGCTCGCGCTCGGCGTACTTCAGCTTCCCGAACCCCACGCCGTGCTCGCCCGTGCACGTCCCGCCCATCCCGAGCGCGCGCTCCACCAGCCGCTCGTTGAGCGCCTTCACGCGGCCGAGGTCGTCCGGGTCGTCCGGCTGCACCATGAAGATCAGGTGGAAATTCCCGTCGCCCGCATGCCCCACGAGGGGCGCGGTCACGCCTGCCGCCGCCAGGTCCGCCTGCGTCTCCACGATGCAGGCGGCGAGCCTGGAAATCGGCACGCACACGTCCGTCGTCCACGCCTTCGCCCCGGGCCGCGACGCGATGGTGGCGTACAGCACGTTGTGCCTCGCCTCCCACAGCTTCGCCCGCGCCTCGGGCGTCGTGGCCCACTCGAACCCGCGCGCGCCGTGCTCGCGGACGATGCCGTCCACGGCCTGCGCCTGCTCGTCCACCACGGCCTGACTCGTCCCGTGGAACTCGAAGAACAGCGTGGGCGCCAGCGGGTAGTTCGTCTTCGAGAAGCGGTTGACGATGGTGAGCTGCGTTTCGTCGATGATCTCGATGCGCGCGACGGGGATGCCGAGCTGGATGACGGTGATGACCGCGTTCGCCGCCCCCTCCATGGTGTCGAACGGGCAGACGGCCGCGGCAATGGCCTCGGGCCGGCCGTGCAGGCGCAGCGTGACCTCGGTGATGAGGCCGAGCGTGCCCTCGGAGCCGACGAAGAGGCGCGTGAGGTCGTAGCCCGACGATGACTTCCGCGCGCGGCCGCCCGTGCGAATGACGCGGCCATCGGCCAGCACCACCGCCAGACCCAGCACGTTCTCGCGCATGGTCCCGTAGCGGACCGCCATGGTGCCCGACGCGCGGGTTGCCGTCATGCCGCCGAGGGTGGCGTCGGCGCCGGGGTCGATGGGGAACATGAGGCCGGTGTTCTTCAGGTGGTCGTTCAGCCGGCGGTGCGTCAGGCCGGCCTCGACGGTGACGTCCATGTCCTCGGCCGACACACGCAGCACCTTCGTCATGCGGGTCATGTCGATGGAGACGCCGCCGTGGATGGCATTGACGTGCCCTTCGAGCGAGCTCCCCATGCCGAACGGCACGATGGGCACCCGATGCGCCGCGCAGGCCCGGACGACGGCCGCGGCTTCGTCCGTCGTCTCGGGAAAGGCCACGGCGTCGGGCGGCGCCGGGTCGTGCCATGACTCCCCGTGGCTGTGGTGCTCGCGGACCGCGACGGACGTGGAGACGCGGTCGCCCAGGAGGGCCTTCAGGTCGTCGATGAGCCGCTCGCCGATGGCGCCGGACATGGCGGAGAATTGTACGCTCAATCCGCGGAGGTCCCATGCCCGCATCCGGCTTCACGCCCAAGACGCTCGCCTTCCTGCGCGCGCTCAAGAAGAACAACACGCGCGAGTGGTTCCACGCGCACCGCGAGGAGTACGAGGCGCACGTCCGCGCCCCCATGTTGGCCATCGTCGAGCGCCTGGCCAACGACTTCCCGTCCTTCGCGCCCGAGATGCTGGCCGACCCGAAGGTGTCGCTCTTCCGCCCGTGGCGCGACACGCGCTTCAGCGAGGACAAGTCGCCGCTCAAGACCAACGTGGCTGCCGTGTTCCCGAACCGGACGCTCGGGCGGATGAACGGCGCGGGCCTGTACTTCGAGGTGGCGCCGGGCTGGGTCTGGATCGGGGGCGGCATGTACGCGCCGGATACGAAGCAGCTGGCCGCGGTCCGCGAGCACATCGCCGCGAACTACCGGGAGCTGGAGACCATCGTCCGGTCGCCAGGGTTCAGGAAGCTCGGCGGCCTGAAGGGCGAGACGCTGACGCGCGTGCCCCGCGGGTTTCCGATGGACCATCCGGCGGCCGCGTACCTCCGGCACAAGCAGTTCCTGGGTTTCCGCGAGGAGGCGCCGACGTTCGCGACGCGTCCGGCCTTCTACAAGGAGCTTCTGGCGACGTTCAAAACGCTCGCGCCGCTTTGCCGGTTCTTGAATGGGGCGGTGTT
>JBFMCA010000214.1:0-2134 GCA_040754955.1 Acidobacteriota bacterium | reverse complement strand
CCGACACGCGCGCCAGCGTCGCCTGGAAGGTCGAGCGCTCGGCGTCGACCAGCCGGGCGAACTGCTTGGGCATGCTCTCCCGCGACGCCGGCCACAGCCGCGTCCCCGTCCCTCCGCACAGGATCATAGGGTGAATCTGGATCGTGGAGTGAGACATCGGAAGCGGCCGCTCAGGCGTTGGCGCTGAGGCGCTTGATGTCGGCGTCGACCATCTCGGTGATCAGCGCCTCGAGGCTGGTCTCGGCCTCCCAGCCGAAGGTCGCCTTGGCCTTGGCGGGGTTGCCCAGCAGCACCTCGACCTCTGCCGGCCGGAACAGCGCCGGGTCGACGATCAGGTGGTCGTCCACCTTCAGGCCGACGTGCTTGAACGCGATCTCGCACATGTCGCGCACCGTCGTGGTCCGGCCGGTGGCGATCACGTAATCGTCCGGGCGGTCCTGCTGCAACATCAGCCACATCGCCTTCACGTAGTCGCGGGCGTGGCCCCAGTCGCGCTTGGCGTCGATGTTGCCCAGCCGCAGCTCCTTCTGCCGGCCGAGCTTGATCCGCGCCACCGCGTCGGTGACCTTGCGGGTGACGAACTCGACACCGCGCAGCGGGCTCTCGTGGTTGAACAGGATGCCGTTCGACGCGTGCAGCCCGAAGCTCTCGCGGTAGTTGATGGTCATCCAGTGCGCGTACAGCTTGGCCACGCCGTAGGGCGAGCGCGGGTAGAACGGCGTCGACTCGCTCTGCTTGGCCTCCTGGATCAGGCCGAACATCTCCGAGGTCGAGGCCTGGTAGTAGCGCGCCTGGGGCGCCGCCGAGCGCAGGCATTCCAGCATGTGCACCGCGCCGAGGCCGGTGACCTGCCCGGTCAGCAGCGGCTGCTGCCAGGACGAGGTCACGAACGACTGGGCCGCGAGGTTGTAGATCTCGTCGGGCTTGGCCGCCTGGACGATGCGCAGCAGGGCGGACTGGTCGAGCAGGTTGCCGTCGACCAGCTCGACATCGTCGAGGATGCCGAGCCACTTCAACCGGTGATCGAACACGCCGGCATGGCTGGAGCGCCGCACGATGCCGGTGACGGCGTAGCCCTTCTGCAGGAGCAGCTGCGCCAGATACGCGCCGTCCTGGCCCGTCACTCCCGTGATCAGCGCTCGCTTGGCCGTCATGAACCCGTCCCGTCCCGAAGATGCCCGGCTGCTACGACCGCAACGGGCCGCGCGTCAAGGCGAGGTGTCGACATCAGTATTGTGCCAAGCAAGCGGAGCCGGAAGGGCACATCACCAGACTAGCGCCGCCCGGGGACAACCATCCGCAAGGGTTGTGCGGCATCTGTGCGGCGCCGCTAAGGTCGCGCGAGCCAGTCCGCCACGCCGCCGAGCGAGCGGAATTCCTCGATGGCGTGAACGCGCGCCGCCGGGAGGGCGGCCCGGGCCATCGTGGCGAGGGCGTGGCCTGGCCCGAGTTCGAGCACGCGGTCCGCGCCGTACTCGCGGCACGCGTCGAGGCAGGCGGCCCAGTCGATCGTGCGCGAGATCTGGAGCGCCAGCTTCTCGCGGCCGTCGGCGTCGCGGAACACCGTGCTCCCGTCCAGCCCGCTGACCAGCCGCGGCGCGCGGAGCGGCGGCCGACGCGGCGGCACTGCGGCGAGCGCGTCCCGGAAGGCCGCCGTCGCGGCGTGGAGCAGCGGCGTGTGCGACGGCGTGTGAACGGGCAGGACCACCGCCCTCTGGGCGCCCGAGCCGGTCGCCTCCCGGCACAGCGTCTCCAGCGTCGCGCGCGGACCGCCGACGACACCGCTGTCGGCCGCGTTGCGGATGGCGAGGTGGCAGCCGTGGCGGTCCGCGAGATCCGTGAGCGCGTCGAGGCTCAGGCCGCGGATTCCCGCAAGCCCGAACCCCGTGCCGGAAGCGGCGTCCATGGCCTCCGCCCGTCGGGCCGCCAGGGCGAGCACGTCGGCGGGGTCGAGGCGGCCGGCGACGCCCCAGGCCGCGAGATCGCCGATGCTGTAGCCGGCCACGATCGACCGGTCCGGCGCCGCCTCCTCCAGCGCCCGCCACGCCGTCAGGGCGGCGACGCAGCACAGGATCTGGCCGGTCCGATTCGCGTGCAGGTTGTCGCCGCCCGCTCGGGCCAGGTCGCGCGGGTC
>JBFMCA010000213.1:0-2152 GCA_040754955.1 Acidobacteriota bacterium | reverse complement strand
TCGGCCTGATCGAGGCCGAGCACTACGACCGCGTCCGCCCCGTCGGCGCCGCGGCCAAGGCGGCAATCGTGCCGCCCGAGCCGTGCGACTCGGGCGATGACCCCGACACAACGCAGGAGTGAGCGATGTACAGAAAGCGATTCGGGCTCAGCGCGCATCCCTTGCCGAAGAACGCCGCGGGCAAGACCTTCTTCGAAGGGGGCCCCGGCTACAAGCGCCTCGAGCGCGCCTTTCGCCAGCTCGCCGACGAGCCCGGCGTCGGCGTGGTCACCGCCGAGGCGGGCGTGGGCAAGACGGCCGCGCTCAGAAACCTCTGTGCCGCCCTGCCCAAGCCCGACTACCTGGTGCTCTACCTCTGCGACAGCGCCGTCTCGCCGCTCGACCTCTACCGCACGCTCGCCGCGGAGATCGGCGTGCGCGCCTCGCACCGCCGAGCCCAACTGTGGGCCGACATCAAGAAGACGCTCGTCCAGATGGTCGACGAGCGCGCCGTGCAGCCTGTGGTCGTGATCGACGAAGCACAACACCTCTCCGATCGCTTCCTCATCGACCTCTCGGGTTTCTTGAACTTCGCCTTCGACAGCCGCGACCTGCTGACCCTCTGGCTCGTCGGCCTGCCGCCGCTTGCCCGCCACCTCCGCATGCAGCAGCACGCGCCGCTGGCCATGCGCGTGGTCCATCAGATCCGCCTCGAGCCGCTCGACCGCGACGGCTTTGCCGCGCTCGTCGAGCACGCGCTCAAGGCCGCCGGCGCGACCCAGAGCGTGCTCTCCGACCCGGCCAAGGAGCTCCTGTTTCGCTCGAGCCGCGGCGTCCCACGCGCCGCCGCCAAGCTGCTCCGTGCAGCGCTCGACCAGGCACACGAGCGCAACCAGAACTTCGTCGACGATTCCACCATGGAGGCCGCCATCGAGACGATCGGCCAGAACGGTACGCCCGCATGACGGCTGCTGCCGACGACGACGTACTGCCCGTCGTCGCCGCGGCCGAGCTCGACGAGCCCGACCCCGCGCGCCAGTGGCTCGTCGAAGGCCTCTGGCCTCGGGCGGGCGTGGGAATCATTGGTGGGGCCCCGAAGAGCTGCAAGAGCTGGCTCGCTCTCGACCTGGCGCTCTCGGTCGCCAGCCGCACGCCGTGCCTCGAAGCTTTCCCGGTCGCGCAATGCGCAGGCGTCCTCCTCTACATGGCCGAGGATGCAGCCGCGGTGGTCAAGGAGCGGCTGCGCGGCCTGTGCCGCCGCCGCGGGCTCGATCTCTCGAGCCTCCCCATCGGCGCGATCGTCGCTCCGAGCTTGCGCCTCGACTGCGAGCGCGACCAACGGCGCTTGCTCGAGACCGTCGCCCGCCACGCGCCGCGCCTGCTCCTCCTCGATCCCTTCGTGCGCCTCCACCGCATCAACGAGAACGACGCCGGCGAAGTCTCCGCTCTGCTCGGCTACCTGCGCGAGCTGCAACGCCGACACGATCTCGCCGTGGCCGTCGTCCATCACACGCGCAAGAACGGAAGCTCGGCGGGCGGCCAGAGCCTGCGCGGCTCGGGCGACTTCTTCGCCTGGGTGGATACCGCGCTCTCGCTCCGCCGCCAGCGCCAGCATCTCGTGCTGGCCATCGAGCATCGCGCCTGGAGATCGCCGCCGCCGCTCACGCTGGCGCTCGCCGGTAGCGAGACCGATCACGCACACCTCGCCGTCGTCCAGGGCGAGCTCAGCGCCAGCGTCGAAAAGCCCGGCGCCGCAGCGACGGACATCGATGCGGCGGTGCTGCGTGCGCTGGCCGACGCCCCAGGTGGCGCGCTCACCCGCGCCGCGCTGCGCTCGGCGCTCGGCGTCCGCAACCAACGACTCGGCGCCGCACTGGCACGCCTCGCGGCTACGGGGGCAATCCAACGCCGTGGTGAGGCCTGGGCTCGTGCGACCTCACCGCCGGCCGTAGCGATTCCCGTTCCCGCTTCCTGAGGGGAGCGCCGGAACCGGAACGGGAACGCCACACGCGGGCCGGCCGCCACAGCCGGAGGCGGGAGAAGCGACACGCCCAAACGTGTCGCCCCGCCGTAGGCCCCCGCGACCACCGCCACCCTTCATCGGCCGGTCCGCGCCGCAAAGGTCACCACGGAATCGCGGGACGAACTCCCGCGAACAGTGCGAGCTGGTACA
>JBFMCA010000212.1:0-2268 GCA_040754955.1 Acidobacteriota bacterium | reverse complement strand
TTTCGTCAGAGAAAGGTGCCAGGCACCTTTTCCTCTAAGGGGTGGCCTGCTTCAGGAGGCGATCGAGCTGGGCGAGCCGCTCGTTGCTGCCGACGAGCGAGAGCGTGTCGCCCTGCTGAATCACGTCGTCGGGGCCGGGGGCGATGTGGGTGACGTCGCCCTCGCCGGTCCGGCCACGGCGCTTGATCGCGATGGTGGTGAGGCCGAAGCGGGCGCGCAGCCCGATGTCCCTGAGGGTCTTGCCGACGAACTGGGCCGGGGCGGGAATCTCGACAATGGAGAACTCGCGGGAGAGCTCGATGTAGTCGAGCACGTTGGGCACGACCAGGCTGTGCGCGACGCGAATGGCCATCTCCCGCTCGGGAAAGACGACGCGAGCGACGCCCAGCTTCTCGAGGATCCGTCCGTGCAGCGGTGTGACGGCCTTGGCCACGACCTGCCTGATGCCCATCTCGCGCAGGATGGTCACAACCAGCAGGCTCGCCTCGATGTTCTCGCCGATCGAGACGATGGCGACGTCCACGTCCTGGATGCCGGCGGCGCGCAGGGCGCGCTCGTCGGTGGCGTCGAGCTCCACCGCGAGCGACACGTGGTCGGCGAGATCGCGCACCCGCCCCTCGTCGCCGTCGATGCCGATGACGTCGTGGCCCAGCTCGCTCAGGGTCAGCGCGACAGCCGATCCGAAGCGTCCGAGCCCGATGACCGCGAACGATCGTCTAGCCAATCAGGACCTTCCCTTCCGGATAGCGGATCTTCGGACGAGCCGTGCCGCGCCGCGCCAGCGCGAACGCCAGCGTGAGGGGCCCCGTGCGGCCCACGAACATCATGGCGACGATCAGGAGCTTGCCGTCGTCGCCGAAGTAGCCCGCCAGACTGAGCGGGCCGCGGGAGGCATCGCCAATCGACAAGCCGACCGTGCCGAAGGCCGAAGTCACCTCGAACAGCGTCGCCATCAGCGACCGGCTTTCGACGACGAGCACGATGCCGGCGGTGATGTTGAGCGCCAAGAATGCGATGAGCGAAATGAAGAACGCCCGCGCGACGGTCTCGGCGGTGAGTCGTCGCCCGAACATGGCGGGCTCCCTGTCGCCGCGCACCGTCGCCCACAGAGCCGCCACCGTGATGCTGAGCGTCGTCGTCTTCACCCCGCCGCCCGTGCTGCCAGGCGACGCGCCGACGAACATCAGCGCCATCACCACGAACAGCGACGCTGCGCTCATCGCGCCGATATCAATGGTGTTGAAGCCGGCGGTCCGGGCCGTCACCGACTGAAACCACGCGGCCAGCACGCGCTCGCCGACGGGCAGCCCGCCGAGCGTGCGTGGATTGCCCCACTCGAGCAGCAGCAGGGCCACGGTGCCCCCGGCCAGCAGTGCGAGCGACGTCGTGATCACGAGCCGGGTGTGCAGCGAGAATGCGACGCGGCGGTGCCGCCGCAGCCGCAGCACTTCGCTCATCACCAGGAAACCCAGGCCGCCCGTGATGATGAGCCCGGTGACGACGAGGTTGACGGTGAGGTCGCCGCGCCAGCGGACCAGATTGTCGCTCCACAGCGCAAAGCCGGCGTTGTTGAAGGCAGAGACCGCGTGGAACACGCCGAGCCAGATTGCCGCGGGCCCGAACTCGCCCCACCATCGCGCGGCGAGGACAGCCGCCCCGGCGAGCTCGAAGAGGAGCGTCAGCCTGAACACGGTGCCGGCAAAGCGCACCAGCCCTTCGAGGTCCTGGACGTTGAGCGCTTCCTGCAGCGTCAACCGCTCCTGCAGGGTGATGGCGCGGCCCAGGGCCGACGCGATGAGCGTCGAGATGGTCATGTAGCCCAGGCCACCCACCTGGATGAGCGCCAGCACGATGACCTGCCCGGTGAAGGAGAGGTCGCCGGGAGTGTCGAGCACGACCAGGCCGGTGACGCAGACCGCGGACGTGGCGGTGAACAGCGCGTCGACCACGCCGATCGTGCGCCCCTCGGCCGCCGCGACTGGCAGCGACAGGAGCAGGGCGCCCACGAGAATGAGGCCGGCGACGGAGGCCGCGAGGAGCTGCGGGGGCGACAGACGCCGGCGGGTCCGATCCATGCGGCCGATGCGATGATTGTAGCGCTCCCCGCATCGCGCTCCGCTCGTTGATTCGACGTTGGCACCCGACTAATCCCGGTTCCCAGTTGAGTAGCCGACCGAAGTGTACTTGAATAGCGTCATGCCGAATCCATATGACGTGGCGCTCCGGAAGCGGGCGGTGTTGGCGTACGAGCGTGGCGAAGGGTCGTAC
>JBFMCA010000211.1:0-2308 GCA_040754955.1 Acidobacteriota bacterium | reverse complement strand
TATTTTTACGCGTTGCGTAAAAATAGGCCCGACCCCGAATTTCAGTAGGCCTCCATCGGGCGGTGCAGCGACAGCCCGTCCGCGAACGCTGACAACCGCGCGCGCAGCATCAACCGCCCGCGGTGGAGCCGCGACTTGAGCGTCTGGTCCTTCACCTTCAGCCGCGAGCTGGCTTCCTCGGTCGAGAGCCCCTGCAGGTCGCGCAGAATCACGGGCGCGCGGTAGATGGCCGGCAGGTCGTCGACGGCGCGCGCGAGCGTGGCGCGCATCTCCTGCCGCAGCACCCGCTCGTCGGCGAGGTTCGACCAGTCCGCCACGTCGAGCGCGCGCGGCGCCGCGTCGTCCACGGTCGCCGACGTCTGCGCCACCTCGACCTCCGCCACCTCAACCCGCCGCATCGTCCGGGTGTTGCGCAGCCGCGACATGGCCGTGTTGAAGGTGATCCGGTAGATCCACGACGAGAGCGCCGCGTCACCGCGGAAGTGCTCGATCTTGGTGAACACCTTCAGCAGCACGTCCTGCACCACTTCCTCGGCATCCTCGTGGTTCTTCATGTACCGGTACGCCATCTGGTAGACGCGGGCGCCGAAGAGCGACGCCAGGTCCGCCACGGCCGTCTCGTCGCGCCGCCGGAGCCGATCTACCAGGAGTTCTTCGTGAGTCGCGGTCCGCATTGGTCGTGTCCCTCGCGTGTCTGGTCACCAGGGAAGAACACCGACCGGGCCCGTCGTATTCCCCCGACGTCAGCCGCGCGGGACCGAACTGCTTAGCCGCTGTTCTGTCAACGGGTTACGAAGATTTCCGTGAACCGGGCCACGAACCGATCCTCAACCTCGGACATGGGCACGTTGCGGCCCAGACGCGCGGCGAGCGAGGTGACGCCGCGGTCGCCGATGCCGCACGGGACGATGAGCCTGAAGTACTCGAGATCGGTCGTGACATTGAAGGCGAAGCCGTGAGACGTGACCCACCGCGAGATCCGGACGCCGATGGCGCCGATCTTCTCGGCGCCCCCCGGACCGTCCATCACCCAGGCCCCGGTGAGGCCCGGCAGCCGGCCGGCGATGAGGCCGTAGTCGCCGGCAACGCGGATCATCACCTCTTCCAGATCGCGGACGTAGCGATGCACATCGCGCCGATCGGGGTCGAGGTCGATGATCGGATAGCCGACGATCTGGCCCGGCCCGTGGTAGGTGACGTCGCCGCCTCGACCCGCTTCGACGACCTCCACGCCGAGCGCGGCCAGGCGCTCCGGCGTGGCCACGACGTTGGCGCGCCCGCCGTCCCCCTTCACGCCGAGCGTGACGACATGCGGATGCTGCAGCAGGAGCAGCGTGTCGCCGATCTCGCCCTTCTTGCGCTGCTCGACCAGCGCACGCTGCAGCGCGAGCGCTTCCCCGTACGCGACGACGCCGAGCCGCTTCACGTCGAGGGTGCGCACGAGCGTGAACGCCGCTACACCTGCGAGGGGTCGAACTGCTCGATGCCCTTCTTCAGATCGGCCATGAACTGGTCGGCGACGGCGCCGTCGACCAGGCGGTGGTCGTAGCCGAGCGTCAGGTACCCCATCAGCCGGATGCCGATCAGATCGTCGATGACCACCGGGCGCTTCTCGATGGTGCCGACGCCGAGGATGGCCACCTGCGGCTGGTTGATGATGGGCAGCCCGAACTGCGCCCCGAAGCCGCCCGGGTTGGTGATGGTGAACGTGCCGCCCTGCACCTCGTCGGGGCTGAGCTTCTTGGTGCGAGCGCGCTCGGCAATGTCCGCCACGGCGCGCGACAACCCCAGGAGGTTCTTCTCGCCGGCCTGCCTGATGACCGGCACGATGAGGCCGTTGTCGAGCGCAACGGCGATGCCCAGGTTGATGTCCTTCTTGTAGACGATGTTGTCGCCGTCGATGGACGCGTTGATCACGGGATGCCGCCGCAGGCAGTCGACCGCGACCTTCGCGATGAACGACGTGAACGTCAGCTTCGCGCCGAGCCGCTCGTAGTCCTCCTTGCGCGCCTTCCGGATCCGGTCGACCTGGTGATAGCTGACCTCGAACACCGAGTAGACGTGCGCCGACGTTCGGCGCGACAGGACCATGTGCTCGGCGATTTTCCGGCGCATGATCGACATCGGCTGGATCTCGACGCGCTCCCCGGGCGCGTAGGCGGGCACGTGCGGCGCGCGCGCCGCCGGCGGCGCCGCGGCCGGGCCCTTCTCGATGTAGCCGAGGATGTCGGCCTTCGTGACGCGTCCGCCGATACCGGAGCCCGCGATGTCGCGGATGTCGACGCCGTGCTCCTTCGCAATGCGGCGG
>JBFMCA010000210.1:0-2383 GCA_040754955.1 Acidobacteriota bacterium | reverse complement strand
CCCGAGCCTTCCCCCAAGCCCCAGGCCTCGAGCCCCAGGCCCCGCATATAAACCCGCCCGTGCACCCGGACCTCCAGGAGGCCATCGACTTCCACCAGTCGATCCTCGCCGAGGGCAGCAAGGCGCTCGTCGGCTACGACACGGCCAAGGCCATCGCCAACGTCGTCCTGCTCTCCGAAATCCCGACCACGTACGACAAGCGCGAGGAGCGCCAGGTCAACGCGGGGAACCTCCTGCTGCGCGGCGTGCCGGGCGTGGGGAAGACGTTCTTCGGCATCATCCTGGCCGCCATCTCCGACGCGAAGTTCGCGCGGCTGCAGGGACGGGCCGACCTCCAGCCCACCGAGGTGGTGGGCTTCCAGATGATCAACCCGGCCACCGGCCAGCTCGTCACCGAGTTCGGGCCGCTGGCCTCGGCCGAAGTGGTGCTGCTCGACGAGATCAACCGCATCCCGCTCAAGTCGCAGAGCGCGTTTCTCGAGGGGCTCCAGGACCGCACCATCACGGTCGGCAAGACCACCTACGAGCTGCCGGCATTCAGCTTCGCGATTGCGACGATGAACCCGGTGGAGCTGGGGCAGGGAACGTTTCCACTGTCCGAGGCGGCGACGGACCGCTTCGCGGCGATGGTGACGGTGGGGTACCTCCCGCCGGAGGACGAAGAGAAGCTCGTGCACTTCGACTTCAAGCGCGTGCGGCTGAACCCGCTCGTCACCAAGGAGCGCATCATCCAGCTCCGCGCGGCCATCAGCGAGCACGTCCGCCTGCACCCGAGCCTCGGCCGCTACATCCAGCGGCTGGTGGCTGCGACGCGCCCCTACAACCCCGACACGGAATGGCTGCAGCACTCTCCCTCGGCGCTGGTCGAGACGGGCGTGGATCTGGGCGCCTCGCCGCGCGCCATCATCTGCTGGAGCCGGCTCGCGAAGGTGTGGGCGCTCCTCAGGCACCGGCGAGACGATGTGTATCCGGAGGACGTGCAGGAGCTGGCGCCCTACGTGCTGGGCCACCGCATCTGGCTGGGACCCCATGCGGCCAGCCACGGGCTGACGGTCGAGGCCGTCATCGCCGATGTGGTGGCCGAGGTGCCGGTGCCATGAGCCGGCCGTCGCGCGCGCTCGTTCTCGCCGTCGTCGGCGCGATCATCCTGGCCGCCGCGGGAGCCGCCGCGGCGCAGGACACGATGGCGGTGGATCCCATCCGCTGCTGGTGGATGTCCAGCACGGGCGCGGTGACGGTGGGGCAAACCTTCACGGTGCGGCTGACGTGCGCCGTAGTGGACACGCCTGACGTGCAGGTGGTGCCGGACGAGACGCGGCTCGGGCCGGGCGCCGTGCAGTTCGCGCCCTTCGAGGTACTCGCGGGAGAGCATCCGGCCGACCTCAGAAGCGGCGGCCGCCGTTTCTTTCAGTACGTCTACACGCTGCGGGTGATCAACCCGGACGTCATCGGCACGGACCGGGAGCTCCCGGCGCTGGCGATTCACTACCGCGTGCAGAGCCGCACCAGCGCCAACGAGGCCATCGAGGGCCGCGACCTGATGTACATCATGCCGCCGCTCGCCATCCGCGTGCTCTCGCAGGTGCCGGCCTCGGCCGTAGACATCCGCGACGCGGGCGACGGCCGCTTCGCGCAGGTGGCGTCGCTCCGCTTCCGCGCGACGCTCGTGGACGTCGCTGCCTACGCCGCGGCCGCGCTGGGGCTGCTGCTCGTGGGTCTCTCCGTCGCGGCGCTCGTGCGCGGCACGCGCACGGCGGCGCCGAAGGGACCGCCGCGCGTCTCGGATCGGGCCGTGCTCTCGCGCATGCTCGAGGAGCTCGACCGGACGCCGGACGATGCGGCGTCCGCCGCGCGTGCGCTGGCGGCCGTGCGGGTGGTCGCGGCCGTGGCGCTTGGCCGGCATGTGCGCCAGCACGAGGCGCGCGAGGGCGACGAGACACCGGCCGGCGCGTTCCGCATCGGACGCGGGTGGCTTCGCCGGGGCGCCGTGTACGCGTCGGCCTCGACGACGGCGCTGGACGTGGCGCAGGGGCGGCAGACGCTGCCGGCGAATGTGCGCGTCGAGCGGCGCCGCGACCTCGAAGCGCTCGAGACCAGCCTCGCGACGCTCACGCGCGCGGCGTACGCCGCCGAGCCGGGCGAGGCGGACCTGGGCACGGCGGTGCAGGCCGCGCGCGACGCGGCGCGCCGGGCCCGCGCCGCGCTCCTGTCGCCGCGCGCGCTCCTGCAGCGGTTTGCGCGCCGCGGCAGCCTGCGGAGTCGCTGATGCGCGACGCGCTGGCGGCCATCTCCGTCCGGCTGCAGCAGGAGTGGGAGGCCGTCTCGGCCACCTCGCTGCTCTATCCCGGCCGCGAGACGGCCGTCGTGGCCCTGGCCGCCCTGG
>JBFMCA010000209.1:0-2622 GCA_040754955.1 Acidobacteriota bacterium | reverse complement strand
TGCACGGCGACGAAAGCGCCGGTCCGACACGGCAACGCGCGATCCAGAGGAGATTCGCTGCCTTATGACCACACCCGACCGACTCCGAGTCGTCCCGCGAGTCACTTTTTCATCGTCCTGCTAGAAGTAGCTGACCTCGGTCAGGTCGATTCGGGCTGCGCCGGATCGCTGTGATTCGACGAGCGCGCGCCACGCCGCCGCACGCCCCGGCTGCTCCACGCTGATCGCGGCTCCGCACTGCATGGCGCCCGCATCGGTCGAGGGTGTCGCACCGTTGACCCATACGCGCTTCGCGGTGACAGCCAGGTTGAACAGCGGCAGCGACACGGTGAACTGCGGCGGCAGCGTCAGGCGTCGCGGACCGGGGATCTCCAGGCGCATGCCCTCGTAGCTCACGTCGAGCATGAACGCGGGCACGCCGTCAATGAGCGCCGGCAGGCGCGGCACCACGCGGCGCGGCGATCGCCGCGCGGGTCGTCCCTCGGCCAGCGACAGCGCCAGGCTCAGCATCAGCATCTCCCGCGCCAGCGGACGCGCGAGATAGCTGGACCCCCGGATCTCCACCTCGGCGCGGCCGGGGCCTTCCGGGCCGATGACCATGAGCGGCCTGTTGATGGTGAGGTCGCGCATGACACGCAGAAGCCCCCGAGAGAAGACCAGGTCGGCGTCGGCCACGAGCGCCTCGAAGGGGTACCGCTCGAGGTCGCGCGCAAGGTCATTGAGGCTCAGCAGCGGCAGCACCACGTAACCGCCGGACTCGAGCCACTGCAGACACGCGGACCGCTCTCCCGGGAGCGGGCTCGCGACGGCAATCAGCGGCCTGGACATGACTCCTTCACCTGCAAGGCTTCGGCCACCATGCCTGCCGCCGATCCCGCACCGCAAGGCGCCCCAGAACCAGCGCGAATGACGAGATGGGGTTCGGAGTTACGAAAGCGTCGAGCTGCGTGGTGGAGGGTCGAGCCTGCCACGCCCCCGGCCCGGAAGGGCGAGGCGTCTCCTCCCCGGAAAGCGCCGGTGTACGATAGGCGGGATGTCCAGACGGGGGGTCGGCCGGCTGCTTCTCGGGGCGGCGCTCATGTGGGGGGGCGCCGCTGGCGTCCGCGGCGCCGGAGAGGCATCGCCTGTCATCGGCGGCACGCTCGACGAACACCCGGCCATCGCCTACGCGTCCCGGCCCACGACCGACCGCGTGGCCAGGCTCGACCAGGCCCTGGGCCAGCGCGGAGCCACGCTCGAGCGCGACGCCCGCACCGGCTATCTGTCTGCCGTGTTGAGGGCCCTCGACATTCCGGTCGAGTCCCAGCTGCTGGTGTTCTCGAAGACGGGACTGCAACGCGAGCACACCAGCCCGAAGAACCCGCGCGCCCTCTATTTCAACGAGGCCGTGGTTGTCGGCTACATCCCGGGCGCCTCATCGCTCGAGCTCGCGGCACACGATCCGCAACAGGGCGTGGTGTTCTACACGCTGGACCAGACGGCGTCTGGTTCGCGCCGGTTCACGCGCCGCACCAGCTGTCTGACGTGCCACCTCTCGACATCGACGCTCGAGGTGCCGGGCATGATCGTGCGCAGCCACGTGGTGGGCGACGACGGCCGCGTCATCCCCGGCCTGGGCAGCCACGCGGTCGATCACCGGACGCCCCACACCGACCGATGGGGCGGGTGGTTGGTGACCGGCAAGGCCCAGACGCTGTACGCGCCGTTGGGCAACCTCGGCAACATCACCGTCACACCGGACCCGACCTTGGGATCCGCCATTCACTCGAACCATGTGCTCATCGAGTGGTTGAACCGGTCGCCGGACACCGATCGATACCCCACCTCGGACAGCGACCTCGCGGCGCTCATGGCGTTCGATCACCAGCAGCACGCCATCAACCTGCTGACCCGGCTCGGCTGGACCGCCCGCATCGCCCTGAGCGAGGGGCGCGCACTGGACTCCGCCACCGACATCCGCGATCAGGTGTTCGAGCTGGCCGACTACCTGCTGTTCGTGGACGAGGCTCCGCTCACGGTGGCGGTGACTCCGAGAGCCGGCTTTGCGGAGCACCTGGCTGCACGTGTGCCGGCCGACGGGCGCGGCCGCTCGTGCGGACAACTCGAGCTGCGGACGCGACTCCTGAAGTACCCGTGCAGCTACATGATCTACAGCGAGGCGTTCGACGCGCTGCCCTCGCCGGTGAAGGACGCGGTGTACCGCCGACTGGTCGACATCCTGTCGGGCCGCGTCGCCGGGCAGCGCTACGCGCACCTGACTTCTCCTCTTCGAGAGGCCATCCTGGAGATACTCCAGGAGACGAAGGCCGACCTGCCGGCCGGGCTTCGCGCCGGAACGGCACGCCCGATCGGGCGATGAGCCGAGCGCGCACGCGCCGCCGTTGAGAAGGTCGACGGCCATCGCGCGTCGGCTGCCCGCCGGCGCGTCAGATGCGGAGCAGCACGCCCGTCGCCGGCCGCCCTGTCGCCTGCGCCACGGCGTGCGCGTACAGCGCCACCTGCCGTCGATACGCGTCCTCGGCGTCGCCGAGTTCGACGTCGGTCTTGAAATCCACGACGATCCATCCCTCGCCGGTGTCGTAGGCGAGGTCGATTTGGCCGTCGATTAGGGCGGGTGGGGCG
>JBFMCA010000208.1:0-2649 GCA_040754955.1 Acidobacteriota bacterium | reverse complement strand
CGGTGACAGATGATCCGGGCGCGGCGCCCGGATCGCAAGGCGCGAGGAGTGAGCATATCGGGCGATATGTGAGCGACGAGCAACGCCGCGAGGCGGGATGCCCCGCCCGGAGCATGTCAGCGACCGTCGGGTCCGGGACACTAGCCATGCGGCGCCTCCTGCCGGCCCTGGCGATTGTCGCGACGTACGGCGTGCTGCCGGTGTCGTCCGCGCGCCCGCACTTCTTCCCCGACGATCCCATCTGGGTCGATGACGATCGGGCGTTCGATGCCTCGGGCGCCAGGCCGCACGAGGACTCGAACGGGTACGATTTTCTGGTCAATACGTTCCTCCGGCCGGGTGAGCGGCGGGCCGTCCGCGCCATGAACATCAACACGGTCGACGAGGTGCCCGACTCGAGCTGGTTCACCAACCGGATCGGCCGCCGCGCCATGAGCGTCGAGGACGTCGTGCGCGGCCCCGATCGCATGGGGCGGCTCTCGCTCGACGGGTGGGTCATCTCGGGGGGAAAGAGCACCGGCGTGCAGGCCGGGTTCCGCATGCAGGATCCCGATGGGCACACGTACCAGATCGAGTTCGACCCGCCGTCGAATCCGGAGATGGCGAGCGGCGCCGAGATCATCGGCACGGCCTTCTACCACGCGTTCGGCTACCACGTCGTGGACGTCTATCTGACGGAGTTCGACCCGGCGACGCTGACGATCTCGCCGCGCGCGACGATTCGCGACGTCTTCACCGGCGAGCGCCGTCGTCTCGAGCGCCGCGATCTCGACGCGGTCCTGGCGCGCGCCGCGCGGCTGCCAAACGGGCGCTACCGCGCCCTGGCCAGCCGCTTCGCCGACGGCCGCCCGCTCGGCAACTTCCGCTACTACGGCACCCGGCCCGACGACCCCAACGACATCGTCCCCCACGAGCACCGCCGCGAGCTGCGCGGCGCACGCGTCTTCGCCGCGTGGCTGAACCACGACGACTCGCGCGGCGTGAACAGCCTGGACATGCTCGAGACCACCGACGGGCGCGGCTGGATCAAGCATTACATGTTCGACTTCGGGTCGATTCTGGGCAGCGGGACCGTGTTCTCGCAGCGGCACCGCGCCGGGCACGAGTACATCTTCGAGTGGAAGCCGGGCTGGCTGACGCTGGCCACGCTTGGCGGGTACATCCGGCCGTGGATGCTCATCCGCTACCCGCGCGTGCCGCCGAGCGTCGGCCGCTTCGAAGCCGACGCGTTCGACCCGATCGCGTGGAAGGCGGAGTACCCGAACACGGCCTTCCAGAACATGCAGCCCGACGATGCGTTCTGGGCGGCGCGCATCGTGTCGCGGTTCACCGACGAGATGATCGCGGCCATCGTCGGCAAGGCGGAGTACTCCGACGCCGCCGCGACGAGGTTTCTGACCGAGGCGCTCATCACGCGCCGCGACAAGGTGCTCCGCGCCTGGCTGACGGCCACCAACCCCGTCGTCGACCCCGTGATGGCCGACGGGCGGCTGCGGTTCGCCAACGCCGCCGTGGACGCCGGCGTGGCGACGCCGCCGGCCGACTATTCCGTGCAGTGGTTCCTCTTCGACAACGCGTCCGGGACGCGGACGCCGGTGGGCGCGCCCGTCAGGACCGCCAGCCGGGAGGTGGCCGTGCCCGACGCCCTCAGGGGCGCGGCGTTCGCGGGCGCGACCATCACGGCGCCGCACCCGGACCACCCCGTGTGGTCGCGTCCCGTGGAGTTCGTCTTCCGCGGCGCGGAGGGCGGCTGGACCCTCGTGGGCGTCCGCCGGCCGTGACGGCCGGCCGCGGGCGGGTCGTGTACAATCGTGGGTGCTGTAGGTGAGAGCCGCCGCGGGCGGCTCTCCTCGTCTCAGGGTCGTTCGAGCCCGGTTGCCTCACTCGCTCCTGTCACGACGTCAGCCTTCAGTAGCGCCGCCACAGCCTGCCCGCAGGGGGTGGGTGGAAGGATGCCAGGGCGGCCACAGCCTCGCGGCTGTCGGGCGGATCTCGGCTGTCGAGACAGGAGACGCAGATGGGTCGGAAACTCTACGTGGGCAACCTGCCTTACTCGGTGCAGGAGTCTGAGCTGCAGGCGCACTTCGAGCGCGTCGCCCCGGTGGAATCGGTCACGGTCATGCGGGACGCGATGACCGGCCGCGCGCGCGGTTTTGGGTTCGTGGAGATGCAGACCGACGACGGCGCGCAGCGGGCCATCGAGCAGCTGCACGATTCGCAGCTCGGCGGGCGGGCACTCACGGTGAACGAGGCCCGGCCGAAGCCGCCCCGCTCCGGAGGGGGATTCGAGGGCGGCGGCGGCGGGCGCGGGCGCGGCGATGGCGGCGGCCGGCGCGAGCCCCGGTGGTGAAGGGATTCGTCAGGGCGATTGGGGTCAGTGAATGAACCAGCAGCGACCGCGCGGCAAGCGCGAACGTGAGCGGGCGCGAGCCGAGAAGCACAAGCAGAAGGCCGCGCGCCGCGAAGAGGCCAAGCAGCGGCGCTCGCAGTCGGGTCCGGCCATGGGCGGCGAGGATCCGGACATTGCGGGCATCGTCCCCGGTCCGCAGGCCAACCCCTGGGGCGACGAGCCCGTCGCCGACGAGGACGAGGCGGGCGACGCTTGAATGGGGTCGGGCCTATTTTTACGTGAACCGTAAAAATAGGCCC
>JBFMCA010000207.1:0-2710 GCA_040754955.1 Acidobacteriota bacterium | reverse complement strand
CCCGCCCCATCGTCCCCATCACCCGCGGTCCTTCTCCAGTGCCTCGACCCGCCGCGCCAGCTCCAACACCTGCCGGCGCAGCTCCGGGAGCTTCCGCACCACAGCGTGCGCCTTGCGCCACTCGAGGTTCTCCATGGACGGATAGCCCGACATGAACGCGTCGTCGGGCACGTTCCCCGTCACGCCCGTCTTGGCCGACAGCTTCACGCGATCGCCGACGGTCACATGACCCGTGATGCCCACCTGGCCGCCCGCCATGACGCCGTCGCCGAGCACGGTGCTGCCGGCCACGCCGACCTGCGCCGCGAGGAACGCGTTGCGCCCCACCACCACGCCGTGCGCGATCTGAACGAGGTTGTCGATCTTCGTGCCGGCCTTCACGCGCGTCTCCCCCACCGCCGGCCGATCGATGCAGGTATTCGCTCCCACCTGCACATCGTCCTCGATCACGACCGGACCGATCTGCGGGATGGCCTCGTGCGTGCCATCGTCGCGCGTGGCGAAGCCGAAGCCGGGGCTCCCGATGACGGCGCCGTCCTTGACGACGACGCGCGCGCCGAGGGTCGAGCCGGCGTGTACTGACACGCGCGGGTGCAGCTCACAGTCGGGTCCGATAACGGCGCCAGCCTCGACATACGCGTGCGCGTGGACGACCGTCCGCGCCCCGATGCGCGCGCCAGGTCCGACGACGGCGTACGGGCCGATGGCAACGCCCTCGCCCAGCTCCGCCGCCGGATCGACGATGGCCGTCGCGTGCACGCCGACGGGTCGCGGCGGCGGCGGCGCCATCGCCCGCACGGCGCGCGCGAAGGCCAGGTACGGATTCGACGTCCGAAGCAGCGCACACGGCGCGGGTGGCGCCTCGAGGCCGACGATGACGGCCGACGCCCGTGTCGAGGCGAGCGCCGAGGCGTACTTGGGATTGGCGAGGAAGGACAGCGCGCCGGGCCCCGCGGCCTCGAGCGACGCCACGTGCTGCACCTCGATGGTCCCGTCGCCTTCGAGCTGGCACTCCAGGCGTGCGGCGAGCTCGCGCAGGGTCACGAAATCGAGGATATCACGCGGTCGGGATGGCGATCCGCTCGAAGAAACTGGCCAGCCGCTGCAGGCGCAGCGCGTCGGCCACCCCCGTGACGATGCGCCGGCGATCCGCGCCTCGCGCTGCGAGCGCCGCGCGCAGCTGTTCGAGCGGCGGGCTCGGGCGCATGGTCCAGCGGACCCCCGACAGGCCATGGCGCGCGCCGCGCATGGCCAGGAAGTGGCCGACCACCGTGAAGGTGAAGAAGTAGCCGAACAGGTTCGGCCCCGGAATGAACGCCAGCGGCGCCGACAGCGCCAGCCCCACCATGTGCACGAGCATCCAGCGCAGGTGGCGGTCCGCGTCGAGCTGCATCATCTGGCGGACGATGCGCTGCGCCTCCGGCTCGGGCAGATCACCGGGCACGTGGACCGTCACCGCCGGGGCGGTACGCAGGTGCCACAGCATCCGCTGCTCCATGACGCGGGTGGCGATCCACCGCATCATCTGACGGCGCGCGCGGGTCCACAGACCCGCCGCCGGCGGCGCCGACCCGCCGTTGTGCAGCTCGTCCTCCGCCTCGCGCAGCATGTCCTGGAAGCGTCGCCGCAGGCCCGCGAACCACCCGCCCTCGTCCGCCCCCGCCAACCCGTCCTCGTCGTCGTGGCGCGGCTCGAAGTAGAGCTCGTAGCCGCCTCGAGGCACCGGGACGAGGTAGAGCTCCATATCCCCGTGAACGAGACCAGGCGGTCTCGGGGTTCCCGCGCTCACCGTCCAGGACGCCGGATGCGGCGCGGCTCCGACGGGGTCCTGGCCGGAACGGCGGGGCGGCCGGCCTGCTCCCACGCTCCCACTATCACCGACGCGATGGCCGTGATCGACTCGTTGATGCGGCGCTCGAGCACCGGCTGCTGGGCCGCCGCGAACGCCGCGAAATAGCCCTCGTCGTAGAACTCTCGGCCCTCGGCCGCCTTCCGGTCCGCGGCGAGGACGCCCTCGGCGAGCCGGTTGCTCGCGAGCAGGACGTCGAACATGAACGTCCGCGGGTCGCGCACGCCCTTCGGCGCCGCGGGCGCCACCCTGAGACGCGCCTGGCTCCGCTCGAAGAGCTCCGACTCCCACCGGCTGTGCACGCCCTGCTGATTGGTGAGCTGCCCGTTGTAGTTGACGACCGCGTGGAGCGGCACGTGCCCGTCGCCCACGTAGTGCGCCAGCACCGCTGCGTAGAAGGCGATGTTGTCCAGCGCAAATCCGGGCGGCGACGGGCGCTTCAGGCTCTCGAACTCGCGCTGGAGCTTGCCGTAGAACTCGGCGGTGCGCCACGGCAGCAGCCCCTGCGCGTGCACGACGTCGCGGCCGAACTTGGCGACGGCGCGGTCGTACTCGCGCGGCAGCGCCTCGAACGGATAGGCGCCATAGGCCTCGTAGTCCATGTCGAGGAAGTGGTTCGGCGGTTCCTCCTCGAAGCCGGCGTTGCGCCACAGGTCGGGATCGACGGACCGCTCGACGACGAAGGCGCGCCGCGCCTCGAAGAACGGCTTCAGCTCGGGCGGGAGCAGATCGATGACCCGGTCGGTGATGAAGCGGTGCGCCTCGAAGCCCCACGCCCAGACGGGCGCGGGCGCGGCCAGCAGCACGACGAGGAGGAGTGCGCGCATGCCGGTATTGTACCCGCGCGCGCGGACTCGCGTG
>JBFMCA010000206.1:0-2845 GCA_040754955.1 Acidobacteriota bacterium | reverse complement strand
CTACCCGCCCCACCTGCCCTACACTGTGGCCCATGCGCCGGACCCTGCTGAACCTGACCCTGTTGCTGTGCCTGCCCGCGGTGGCCCTGGCGCAGGCCTCTCCCGTCCACGTCGTCATCGAGACCACCGCCGGCGACATCGAGGTCGCGGTCGATGTCGCCCGGGCCCCTGGGACCGCCGCCAACTTCCTCCGCTACGTCGACGCAAAGCGCTACGACGGCGGCCGCTTCCACCGCGCCGTCCGGCTCGACAACCAGGTCCGGAAGGACGTGCTCATCGAGGTCATCCAGGGGGGCCTGCCGGCGGGCCAGACCGGCGACGGGCCCATCGCGCTCGAACGCACGCGGGACACCGGACTGAGGCACGTCGACGGCGCCATCTCGATGGCCCGGAGCGGCCCCGACACGGCCGTCTCCGACTTCTTCATCTGCATCGGCGACCAGCCGTCGCTCGACTTTGGCGGGGCGCGCAATGCCGACGGGCAGGGCTTTGCCGCCTTCGGCCGCGTCGTCCGCGGCATGGACGTCGTCCGCACGATCCAGGCGGGAGCGACCAACGATCGCGAGCAGCTCGTCGAGCCGGTGACGATCAGGCGCGTGTATCGGCGGTGATCGCGGCGATGGCGGCCTGCATGTCGTCGACGAGCGCGTCGATCTCGCGCTGATGCGTGCGGAAGCTCAGCACGCAGACGCGGCCGATGTAGCGGCCGCGCGCGACCGCGCCGGTGATCATCACGCGGCCGCGGGCGCTCACTCCGTCCATGAGCGCGCGGGTGGCCCGATCCTCGTCAGCCCGGGTCGCACCCGGCCAGGTCAGGTGGAAGGCGAAGAGCGACAGCTCGGGCGGGGCATCCATCACGATGCCGGGAAGGGCCGCGACGCGCGCGGCGGCCTGCAGCGCCAGGGCGCGCTTCTCGGCAAGCGCCGCGCGGAACGCCGCGGTGCCGAAGAGCTTGACCGACAGCCACACGCGAAGGCCGGGGAACCCGCGGGACAGGTCCGGTCCGTGCTGGCTCGGATCGTAGAACTCGTCGGGGTGCGGCATGGCGGGCAGGTAGTCGGCGGTCGCCTCGTGCGCGGCTCGGAGCGCCGCGCCGTCGCGGACGAGGAGCGCCCCGGTGCCGTACGGGAGGAACATCCCCTTGTGCGGGTCGAGCGTCAGCGAATCGGCCCGCGACAGGCCGGCCAGCGCGGGCTGGAGTTCCGGCACGAGGTGGAAGAACGCGCCGTACGCGCCGTCCACGTGGTGCCAGAGACCCTCGTCCGCGGCCACGTCCGCGATGGCGTCGAGCGGGTCGATGGCGCCCGTATTGGTCGTGCCGGCGCTGGAGATCACGGCGAAGGGCACGAGCCCCGCGGCCCGGTCGCGCGCGATGGCGTCGCGGAGCGCCGCCGCGGGCAGCCGGTACTGCGCATCGCAGGCCAGGCCGCGCACGCGGTCGGGCATGACACCCGCCATCTTGGCGGACTTGAGAATCGAATGATGGGCCTGGTCGGAGACGTACATCACGCCGCGGCGGATGTCGGCGCCGAGATAGCGCTCGCGCGCGCACAGGATGGCGTTGAACGTCGCCATCGAGCCGCCGGTGGTGAAGAGCCCCCGTGTCGTGGGCGGGAAGCCCATCCAGTCTCGGAGCCAGTCGAGCGCGTTGGCCTCGAGCTGGACGAGCGCGGGCGCGGCCTGCCAGACGCCGGTGTAGCGGTTGGTCGTGTTGGCGATGAAGTCGGCCAGTGCCGCGCTGTACAGCCCTCCGCCCGGAATGTAGGCCAGATACCCCGGCCCGGATGCCGTGAACGAGCGCGGTACGCACTCGTCGAGCACATGGGCGAGGATCGCGTCCAGGTCGGCGCCGTCATCGGGCGCGGACTCGCGGAGCGCGCGGACGAACGCGGCGTCGTGCACGTCGCCCATCGCGGGCTGGCGGTCGAGCGTCGCCATGTGGTCCACGCACCGGGCGACGACGGCGCGGGCCATGGCGCGCATGCGATGGGGCGGAATCTCGAGCGGTGTCACGGCAGGCATCGTGCAACATTCTGTCACTCCGCCGCCTGCTCCGGCCAGGTCGCGACGGGGCGCAGCCGGCGATGAGCACGGCATCGACGCGCGGCGTGGTTGTGACCGGCGGCACGGGCTACATGGGCGGCGCGCTCATCACGCAACTGCTGTCGCGCGGCCACCGCGTGACGGCGCTCACACGGGCCGCCTCGCGCGCCCGCGTGCCGGCCGGCGCGGGCGTCGTCGAGGGCTCCGCGCTCGAGGCGGGCGACGTGGCGCGGGCGCTGACGCCCGGGTGCGTGGCGGTGCTGCTCGTCGGCACGCCCCACCCGAACCCGTCGAAGGCGCGCGAGTTCCAGGCCGTGGACCTGGCCTCGGCACGCGCGGCGGCCGCCGCCGTCGCCACCGTGCCGGCCGCGCACGTCGTCTACGTCAGCGTCGCGCACCCGGCGCCGCTGATGCGCGCCTACGTCGAGGCCAGGCAGCAGGCCGAGGGGCTGCTCGAACGCACGGGCCTCCCGTGCACGTTCCTGCGGCCCTGGTACGTGCTGGGGCCGGGGCACCGGTGGCCGCACGCGCTCGTGCCGATCTACTGGATGCTGGAACGCCTGCCCCGGACGCGGGACACCGCGCGGCGGCTGGGGCTCGTGACGCTCGACGCCATGGTGGCTGCGCTCGTGCAGGCGGTCGAGAGCCCGCCGCCGGCGACACCGCGCGTCATCGACGTGCCGGCCATCCGCGCCGCCGGCGCGGACGTCCGCCGCTAGCAGCCGGTGGTGAAACGCCCGCCGGCATTCGACCGGCGATCCATCCCCGCCGGCTGCGTTGCTCCTCCGTCGGATATCCACGG
>JBFMCA010000205.1:0-2846 GCA_040754955.1 Acidobacteriota bacterium | reverse complement strand
AGGCACCTTTTGGCCTGCGGAAATCCGCGGCGAGGAGGTCGACCTCGCCAATCGGGATGCGCTCGAACTCGCCGAAGCCGACGCCGCGCAGGTCGCGGACGAACGCGTCGGCATTGCCGACGAGCACCACGGCAAGGCGGTCGGGCCGCAGGAACTGGCGTGCCGCCCGCTGAATATCGCCGGGCGTGATCGACTCGATGATTTCTCGGCGCTTCTCGAGCTCCTCGAGCGGCAGCTCGTAGAACAGCTGGTTGAGCACCTGCGTCGCGATCGCATCCGGCGTCTCGATGGTGAGCGGGAACCGGCCGGCCAGATAGGCCTGCGCGCCGCCCAGCTCGCCGGCAAACACGGGCTCGCGCTGCAGCCGCCAGAACTCGTCCACGATGACCCGCAGCGCCTCGGCGGTCGCATCCGAGCGGGTGTCGGTTTCGGCGACGATACCGCCGGCGTACTTGTACGCGTCGAGGTCGGCCGACGCGCCATAGGTGAGGCCACGCTGCGATCGCAGCACCTGCTGCAGCCGGTTGGCGCCCTCTCCGCCCAGGATCTTCACCGTCTGGTCGAGCGCCTGGTGCATGTCGTGCCGGCGCGGTATGCCGATGTGCCCCACGCGAATCTCGGTCTGCACGGCGTCGGGCCGATCGATGACGATGACGCGCCGCGTCGGCGGCGGCGGCTCGGTGGGCTCGAACACGGGAATGTCCCGGCGCTCCCACATTCCGAACGCCTTCTCGACCCCAGCCATGGCCTCGGCGCTCGACACGTCGCCCACGATGGCCAGGATGGCGTTGTTGGGCGCGTAGTACGTCCGGTGGAAGTCGACGAAATCCTGCCTCGTCAGCGACGCGAGCGTCTCCGGGGTGCCGTTGCCCGGCATGCCATAGGGATGGAAGCCGTAGATCAGGCGGTCCATCACGAGGTTGGCGAGGGTATCGGGATCCTCCGCAGCCACCTTGAGCGCCGAGAGCGCCTGCTGCCGCTGCCGTTCCACCTCCTCGGGCGCGAACGTGGGGCGCTGCACGACGTCGGCGATGAGTTCCAGGCCCAGCCCCAGGCCGTCCTTCATGACGATGGCATTGACGAAGCTGAGATCGGTTCCGGCGCCGGTGCCCAGGATGCCGCCGGCGAAGTCGATCGTGTCCGCGATCTCCTCGGCGCTGCGGTTGCCCGCACCCTGGTCCATCAGCTGCGAGGTCAGCATCGCGAGTCCGAGCTTGCCCCGCGGATCGCGCGCCGCGCCCGCGCGGATGATCATGCGCAGGCTGACGGACGGCTGCTCGTGATGGCTGACGATGACGACCTGCAGGCCGTTCGGCAGCGTCTTGATCTCGTAGGGCGGAAACGTGACGGGCCGGGCGGCCAGCGGCTTGGGCGGCCCCTCGCGCGGCCAGCTGCGCCCCGGTCCCTGGGCCGTGACGGCCACCGAGGCGCACAGCAGCCCGACGACGGCGCCGAGCGATGCGAACGCGGCCACGCCGCGCGCGCTCACGGCTGACCTCCCCGCGGCATCACATGCAACACGATGCGATTCTCCGGACGGAAATAGGTTCTCGACACGCGCCGGACGTCGTCGAGCGTCAGCGCCTGGAAGATCCGAAACTCCCCGTCGGCCGTCGTGATGTCCGCGTGGAGGACCTCGCCGTGCGCGAGGACCATGGCCTTGTCCTGCACCGACTGCCGCCCCAGGATGTAATCGCGCGCGAACTGGTTCTTGGCGCGCTGCAGCTCGCGCTCCGTGATGCCGCTGGCGTTGAGCTTCTCGAACTCGGCGACGAGCGCCTGCTCCACGGCCTCGGGCGACTGTCCCGGGTTCACGATGGCCACCGCGTAGAACAGGTTCGGGTGCTCGATGATGTTGCCGCCGCCGAAGGCGGTGAGCGCCAGCCCCGACTCGTACACGAGCTTGCGGTAGATTCTCGAGCTCTGCCCGTCGGACAGCACCTTCTGCACGATGTGCAGCGGATACGAGTCCGGATGTCCGTCGTAGGTGATGTGATACGCCACCACCACGGCCGGCAGCGGCCACGGCTCCTCGACCGTCGCGCGCTTCTCCCTCGTCTGCGGCGGCTCGCGCGGAATGTCGCGCGGCACGGGCCGCTCCGCCTTCGGCACACGCGCAAAGAAGCGGTTGACGAGTTCCGTCGCGGTGTCCTCGTCGAAGTCGCCGGCCACGACGAGCGTCGCGTTCTCCGGCACGTAGTACGTGTTGTGGAACGCGCGGACGTCCTGAATGGTCGCCGCCTCCAGATCGGCCATGCTGCCGATCACCGGGTGTCTGTAGGGGTGCACCGAGAAGGCCTGGGCGTAGATGATCTCGTTCAACCGGCCGTACGGCTGGTTCTCGATGCGCATCCGCCGCTCTTCCTTCACCACCTCACGCTCGTTCCGAAACGTCGCCTCGTCGATGCGGAGCGAGGCCATGCGATCGGCCTCCATCCACAGCACGAGCGGCAGGTACTGCGAGGGCACGGTCTGCCAGTACACCGTCGTGTCCTCGGTCGTGTAGGCATTGGCCTGCCCGCCGACCGACGACACAATCGAGGTGTGCTGCTCGGGCTCGACGTTGCGCGAGCCCTTGAACATCATGTGCTCGAAGAGGTGCGCAAACCCCGTGCGCCCCGGCCGCTCGTCCTTCGAGCCCACGTGATACCAGAGCGTCACGTGCACGATCGGCGTCGACTGATCGCGGTGCAGGATCACCGTCAGCCCGTTCGGCAGCTGGAAGCGCGTGTACTGCAGCTTCGGCGGCGCCACCGCCGCCTCGAGCGCCGCGCGCCACGCGCCCAGCGCCGCAACCAACAGGAGCAACCCCACCAGGCCCACCCGCCCCACCAGGCCCACCCGCC
>JBFMCA010000204.1:0-3186 GCA_040754955.1 Acidobacteriota bacterium | reverse complement strand
GGCCGCCGGCGCTGGCCGCCGCTCTGGTCGTCCACCGCCGCCGGCGCGCTGGCGTTCACCGCCTCGCGCCCGGCCGGCGCCCGGGCCGGATCCGCCAGCCGCACGGGCGGGTCGGGCGTGCGCGGCACGGCGACGTCCGGCGTCTGGAGAAGGGGGGGAGCTGGGGTGGCCTCCGGTTCCTGGGCGGCGATGGGCGCCGGGACGAGGAACCCGGCGAGCGCGAGAACCGGGATTGCAAGAACGAGTCGCATACACGCCTCCACGGGGCGAGAAAGCAACCGGCCTGCCATGGCCCATACGCGTCTTTTTGGGCGAAAAACGGCCAGAAGGCCGCGCCTTCGCGCGTCAGCGTCCTCGCAAGGGCACGCCGGGGTCCTCGTTCCTTGACACCTCTTCTCGCGAGCGGCCATCATCGAGGGATGATCCACGCCACCACCATCCTGGCGGTCCGCCATCGCGACAAGGCGGTGCTCGCCGGCGATGGGCAGGTGACGCTCGGCGCCACCATCGTCAAGCACGGCGCGCGCAAGATCCGCCGGCTCTACAACGACGCCGTCCTCGCCGGCTTCGCCGGATCGGCCGCCGACTCGTTCGCGCTGTTCGCGCGCTTCGAGGCCAAGCTCGATCAGTACCGCGGCAATCTCGAGCGTTCGGCGGTGGAGCTGGCCAAGGACTGGCGGACCGACCGCGCGCTCCGGCGCCTCGAGGCCATGCTGGTGGTGCTCGACCGGAAGTCGACGTTCCTGCTGTCCGGCACCGGCGACCTCATCGAGCCCGACGATGGCATCGTGGGCATCGGGTCGGGGGGCGCCTTTGCGCAGGCCGCCGCCAGGGCGCTCGTGCGCCACAGCGCGCTCGACGCGCGCGCGATTGCCGAAGCCGCCATGCAGGTGGCCGGCGAGCTGTGCGTCTACACGAACGACCGCGTGATCGTCGAAGAGCTCTGACGTGATCAACCTCCCTGAGCGCACCATCACCGCCATTGACGCCCTGACCCCGCGCGAGATCGTGGCCGAGCTCGACAAGTACGTCGTCGGCCAGCAGCAGGCCAAGCGCGCGGTGGCCATCGCCCTGCGCAACCGCATGCGCCGGCAGAAGCTCGCGCCCGAGTTGGCCGAGGAGGTGGCGCCGAAGAACATCCTGATGATCGGGCCCACGGGCGTCGGCAAGACGGAGATTGCGCGCCGGCTGGCCAAGCTCGCGCAGTCGCCGTTCATCAAGGTCGAGGCGTCGAAGTTCACCGAGGTGGGCTACGTCGGCCGCGACGTCGAGTCGATGGTGCGCGACCTGGTGGAGCTGGCGGTGGACATGGTCCGCGGCGAGCAGCTCGAGGCGGTGCGCGCCAAGGCGAAGCAGCACGCCGAAGAGCGGCTGCTCGACCTGCTGCTGCCGCCGCGCCCGGCGGCGCCCGACGAGGACCCCGCGCGAGGGCGCGACGAGATGCAGCGGACGCGCGAGCGCATGCGCGAGCAGCTCCGCGAGGGCCGGCTCGACGATCGGGTCGTGGAGATCGACGTGCGCGAGAAGCGCTTTCCCTCGCTCGAGATCATCGCCGGGTCGAACGTCGAGGAGGTCGAGCTCAACCTCAAGGACATGATGCCGGGCTTCTTCCAGGGCCGCACGAAGAAGCGGCGGGTGCCGGTGAGCGAGGCGCTCGAGGCGCTGACCCAGGAGGAGGAGCACAAGCTGGTCGACATGGACGCCGTGGCGCGCACCGCCGTCGAGCGGACCGAGAACGCCGGCATCATCTTCGTGGACGAGATCGACAAGATCGCCGGCCGCGAGGGCGCGCAGGGCCCCGACGTCAGCCGCGAGGGCGTCCAGCGCGACATTCTGCCCATCGTCGAGGGCACCACGGTGAACACGAAGTACGGGATGGTGCGCACCGACCACATCCTCTTCATCGCGGCGGGCGCCTTCCACGTGTCGAAGCCGGCGGACCTCATCCCCGAGCTTCAGGGCCGGTTCCCCATCCGCGTCGAGCTCGAGCCGCTCGGCCAGGCGGAGTTCGTGCGCATCCTCACCGAGCCGCGCAGCGCGCTGGTCAAGCAGTACACCGCGCTCATGGCGACCGAGGACGTAGAGCTCGTCTTCGCCGACGAAGCCATCGAGCTCATCGCGGAGTACGCGGCCCTCGTGAACGAGAAGACCGAGAATATCGGGGCGCGCCGGCTGCACACCGTGATGGAACGGCTGCTCGACGAGATCTCGTTCGAGGCGCCAGAGCTGGCGGGGAGATCGATTACGATTGACGCGGCCTACGTGCGCCGCATGCTGGCCGACATCGTCCGGAACGAAGACCTGTCCCGATACATCCTGTGATTCGTCGACCGAAAATAGGCCCGACCCCTATTTTGCTCGTCGCGGCCGTCACGCTCGGGGCCTGCGGCAAGAAGGGACCCCCCCTGGCGCCCTTCACGCGCGAGCCCGCCCCCATCGTGGATCTCCAGGCCAGCCGGCGCGGCGACGAGGTCCGGGTGCGGTTCACCGTGCGCGACGTGAACAACGACGGCTTCGGCCCGGCCGACCTGGCGCGCGTGGAGGTGTGGGCCGTCACCGCGAATCGTCCGCCCGGCGCGCTGAACGTGTCGCGCGGCCGCGACCGCGAGCACCTCACGCTCGTTGCGACGACGCCCGTGCGGCGGCCGCTGCCGCCGCTGCCGCCCGACGCGCCGGAACCGTCACGGCCGCTGAGCGTGCCGGAAGACGGCGTCGACCAGGGCACGATCGCGGTGCTCGTCGACCCGCTCGCGCCCGAGGATCTCGTGCCCGTCGTGCCGCCCGAGGCGGCGGACGAGCGGCGCCGCCGCGAGGCCCGCGAGAAGTCCGGCGCGGCGCTGCCGGCGATGTCACGGCCTGCCGTAGCCCCGGGCGACAGCGAGCTGCCCGCCCGCTACTACTACGCGGTGGGCGTCAACCGCAGCGGTCGGTACGGGCCGACGTCGCCCCCGGTGGCCGTGCCCGTCGCCGCGCCTCCCGGCGCGCCGTCGGCGCCCGAGGTGAGCTATACCGAGACGGCGCTGATCATCACGTGGCAGGCGCCACCCGATGCGCGCGCCGCGTCGATCGCGCCCGTCCCGCCCGCGCTGGCGCCGTCGAATGCGACGGCCGACCAACCGGCGCCGCTCGCCGCCCGGCCGCTCGCGCCGGAGCGGCCGCCCACGCGGTACCACGTGTATGAGGTGG
>JBFMCA010000203.1:0-3233 GCA_040754955.1 Acidobacteriota bacterium | reverse complement strand
GAGCTGCTGCGCGGTGGTGATCCCCGCGGGCCAGACCAGCGCGTTTCGCGCGACGATGGCGTGGCGGGCGATCAGGATCGCGTCCTCCCGGTCGATCAGCGTCGCATCGACGGCCAGCGCGAGCACGCCCACGGCGACTTCGCTGCCGTCGCCGGCCGCGGGGTCGAGGGCCTTGAGCTTGCTTGTGGCCGTCTCGCGGCCGACCACGGCGCCGAGCGGCAGGTTCTGCCCGGCGGCCACGGTCGCCCGCTCGCGCGAATACAGGTTCGGCGCCTCGTACTTCAGCAGGTCGCCGAGGTTGGGGGCTTGGGTGAGCGTGGGCATGGTTCACTCCCGGGTCACGAGTTTCTTCACGGCGGCGACCACGGGCGAGGCGGCCGGATCGGCGCCGGGGGCGGCCCAGTCCTGGGGCACGTGGGTCGAGCGCACGGCGGTATCCATGCTGTGGGCGGCGCGCGCCTCGATCAGGGCGCGGCGCACCTCGGCTTCGGTGCGGCCCGCAGCGATGAACTCGGCGGCGCGCTCGGGGCAGCCGGCGATCAGACACAGTTCCGCGATCACTTTCGCGGACTGCGCCACTTCGCGGCGGGCCTCGGCCACCAGGGCGGTGGCCTCATCCACGCCGAGGGTCTCGGGCGGGGTGTCGGTCATGGTGGGGGTTCCTCGCAGTAAGGTCGCCTTCCCGGTCGGGGCTTGGCGCGGCGGGGAAGACGGACGCCGCGCGGCCGCAAGATGTCGGTCGAACTCGGCGAGCACCGCGGGGAGCGTGGCCACCCCGTCGGCCAGCCCCGTCTCGACGGCCTGCGGGCCGAAGAAGAGCGCAGCCTCGGTCGCGCGCACCGCGTCCTCGGGCAGGCCGCGCATCGCCGCCACGTGCGCGACGAAGAGCGCGTGGAGCCGGTCCACCTCGGCCTGCAGCGCCGCGCGGGCGGCATCGTGTAGCGGCTCGTGCGGCGAGTAGTCGTTCTTGCGGGCGCCCGCGGTGATCGCGGTGTAGCGCAAGCCGTCTTGGGCGTCCTTGACCGACTGGTCGACGTGCAGCGCGATCACGCCGATCGAGCCCACGCCGCCGGTCTCGGTGACGAAGAGCCGCTCGGCGGCGCAGCCGATGGCGTAGGCCGCGGAGAAGGCGGCGTCGTTGGCCACCGCCCAGACGGGCTTGAGGCCGGCCGCCTCGCGCACGCGGCGGGCGAGCTCGAAGCAGCCGCCGGTCTCGCCGCCGGGCGAGTCGATGTCGAGCACGATGCCGGCGACCGTCGGGTCGGCCAGTGCCGCCTCCAGCCGCGCGCCGATCTCGGCGTAACTCGTCAGCCCCGAGGCCGCCTCCAGTTCCAGCGTGCGCTTGACCAGGGTGCCGTGGATCGGCAGGACCGCGATCGAAGCCTCCGGAAACGCCGGAGCGTTCGGGGCCCTCGACAGCGGCGGCGCGAGCTCGACGTCCGGCGCGGCGAGAGGCAGGCGGTCGGAGAGCACCGCGAGGATCACGTCGAGCTTGGCGCGCTGGACGAGCAGGGGCGTCCCGAACAGGCGGGCGGCGAGGTGGGGAAGCATCGGTTCAGTCCTGGAGTTCGGTATCGGGCGCAGGTGTCGGCACCGGCGGCGTCGGTCGGTCGTGCCGCGGATCCGAGTCGAAGACCAGCCCGAGGTCGTCCGCTCGCGCGTTGTCCGCGGCGATCTCGCGGTCGATGTCCTCGGCGTCGTAGCCGTAGGCCGAGATCGCCTCCGAGCGGCTCATCAGCCCGGCGCGGATCGCGAGCTTGAGCGCGTTGAACTCCTTGAGCGGATCGACCCACTGCCAGCCCTGCGGGATCCACTTGGCGGCCTGGTACGCGCGCCGGCGGCGGGCGTAGCCGGGGAGGCTCAGCGCCCCTTCGAGCACGGCCTGCTCCATCCAGGCCCGCCACACCGGGCGGCACAGCTGGTGCACGATCACCCCGTGCTGGATGGCCTCGCAGCGGCGGCGAAACTCCAGCAGCCCCGCGCGGATGCTGGAGTAGTTCACCTGGGTGAGATCACCGGTGAGCATCTCGTAGGTGATGCCCATGGCGGCGGCCACGGCCCGGAACTGCTGGCGCATGAAGGCGTCGTAGCTCGAGCCCACGTCCGCCGGCGCCGAGAACTTGATGTCCTCGCCGGGCTCCAGGATCTGCAAGGTGCCGGGTTCCAGCCCGGCGAGTGCCGCGCCCTGGGCGTCCGGCAGCCCTTCGCCCATCAGGCTGTCCTCGGGGGCGAGCCGGGTGATGAAGCCGGCGAACATCGCCGCGGTCTTCTTGCGCACCAGTTCCGCGTCGTCGTACTGGTCGAGCTCGTGCAGCTTCACCAGCGCCCGCGCGAGCCAGGGCTCGCCGCGGATCTGCCCCGGGCGCAGCGGGCGGAACAGGTGGATGACCTCGGAGGCACCCACGCGCACGGTGTCGAGACCTCCCGCGGAGGCGCCCGTGCCCGACATCGGCGCCAGACTCCCGTCGCCCGGGTGCGAGCGGTGCAGGTGGTAGGCCACGCGCCGCCCGAGCCGGTCGAACTCGATACCGGCGCGGATGACGTGGCCCGAGGGCAGGTCCCGGTTCAGGGTGGTCGGCAGGTGCTCGGGCTCCAGCACCTGCAGCTGCAGACCCACCGGCAGACCGTCCTCGGGACGGCGCCAGCGCAGGCGCACCAGCGCCTCGCCGCCTTCGAGCATCGCGCGGCAGGCGAGCGCCTGCAGGCCGTAGAAGTCGGTCAAGCCCGCCGCGTCGGCCTCCTCCACCCAGTCCCACCACAGCGCGTGGATGGCCTCGCGCACGGCCGCATCAGTCACCATGCTCTGCGGCTTGATGCCGGTGCCGATGGCGTTGGCCACGAAGGCCTCGATGCCCGCGGCCGCCCAGGCGTTACGCCGGGCGAGATCGCGGCTCTTGGCGCGCAACTCGTTCTGCGTGAAGGCGAGCGCCGCGACCGCCCCGGGTTGCCGACCTGCCAGGCCACGGCCCGGCGGCCGCCGCCCACGCCGTCGTAGGTGGGACTCGCGCCGAACAGCCGACGCTTGAGGGTGTGCAGCCAACCCATCACGTCCCCTTGGTCGTGTGAAGGCGGATCTGCCGCGGCGCGCCGGGCCACAGCCCCGTGGCCACGGCCTGCTCGAAGAGGTCGCGTTTCACGGCGGCGATGGCGGCTTGCAGTTCCTCGACGCTGCGGTACTCGACCGTCTTGTCGCCGAAGCTCACGCGCTTCTCGCCCTTGGCGAGCGCGGCTTG
>JBFMCA010000202.1:0-3297 GCA_040754955.1 Acidobacteriota bacterium | reverse complement strand
GTGCCGCCGCGCGATGGCGGCTGCCGGGCGGCCCGGCCGCCGCCGCCGCGGCGCGCCTGCTGGACGCGATGGCCGAGACGAACGAGCGGACGCTCGCGGCGCTCGTGGCGGAGGTGTTTGCGCCCTCGCTGCGCGAGCGTCGGAGCGACGCGGAGCTCGTGCAGCTCGTCGGCCGCATGCGCGGCGACGTCGGTGCGGGCGAGGTGACGCGCTACGAGGAGGCGCGCAACGCGGAAGGGGCGGTCACCGCCGTCCGGTTGCGGCTCACCCGCGACGGGCGCCCGCCGGCGCTCGTGACCCTGACTCTCGAGCCGCCAGCGCGCACCGGTGTCGTCACCCGCGTGGCCGGCATCGCGCTGGAAATGGGCGACTGAGCCTGCCGCGCTGGCCGCGGCGTCAGAACGTGACGCGGTGGTGGCGTCGCATCCTGTCGCGCGCGTCGTGGCGCGTCGGCCGGCGGCGCCGGATGCGGATGGTGACGAGCGGCGTGTCGGCCGGCGGCGGCGGATCGGGCGCCCGCGGATCGGGCGCTGGCGAATCGGGCACCGGTAGTCGCGGCGCCAGTTTCTCGACGGCCTCGGCAAGCGCCCGGTGCATCTCGCCCTGCAGCGGTCCGGTGAGCAGTTGATCGGCGATGCGGCGCACCATCGCGTCGAGCGCCTTCTCCGACGTCTGAAGCCGGGCGGGAGCGGACGTGGGCGAGCCCGCGGGCGTCGGCGCGGCGGCGGCCAGCGAGGCGGCCGGTGCGAACATCTTGACCGATGCAGCCAGCGGCACATCGCCGCGGGCCGGATCGCCAGGCGTGGCGTTCGGGCGTGGCGGGTCCGCGCGAACCGTATCGGGCCAGGCGGGTTCAGGGCTCGCCTCGGCGCGCCGCGGATCGGGGCGCAGGGGATCGGGGCGCCGCCACTCGGGGCGGGGCAGATCGAGGCGCGGCGGTTCGGCCGGCTCGCGCGCAGCCCGACCCGGCTCGCCCTCGAGCGGCTGCGGCTCGAGCGCCGAGGCCTCGTCCCATCCCGGGCGCCGCTCGGCGAGGCGCGCATCGACGGCCTGGAACGCCGCGTCGAGGTCGCGGGACCAGCCATCCGGCGGTCCCGGGTCCGGCGGCTCTGTGACGAAGAGGGGCTTGGACGCCGTCGTCCGCGCCGATCTACCGCCGCCGAGCCACCGCCGCATGCGCCTGAACATACGAAGGGCGTGTTGTCCTGGCGACCGTATCGGCCGGAACGGGCGAGGTGATTAGGCCGGTGGGACGAATGGCGGGCCGAGATCGGCCTTGACCCTGCCGCGGACCGCTGCGGATAGTGGCGGTATGGATCCCCAGATGGGACGCCGTCCTGTGATTCGTGTCCGGGTGATCTTCGCGGTGGCCACCGCGCTCGGGTGCTTCTCCGCGTTCCAGGCGTACTACTTCGTCTCGACCTTCACGGACCGACCCGCGCCCTTCTCGCTGCTGCTCGCGCTCAACCTGGTCTACTGGTACTCGTGGGCCGTACTTGCGCCGGCCGTCCTCTGGCTGGCGCGTCGGTTCCCGCTCGAGCGGGGCCGCTGGCGCGGTGCCGTGCCGGCTCACCTGGCGGGGGTGTTCGTCTCCACGCTGCTGCACGTCGCGATGGTCGTGGCGGCGCGGACGGGCATCTACCGGGCGTTCGGCGAGGCGAGCGGGTCGTGGCTCGCCGAAGCGCAGCGCATGTTCTTCCTCTATTTCGACTGGGAGATGATGACGTACTGGGCCATCGTCGGCCTCAGCATGGCGGCGCGCTACCACCGGGAGGCCCAGGAGCGCGCGCTCAGCGCCAGCCAGCTCGAGACGCGGCTGGTCGAGGCGCAGCTGCAGGCGCTCCAACGGCAGCTCCAGCCCCACTTCCTGTTCAACACGCTCAACACCATCGCGGCCCTGATGCACCGCGACGTCGGCGCGGCCGAGAACATGATCTCGAAGCTCGGAGACCTGCTCCGCATGTCGCTCCGTACGGGCGGCGTCCAGCAAGTTCTGCTCAAGGACGAGCTGGACTTTCTCTCCAAGTATCTGGAGATCGAACAAACCCGCTTTCGTGATCGTCTGACGGTCATAGTCGACGTTCACCCCGACACGCTGGATGCTCTGGTGCCCAACCTTCTGCTGCAGCCGCTCGTCGAAAACTCCATCAAGCACGGGATCGGGCTTCGTCCCGCGCCCGGACACATCGAGATTCGCGCGCGTCGGGCGGGTGCGTGGCTGGAGATCGAGGTCCGGGACAACGGGGTGGGCCTGTCCGCGGCCCGGCTCTCGGATTTCAACCGGGGCGTCGGCCTGGCGAATACCCGGGCGCGGCTGCGGCATCTCTACGGCGCCGGGCACCGGTTCGAGTTCCGGCAACCGGCGGACGGGGGCCTGGCGGTCGTCATCGCCTTCCCCCTGGTCGAGGCGGAGGACGTCGAGGCCACCAAGGTGGCGGAGGGGGCGGCGTGACGAAGATTCGCACGATGGTCGTTGACGACGAGCCGGTGGCCCGCGAACGCATCGTCGGGTTGCTGGCCGAGGAGAAGGACATCGAGCTCGTCGGGGAGTGTGCCGACGGCCAGCAGGCGGTGGCGGCCATCCAGGAGCGGCGGCCCGATCTGGTGTTTCTGGACGTGCAGATGCCGGCGGCGGACGGCTTCAAGGTCATCGAGGAGCTGGGCGCCGAGATGCCGGCCGTGGTCTTCGTGACCGCGTACGACGAGTACGCGCTCCGGGCGTTCGAGGTGCACGCGCTCGACTACCTGATGAAGCCGTTCGGGCGCGATCGGTTCCAGCAGGCGCTCGCCCATGCGCGCCAGCACCTCGAGAGGCGCCGGGCGGGCGACCTCGGCAAGCGACTCATGGCGCTCGTCCAGGACGTGAAGCCCGAGCCGGAGCGGAGCGGTCGGCTCGTGGTCAAGTCGGGCGGTCGCGTCTTCTTCTTACGCACCGAGGACATCGAGTGGGTCGAAGCCGCGGGCAACTACGTGCGGCTGCACCTGGCGGAGGATTCGCACCTCTTCCGCGAGACGATGAACAACATGGAGGCCCGGCTCGATCCGCGCCGGTTCGTGCGCATCCACCGGTCGCGCATCGTGAACGCCGACCGCATCAAGGAGCTCCAGCCGTGGTTCAACGGGGAGTACGTGGTGGTGCTGCAGAACGGGCAGCGCCTCACGCTGAGCCGCGGGTATAGGGAGAGGCTGCAGGAGCGGCTCGTCGGAAAATAGGGGTCGGGCCTGTTTTTCCGCGGGTCGGGAAATTCGGGGTCGGGCCTATTTTCCGCAGACGTGCGGTCGGAAAATAGGCCCGAC
>JBFMCA010000201.1:0-3437 GCA_040754955.1 Acidobacteriota bacterium | reverse complement strand
CGCCACCCGCAAATCAATCGTGGACGAGTCCCAGGCGCGGGCCGCCGTCGCCGAGGTCACAGCCGAATAGATCACGGACGCGGCCATGACGGACCATCCCAGCCCGTCATGGCCGCCCGTGACCGCGGCATGCCGGATCTGCGTGGCGGGCAACGCCCCGGTCGCCGGTGACATCAAACGCACGGACCTGGACACCGTAGGTCCCCGCCGACCATCGGTGAGACGCCAGGCCGCTCAGTCAGGCGCCTCTCTGGCCTGACCGTTCGCGGGCCTACCGCGCGACACGATCCGCCGGCGCCGCCGCCAGGGACGGCGCTGAGGCCGGACTTGCACACCATGCCCGGACTGCGCCACAATTGTGCCCATGACGACTGAGACGCTTCGCACCGTGCGTGACCGCTTCTCCGAGTACGTCGATCGCGTCGAGCGCGAGCACGAACGGGTCGTGGTGACCCGAAACGGGCGACCCGCCGCGGTGCTCATCAGCCCAGAGGACCTCGAGAGCCTGGAGGAGACGCTGTCGATCCTCGCCGACCCGGAGGTCGTGCGCGGGATCAGGGAAGGACAGCAGGCGATCCTCCGCGGCGACTTCGTCGAGGGTACCGCCGCGATCAGCGCCCTTCGCCCCAAGGTGTGACGGAGCACTACATCGTCCGGCTCGCCGGCCCTGTGGTCCGCGCGATTCAGGACGAGCTTCCCGAGGCGGTGGCCGCGGCCATGATCGAGTTCTTCAACGGAGCCCTCCGGGAGAACCCCCACCGTGTCGGTCGCCCGCTCCGCAGGGATCTGGAGGGGCTTTGGAGCGCGCGCCGGGGCTCCTTCAGGGCGATCTACTCCATCGACGATCACGCCAGGATCGTCGCCGTGCTTCGCGTCGACCACCGCCGTGACGTCTACCGCTAATTGGTCATGCGGGCGGCCGGGCCGGCGCCAGGACGTGCAGCGTGGCGATCTGCACCTCGGGCAGGAAGTCGAGGGCCGAGCGGTCGCTCTCGGCGGCCCCGTCGACCTCCACCAGGCCGACGCCCTCGGGGTGGATCTCGATCAGGTGGCCCCGGGTGCCCGGGGGCCAACCCCCGGCGGGGGCGGTGAGCTCCACGTAGTCATAGAGGCCCGCCATCGAGAGAAAGGATAGAGGCCCGCCATCGAGAGAAAGGCTAGCGCCGCGGACGCCGCCTCGGGTAGGCGGTGACCAGGCGCGGCGCGCTGCCGGGGGCGACGATGGCCCATACGCTCGCAACGACGGCTTCGCGCCCGCCGAGGCGTTGTGGTCCGTGGACCCGCAGCGTCCGTGCCGCCGGCCCGAGAGCGGGCTGGGGGCGGGACTCCACGACGGGCTGCTCGCGGGCGTGCAGGAGAAGCGCCTCCCTGAGCGAGCGCGCCGGCACCGTTGGGTTCGATTCCCAGGGCGCGCGCGAAGTCCGGGCCGTAGCCCTCCTCGGCAAGCAGCCGCGGGACTTCCGCACGACGTAGGCGTGCTGTGAGGCGCGGATCGCCGATCGTTGCTGGCGATCGGGGACCTTGTGCGGCTTGTGCGCGTGTGCCTACACGCCCGGGGCGTGTCAGGCGGCGGTGATCTGGCCGAAGCGCGGCGGCTCGGGGACGTCGAGCTGGCGGAGTAGCTCCCGTTGGCTGGCGGTGAGCTCGGTGGTCTGGGTGAACTCGCCGTCGTGGCCGCGGAAGTGGCCTTGGCGGATCTCGCCGAGCTCGGCGCGGATGGTGCGCCAGGTCTGGCCGGCGCGGGTCTCGGCGACGCGGACGATCACCAAGGCCAGGAAGCAGATCAGCACGTGCGCGCGGATGCGCTCGTCCTTGCTGTGGAAGACGGGCCGCAGCCGCAAGACGCCTTTGAGGTCGCGGAAGCTGCGCTCGGCCTCGAGCAGCTGCTTGTAGCCGAGCGCGACGTCCTCGGCCGGAAGCGCCGGGTCTGAGGTGGTGAGCAGGTACTTGCCGTCGAGGCGCTCCTCGGCGCGGATCTTCTCGCGGTCGATGACCAGCCGGCCGCTGGTGGTCTGGCGCACGTAGCGCGACAGCGTCGCATGGTCGCGCAGCGCGCACTCGCCACGCCGGTGGGCGTCGCGCTCAGCCGTGGTCGTGGCGCGCTGGCGCTGCGCGTCGAGCCGCTCGAGCTCGGCCGTGATGCGCTGGATGTGGCGGTCGCGGCGGACGCGGTCGCGCTCGGCCTCGGCGGGGTTGTGGCAGACGATGAACCGCTCGGCCGCGTCCCCGTCGCCGACCTTGACCTCCTTGACGCGTAGGTTGTCGCGCACGGTGCGGTAGCGGCCCTGGCGCGACAACGCGGCCTCGGTCTCCTTCATCCCGGAGCGCAGCTTCATGCCGGCGATGTAGTGCCCGCCTGCCGACCTGAGCGCGCGCAGGTTGTCCCGGCCGGAGAAGCCGGCGTCCACGACGTAGATCGCCCGTCCCAGCCGCCAGCCGACCAGGTCGGCCTTGACCTGGCCGATGACGGTCTGGTCGTTGGTGTTGCCCGGCCACACCCAGCAGCGCACCGGCACCCCCTCGCGGGTGACCGCCAAGCCGACGACGACCTGCGGCAGGTCGGGGCGGTGGTCCTTGGAGTGCCCCAGCCGCCGCAACGGGCCCTCTCGCTCTCCCGCGACCGACTCGCCGTCATCGCCTGGGCGATCATCGTCACCCAGCTCGTCGGGCTCGCACTCGAAGTAGGTCGAGGTGGTGTCGAAGAAGATCACGTCGACGTCGAGGTTGAGCAGGTGCGCGACCGAGAAGAACACCGACTCCTGCACCCGCTCCGCGCACCCAAGCAGGAAGTCCATCGCGCGGTACAGCTGGTCGTCGCTCACGCCGGCGACGCCGTCTTTGACGACGTCGCGCCCGACCCAACGCGTGGCCTCAAGCTTCGAGGCCGGCTCCAGGCAGCGCTGGCAGACCATCGTGAAGACCGCGCGCTCCACGCCCGAGCGCCCGCGGCCACCCGCCGCGGCGCGGCTGATCGCACGCCCGATCCCCAGCTGCTCCCACAGCGCACCCACGACATGCGGACCGCCCGCCTCCGGCGCCGCCAGGAACTCGAACCCGCGTGGCGCCGCCGCGCGCAGGCCCTCCTCGCTGCCCAAGAAGCGCTGGATCGAGCGCACCAGCCGCACCAACGCCTCACGATCGACCAGATCCTCTCGTCCGAAGTTGTGGATCACCCTCGCGACCGGCACGCCGCGCTCGTTGCGCTCGTTGTGCGCCAACGCCAGGTAGCGCACAACCTGCCCGTCCTTCGCCCGCCTGCTCGTCGTCCGCAGATACACCCTGCCTACACGCTAACCACCATGTCCCGTCGAACACAAGGCGCTCAGCACATTACGTGTGCCTACAGGATTTCGAGCGGCGGCGACCCACATCCCAGCGAGCAAGCCAAATTCAGCCCGTCGGACTCCGAAATCGACCTACGTCGTGCGGAACTCGGG
>JBFMCA010000200.1:0-3450 GCA_040754955.1 Acidobacteriota bacterium | reverse complement strand
GCCGCCGCCGCCAGGACCGCCCGCCGCCGGCGCCATCCGGGATTCCGGGCTGCCGCGGTCCCGGCCGCCGCCGCCGGTGGGTCGGCCGGCGCCGCCGGCCTCGGCGATGCGCCCGTGTCGACCGGCGCGCTGCCGGACCTGACCGGCGCAATGAAGCGGTACCCCCGCTTGGGCAGCGTCTCGATGAAGCGAGGGTTGTCGGCGACGTCGCCGAGGGCATCGCGCAGCTTGGCGACGCTCTTGTTCAGCGCGGTCTCGAACTCCACGGTCACGCCGTCCGGCCAGAGCCGCCGCTGCAGCTCGTCGCGCGTGACGAGATCGCCGGGCCGCTCCACCAGGGCCCGGAGTACTTCGAACGGCTGCTGCTGCAGCCGGACCAGGCGCCCTTGTCGGCGCAGCTCGCCCGACGCGAGGTCGACTTCGTAGACGCCGAATGCGACGAGCCTTTTCGACACGTCTGTCATGCACCGAGGCTTCTCGGAGGGAGATCAACCCCGGTCAACCGTCCGGAATTCCCGGGAAGATGACGCCCGAACCCCTTCATCATGCACGACTTCCGGGGGAAGGAGAAGTCCACCGCAAGGTCCGCACCGCGCCATTGGCCGCAGGGGTCCCAGCCACCGAGACTCGACGGCTGCCGGCACTGTCGTGCCGGCGATGACCACGAGTCAGGAGGACCTGCATGCATCGCAACATCGCCGCCCTGGTCGGCGTGTTCGTCATGGGCTGGACGCTCATGCCGGGCCACGCGTCGAGCCACCGGGAGGCTCCCCTCATCGCCCAGGATCCAATGGCCGACAACACCGACGTCTACGCCTTCCGCTCGCCGGACGAGCCCGACAAGGTGACGCTCATCGCCAACTTCATCCCCTTCCAGAAGCCGGATGGCGGTCCCAACTTCTACTCGTTCGACCCCAATGTCGTCTACGAGATTCATGTGGACAACACCGGGGACGCCGTCGAGGACATCACCTTCCAGTGGCGGTTCACCACCGAGGTGCGCAACCCGTCCACGTTCCTCTACAACACCGGCGCTGTCACGTCGCTCGATGATCCCGACCTGAACGTCCGGCAGTTCTACAGCCTGACCCGCATCGACGGCCCGCGTCGGACCGGCACCGCCACGGTGCTGGCGCCGCGGCTGCCGGTGCCGCCGCCCAACATCGGCCCGCGGTCAACACCGAACTACGGGGCGCTCGGGGGCGGCATTCAGGGACTGGCCGGCGGCGGCCGGGTCTTCGCGGGGCAGCGGGACGAGGGCTTCTACGTCGACCTCGCCGTCTTCGACCTGCTCGGTGTCGGGTCGGGCGAGGTCGAGGACAGCACGGCCGGCTTCAACGTCAGCACGCTGGCCATCCAGCTCCCGATCGGCGAGCTGACGCGCAGCCGCGCGGCGCCCGCGAACCCCAACGACCCGAGCGCGGTCATCGGGGTCTGGTCGACGGCCAGCCGGTTTGCGACGCGGACCCTGACGGGAGGCGCCCAGACCCACGCCGGGCCCCTCGTGCAGGTATCGCGCCTCGGCAACCCGCTCGTCAACGAGGCGGTGATCGACCTGGCGCGCAAGGACGCGTTCAACGGGCTCGAGCCCACCGGCGACAGCGTGGCGCTCGATCGCGTCACCGATCCGGAGGTGCCGAAGCTGCTCGCGGCCATCTTCGGCGTGCAGTCGCCGCCCACACCGCGGCAGGACCTGGTGACGATCTTCCTCACCGGGCTCCCCGGGCTCAATCAGCCACCCGGCGTGCGGCCGGCCGAGATGCTGCGCCTCAACGTCGCGGTTCCGCCCGCCGCGGTGCCCGACCCGATGGGCGTCCTGCGCGGCGACATCGCCGGCTTCCCGAACGGTCGCCGCGTGGGCGACGACGTCGTGGACATCGTGCTGCAGGCGGCCGCGGGCGCAACGCCGCTGACGCCGGCCTTCAACCGCGCGCCCAACAACCGGCTCGGCGACGGCGTCGACCGCAACGACGTGCCGTATCTGCCGCAGTTCCCCTATCTCGGCATCCCGCACGCGGGGAACCGGTAGGACCGGCGAAGGAGGAGGGGCCCGGGCGGCGTCCCCGGGCCCCTCGTATTACAGGGGAGGTGCCGACGTGACGATGGAACGATGGATTGTGCCGGTAGCGGTGGCCGCGACCGCCGCGGTGGTGGTGGCGGCGACGTGGATGGATGCACGGGTACCGCGGCCCGCGCCCGCGCGAGCGGCGGCGGTGGCGTCGACCACGCGGGCCGACCTGGCGCGCACGATCGACGACATGCGCGGCCGGTTGGCGGCCCGGCCCGAGGATGCCGAGGCCGTGGTGCGCCTGGCCGACGCGCTGCTGCGCATGCAGCGCGTGGCCGGCGACGGGTCGCTCGCGGTCGAGGCCGAGGCGCGGCTCCGCGCGTTCCTGTCGCGGGTGCCCGATCACTACGACGCGCGGCGCATGCTGGGACCCGTCCTGCTGGCCCAGCACCGGTTTCGCGACGCCCTGCGCGAGGCGGAGCGCGCCCGCGCCGTGGATCCGGCGGACGCCTACAACTACGGCGTGATCGGGGATGCCTCGCTGGAGCTCGGGGACTACGATCGGGCCTTCGAGGCGTTCGACACCATGGGACGCCTCAAGCCAGGCCCCGCAGCCTACGCACGCGTGGCCTACGCGTTCGAGCTGCGCGGGGACCTCGACGAAGCGCTCCGCCACATGCGGATGGCAGCGGAGGCCACGAGCGCCCACGACGCGGAAGGGCAGGCGTGGCACTACGCGCAACTCGGCGCGCTGCTCCTCCAGATGGGCCGGCTGGGCGACGCGCGGCTGGAGTTCGAGCGGGCCGCCTACACCTTCCCGTCGCACCCCTACGCGCTGCTCGGGCTCGCGCGCGTCAAGCTCGCGGAGGGCGATCATCCGGCGGCGCGCGCCCTCGTGGAACGGATGCATCGCGAGGCGCCGACCCCGGAGACCGCGGCCCTCCTCGGCGATCTCGCCGCGCGGGCGGGCGATCGGGCGGCTGCCGAGGCCCGCTACGACGAGGCCGAGCGCCTCGAGCGCGAGGGCTGGGACACCGAGGAGCCGCAGCCGCAGGCGCTGGCGCGCTTCCTGGCCGAGCGGCACCGGCACATCCCAGAGGCGGTCCGCCTGGCCGAAGCGGCGGCCTCGCGGCGCCGCGACATCCACACGATGGACGCGCTGGCGCTCGCCTACTTCCGCGCCGGACGTCTCGATGACGCGCGCCGGGCGGCCGACGAGGCTCTGCGGACGGGCACGGTCGACGCCCGCATTCTGCACCACGCGGCTGCGATCAGCGAGGCGCGGGGCGAGGGCGAGCTGGCCGCGCGGCTCCGCGCGCGGATGAGGACGCCGTGCTTCGACTGCCAGGGCTGACCGTCCTCGTGTGGCGCCGGGGCGCCGGCGTGCTGGGCGCCGCCACGGGCGTCGTGTCCGGCCGGGACGATCGGCCGTCGGCCGACGT
>JBFMCA010000199.1:0-3551 GCA_040754955.1 Acidobacteriota bacterium | reverse complement strand
GCCCCACCGAGCCCAAACTCCTTGCGCAGCGCCGCCAGCGCCGCCGAGCGCTCCGGCGACGGGGGCGGCGGCGTCTTCACGTAGCTGTTGAACGCCACCATCTGGATGACGCCACCGTTCTTCTTGAGCGCCAGGAGCTGCTCGTCGTCCATGTTGCGGCTGTGATCGCAGAGCGCACGGCACGCGGAGTGCGACGCAATGACCGGCGCCTTCGACAGCGCCACCGACTGCATCATCGACGCCTTCGACGGATGCGAGACGTCGATCATGATGCCCCACCGGTTCATCTCGGCAATCACCTGCCGGCCCAGCTCGCTCAGCCCGTTGTGCATCCAGCCGTCCCGCTCGCCCGTGTTCGAGTCCGAGAGCTGGCTGTGCCCGTTGTGCGCGAGCGACATGTAGCGGCCACCACGGTCGTAGAACTCCTTCACGCGCCTGATGTCGGTGCCGACCGGGTAGCCGTTCTCGATGCCGATGAGGGCCACCTTGCGACCGCTCGCCGCGATGCGGCGGACGTCGGCGGCCGTGAGCGCCAGCCCGATCTGGTTCGGCGCAATCTCCTTCGTCAGGCGGTGGATCGCGTCGAACTTCTCCAGCGCCTGGGCGTACGCCTTGCCGTACCCGTCGGCGGTCAGCGGGCCCTGGCCCACGTAGACGATGAAGAAGGCGGCGTCGAGCCCGCCCTCGAACATCTTGGGCAGGTTCACCTGCGTGTCGAGCCGCATGGCGTAGTTGTTGAGGCCGGGCGTGAAGTTCCGGGGATTGATGTCCACGTGCGTGTCGAGCGTGATGACGCGCTCGTGAATGGCGTTGGCGCGTGCGACGAGCGCGGCGTCGGGCGGCGCCTGGGCCGCCAGGAACGCCTGGGCGCCCAGCGCGCCGGCCACGGCAGCAGTGAGGATGCGAGTCATGGAGGTCCCCCGGGGCGAATAGTCCGGCCGCCATTCTAGCGCTTCAACGCTTCGGCCACGGCCGCCGTCTAACCGAGGCCAAGGGGGGAGCCATCCCATGCACCTTCGCGACGACCTGCGCTACGCGCTCCGAAGGCTCCGGCATCGGCCGGCGTTCGCGGCCGCGGCGCTCCTGACCCTGGCGCTCGGACTCGGTGCCAACATCGCCGTCTTCTCGCTCATGCACGCCGCGCTCTTCCGCTCGCTGCCCGTCGAGCGCCCGCATGAGCTCGTGCGCCTGGGCGACACCCTCAACTGCTGCGTCAACAGCGGTCTCCAGGACAGCTACTCGCTCTTCTCCACGCGCCTCGTCGACCACCTCCGCACGGCGACGGCCGACGAGTTCGTGGGCCTCGCGGCGTTCCAGGCGACCACACAGTCGGTGTCGGTGCGGCGAGGCGCCGGGGCCGGCCAGTCGATTCGCGGCCAATACGTATCGGCCAACTACTTCCGCACCTTCGGCGTCCGGCCGGCGGCAGGCCGGCTGTTGGCCCCCGATGACGACGAGCCGAACGCGACGCCGGTGGTGGTGCTGAGCTACCGCACCTGGATGGAGCGCTATGGCGGCGACCCAGCGCTCATCGGTGACGTGCTCGTCGTCAACGGCCACCCGATGACGGTGGCGGGGGTCGCGGCGCCGGACTTCTTCGGCGAGGTGATCCGGCCGAACCCGGCGGGCGTGTGGCTGCCGCTCGGCCAGGAGCCGCTGCTGCGCGGCGAGACGTCGCTGCGCGACCGTCCGATGGCCGACTGGCTCTACGCCATCGGCCGGCTGCGCCCGGGCGCGACGGCCGAGCGCGTGGCGGCGCGGGCGTCTGCGGCGCTGCGCCAGTTCATCGAGGCCGAGAACATCGCGGGCGAGGAGGAGCGGGATCGCACGTCGCGCCAGCACATCGTGGTGACCCCGGCCGGAAGCGGCGTGCCGCTGCTCCGCGAGCAGTTCGGCCGGGCGCTGACGGTGCTCCTCATCACGTCGGGCCTGGTGCTGCTCATCGCGGCGGCGAACCTGGCCAATCTCATGCTCGCCACTGCCGACCGCGGGCAGGCGGCCATCCGGGCGGCGCTCGGTGCGCCGGCCTCGCGGGTGCTGTCGCAGGCGCTGCTGGAAGGCGTGGTGCTCGCGCTCATCGGCGGCGCGCTGGCCGTCTGGGTGGCCACGAGCGGCGCGCGGGCGTTGGTGACGCTCGCGTTCCCGCCGCTCATGGTGGAGCGCGCGCCCGTGGATACATCGCCCGGCGCCGTGGTGTGGATGTTCGCGGTGGGCCTGGCCCTCGTGACGGGCCTGCTCTTCTCGGCGGCGCCCGCCTGGGCGATGGCGCGCACACCGCCGCTCGAGGCGCTCCAGGGCATCGGCCGCTCCGGCGGCGTGCGCGCGTTCGTCCCGCGCCGCCTGCTCGTCGTCGTGCAGGTGGCGCTCACGTTCGTGCTGCTCGCCGGGGCGGGCCTGCTGCTCGGGACGCTCGGCGCCCTCGAGGACCAGGCACTGGGCTTCGAGGTCGAGGGGCGCACGGTCATCCACATCGACCCGCCGCCGGCGGCCGACGGCGAGGCGCAGGCGCGACGCTTCACGGCCCTGCGCGACGCCATCGCGCGCATCCCGGGCGTCCGCCGCGTGTCGTACGCCCTCTACAGCCCCATGGAGGGCAACAACTGGTCGAGCCGCATCAGCCTCGCGGGCCGCGCGGTCGATCCCACCTCGCCGGACATCTCTTCCTGGAACCGCGTGGGGCCGGACTACTTCGAGACGACGGGCACGCGGGTCCTCCGCGGACGCGCCATCACCGAGACGGATCTGGTCGGCGGCCGCCGCGTGGCCGTCGTCAACGACGCGTTCCGCCGGCGTTTCTTTCCGGATGCCGAGGTGCTGGGCCAGCACGTCGGCATCGGCGGCCCCGACCGGGCGGGCGACTACGAAATCGTCGGGCTGGTGGAGGACGTCCGCTATACGGGGCCGAGGCAGCCGGTGCGCCCCATGATCTTCCTGCCGGCGTTCCAGACCGTCGACTACGGCGACGACGCGGCGTCGGCGAGCATGCAGGCGCGTTCGATGCAGCTCCGGACGCTGGTGGTCGATGCCGCGGTGCCGGCCGGCGCGCTCGAAGCCGCCGTCCGCCAGGCGCTGGCGGAGGTGGACCGCGAGGTGACCGTGGCGCGCGTCGTGGCGTTGGCCGATCAGGTGAGCGTCAACTTCCAGATCGAGCGGCTCATGGCGCGCCTGACGTCCCTGTACGGATTGCTCGCACTCGGGCTGGCCGCGATTGGCCTCTTCGGCGTGACGGCGTTCGGCGTGCGGCAGCGGACGCGGGAAATCGGTCTGCGCATCGCGCTCGGCGCAAGCCGCGCCCGAGTCATCCGCACCGTCGTCGCGGCGCCGCTCCGCCACACGCTGGTCGGGCTGCTGGTGGGCGTCCCGGCCGCCGTCGCGGGCAGCCGGGCCATCTCCACGCTCCTCTACGGCGTCGAGGCGGGCGACCCCGGCGTGTACGCCGCCGCGGCCGCCGCCCTGGCAACGACGACGGCCGTGGCGGCCTTCGTGCCGGGGTGGCGGGCGACGGCCATCGACCCGACGGACGCGCTGCGCGAGTAATTCGGGGTCGGGCC
>JBFMCA010000198.1:0-3642 GCA_040754955.1 Acidobacteriota bacterium | reverse complement strand
GCTAGAAGCGCGAGGCGCGGATCCACGTGTCGGCGCGCGACCAGCTCTTCGCCCAGTCTTCGTCCACGGCCGCGTCGGTCTTGCCCTGCGCGGCCAGCGCCTGCTTCAGGCCGAACAGCGACCACCCGTTGTGCGGGTGCTGCTTCAGGTCCTCGCGGTACACGCGCTCCGCGTCGGCCGGCCGCTTCGCCTCGAGGAGCGCGGCGCCCAGCCAGTGCCGCGCCGGAAAGGGCAGCGGCTCGGGCTCATCGTAGTCCAGCCCGTCATCGAAGGCGACCGCGCGCTCGAAGGCGGCAATCGCGCCGTCGAGGTCCTTCTCCTCGCGGAGAATCTCGCCCTCCAGGATGCCGATGACGACGCCCAGGAGCTGCTCGGCCGAGTGCATGCGGAAGGTGCCCTTCGACGTCGCGGCCGTCTTCTTGACCCGCTCCAGGTACAGCTTCGCGAAGTCAGCCGCGCCCTGCCGGAGGTGCGCGTAGCCGACCGAGAAGTCATAGAGGGCCGCCGGGACGTCGCGCTCGGGCCGTTTCGTCACCTCGAGCACTTCGTCGAAGCGGCCGAACCGGATGAGCGTCAGCACCTGGTACATCGTGTCGCTGGTGCGCTTCGCGTAGTCCTTGCCGGCCTGCGTCGCGATGGCACCCTGGCCGTCCATGGCGGCGGCATAGAGCAGCATGTGCAGGTTGTGGTCGGGGTAGATGGCGAAGCCTTCACCGTGATCGGCCTTGAGGTCGGAGTGCCACGCCTCGAGGTTGGCGCGCACCGAGTCGCCCCAGCGGCCCACTTCGTTCCACGTGTGCGACGGCATGTGCTGGATATGGCTCGCCCCGGGAATGGAGCGGCCGAGGAACTCGGCGCAGGCTTCCGCCTTGTCCGGCCGCACGGTCGACTCCGTGGCGTGCACGTACAGATGGCAGGCGCCCGGGTGTTTCGGATCGCGGTCGAGGACGCTCTCGAGCACGGCATGCAGGCGCTTGACGTTCGGCGCGTCGATATCCCGGCGCCCGCGGCGCGGCTCCAGAAGGAAGAGCGCGTCGGCATACAGCGTCACGGCGTCGAGATCGTTCGGGTACTTCTCAGCCAGCTTCCGCATGGCCTCCGCATAGGCCTCGTCCTGCTCCCGCGGCGTCTTCGGATCGAAGTTCTTCACGTAGCGCACCGAGAGCGCCTCGATGAAGTCGCGCTCCACCGGCGTGGCCTTGTGCCGGAGCGACATGGCCTTCTGCGCCGCCGCGTAGGCGAAGGGGGACTGCTCCGGCAGCATCGGCCCGTTCAGGTACGACCCCCATGCCCAACCCTCGCCCCAGTAGCAGATGGCGCACTCCGGGTCGCGCTTCCACGACTCGCGGAACGATCGCACGGCATCGAGGCGCGCAAAGGCGAACATCATCTGCATGCCCTGGTCGAAGAACGCCTGGGCTTCCTTGCTGGGGGACGAAATAGGCCGGCTGAAGGGACCGAGCGCCTTGCTGAGGAGCTCGATGGGCTCGGCCACGTACTTGGGCAGCTCGCCGGGGGCGTCAGCCGCGGGGGCCGGGTGGGCTGCGTGCGGGGTTTGTTCCTGCCGGGCGAACGCGGGCGATGCCGCGATCGCCCCCATACAGACGCAGACGGCCAGACTCCGCAGGACTGACGCTACGCTCATCGATGCCTCCTCGAACCGGAGAATTCTACCGCACGGGCTCGGCCAGCGCCTGGTAAACGAGTGTCTGGAAGCGTGTCCGGATGTCCGTGCGGTTGGGAATCTGCTGCAGCATCAGCACCAGCACGGCCCTGAGCGCCGGATCCACGCGGTAGACCGTGCCGTAGGCGCCGCCCCAGCCGAAGCCCCCCTCGCCCTCGAAGCCGTTCGCGCCGTAGGCATCGGTCGTCGAGAACCCCATGCCGAAGCCGCGCCCGCCGTCGAAATCCCACAGCGGCGCCGAGGCCCGGTCGTAGAGCGGCCCGACCTGGTTCGTGGTCATCAATCGGACACCGCGCGGCGAGAGGATGCGCACGCCGTCGAGCGTGCCGCCGCGGCGGATCATCTCGAGGAACCGCGCGTAGTCGCGGGCCGTCGCCAGCAGCCCGGCGCCGCCGGCGAAGCTCTTCCGCGGGCCCTCGGCGTAATGGCCCTGCCCGCGGGCGCCCGCCGGCGCGCGGACGACAGGCCCATCCATCACGCTGGCATACACCGTGGCCAGCCGATCCGACTGGCCCGACGGCAGGTAGAACGCCGTGTCGCGCATCCCGAGAGGCCCCGTGATCTTCTCGCGGAAGAAGCGGTCCAGCGGCAGCCCCGACACCTTCTCGACAACGCACCCGAGGACGTCCGTACTGTAGCCGTAGACGTACGCCTCGCCGGGCTGGGCGACGAAGGGCAGCGAGGCGAGCCGCGCCATGGTGTCGCAGATGGGCTCGTCCTTGTCGGCGGTGTACCAACCGTAGCCGGCCGCCGGCCCCAGCCCCTTCGCCTCGTAGGCAGCGGCCACGGCTGGCTCCGTGCCGTAGGAGATGCCCGCCGTGTGCGTGAGCAGGTGGGCGATGGTGATGGGCCGCTTGACCGGCACGACCGCGCCGCCCTGGCCGACGACGGTGGCCTTCGCGAACTCGGGGAGGTAGCGGCTGACCGGCTCGGTCAGGCTCATCCGCCCGTCCTCGACGAGCATCAGAACCGCGGCGCTCGTGATGGCCTTGGTCTGCGAGGCGATACGGAAGATCGTGTCGGGCGCCATGCGCCGGCCGGCCTCCTTGTCGCTCCAGCCGACCGCGCGTTCGTAGACGGGCTTGCCGTCCTGGAGGACCAGCGCGACGGCGCCGGCCAGGCGGCCGTCATCCACGTGCTCCTGGAGCACGCGGTCGAGCGCGGCGAACCGCCCGGCCGGGGCGCCGCCCGCCGGCGGTGCAGGCGCGGGCGACTGGGCGGCCAGCGGCAGAGCGAGGATGGCGGCGAAAACGACCGGGAGGGCGCGGGTCATCTGACGCTCCTTGAGAGTGACGCGTAGAATACGGCACGAGGAGGTCTCCATGCGTCGAATTGTGGTTGTGCTTGGCCTGTCGCTCGCGATGCCGGTCGTGGCGTGGGCGCAGAATCCCGTGGCGCGGTCCATCCAGCAGGGCTGGGAGGGCGCGAAAGGCAACATCCTCGCGTCGGCCGACCAGATGCCGGAGGCCGACTACGCTTTCAGGCCCGTCGACACCGTGCGGAGCTTTGGCGCCATCCTGGCGCACATCGCCGGCGCCAACTACGTGTTCTGCTCGCCGGCCCTCGGCCAGAAGTCACCCTTCGAGGAGGACCACTTCGAGAAGACGGCGACGTCGAAGGCCGACATCGTCAAGGCGCTCCGCGAGTCGGCGGCGTACTGCGACAAGGCGTACGCGGCGCTCACGGACCAGTCGGCGGGCCAGATGGTGCCGTCGGCCTTCGGGGGCGGGCAGCAGACGCGCGCGGCAGGTCTGATGGCCAACACCGGGCACCTGCAGGAGCACTACGGCAACCTCGTGACGTACTTCCGCATCAAGGGGATGGTGCCGCCGTCGTCGCGGCGGTAGCGCACGGGCTCGCCGCCGGCGTCGTGTTCGGGTAGCATGCGCGGCATGACCGAGACACGTTCGCGACTCGTCGCCATCGCCCTGGCCTCGACGCTGGCTGCCTGCTCCCCA
>JBFMCA010000197.1:0-3668 GCA_040754955.1 Acidobacteriota bacterium | reverse complement strand
GGGGGGGTGGGGGGGGCGCCGCCTGTGCCGGCGCCTGCTTCGACGGAGCCGGGGCTGCGGCCGGCGCAGGCTTGGCCTCGGCGCCGGCGGTGTCGGCCTCGAGCACGGCCAGCACCTCGCCCACCTTCACGTCGGCACCCGCGGCGTGCTTGATCTTCCCGAGCACGCCCGCGCGATCAGCGCTCACTTCGAGGTCGATCTTCTCGGTCTCGAGCTCGACGAGCGGCTCGCCGGCGGCGACGCGATCGCCCTCCGCCTTCAGCCAGCGCGCGACGCGCGCCTCGACAACCGACTCTCCCAGTTCGGGGACCACGATGTTCGTTGCCATGTCACTCAACCTTCACCGACGCCGGGCGCAGCGCCCACCCATCAGATCTGCTTGGAGAGAACCCGGTCCAGCTCGCGCGTCCCGGCCTTCTCCTCGAGCACCTGCTCGACGATGGCGCGCTGGTTGACGGCGTGCCAGGAAGCCGATCCCTCCGAGGGGCTCGAGTTGCGGACGCGGCCGATGTAGCGCAGCGGCCACCGCCCGTCGATGAGCCGCTCGAGCAGCGGTCGCACGAACTCCCAGGCGCCCATGTTCTCGGGCTCTTCCTGCACCCAGCAGACATCGCCAAGCTTCGGAAACCGGCCGAGCGCCGCCGCGATCTCGTCGGCGGGAAAGGGATAGAGCTGCTCGACGCGGACGAGCGCCACATGGCTCGCGGTCCTGCGCTGCTCGCTCGACGCCAGGTCCACGTGCACCTTGCCGCTCGACAGCGCCACGCGCCGGACCTTCGAGTGGCTCTTCACGCCGGCGTCCTCGATGACGCTCTGAAACCGGCCTTCGGCCAGCTCCCGCGGCGTGGACGCAGTCGCCGCGTGCCGCAGCAGGCTCTTCGGCGTCATCACCACGAGCGGCAGCGGATCGGTGGTGACGAGCGCCGCCTGCCGCCGGAGCACGTGGAAGTACTGCGCGGCCGTCGTGCAGTTGACGACCCGCACGTTGAGGTCCGCGGCCAGGTTGAGGAAGCGCTCGAGCCGCGCGCTCGAGTGATCCGGGCCCTGTCCCTCGTAGCCGTGCGGCAGCAGCAACACGAGCGAGGGCGCCAGCCCCCACTTGGCGCGGCCCGAGAGGATGAACTCGTCCAGCACCACCTGGGCGCCGTTGATGAAGTCGCCGTACTGCGCCTCCCACAGCACCAGCCGGCGGGGCTCCTGGATGTTGTAGCCGAACTCGAAGCCGAGCGCCGCGTTCTCCGAGAGCGGGCTGTTGTGGATCTCGAACGACGCCGTCGCCGTCGGCAGGTGCTGGAGCGGCACGAACTCCGCGCCCGTCACCGCGTCGCGATACGCGGCATGCCGGTGGCTGAACGTCCCGCGCTTGACGTCCTCGCCGGTGAGCCGGATGGGAATGCCGTCTTCGAGAATCGTGGCGAACGCCAGCTCCTCGGCCGTGGCCCAGTCGATGGTCCGCTCGTCGGCGCTGGCGAACACCTGTGCGCGGCGCTCGCGGCCCCGCTCGAGCTTGCGGTGGACGGTGAAGCCCTCCGGCACGGCCAGCAGCGCCTGATTGGCCGCGGCCAGCCGGTCGAGCGGCACCGCCGTCTGTGCCCGCGCGGCCGCGCCGCTTGGCGGAATCTCCGGCACCGGCGGCACGTAGTCTTCCTCGGGCTTGAGGCTCGCGTACGCCTGCTCCAGCACGCCGAACCGCGCCTGCACCATCGCCTCGGCCTGCTCGGGTGCGACCGTGCCCGCCTCCGCGAGCCGGGCCGCGTAGATCGCGCGCACCGTCGGGTGCTCCTGCACCAGCGCGTAGAGCCGCGGCTGGGTGAACGCCGGCTCGTCGCCCTCGTTGTGCCCATGCCGGCGGTAGCCGACCAGGTCGATGAGAAAGTCCAGCTTGAACCGCAGCCGGTAGGCCCACGCCAGGCGCGCCGCCTCGATGCACGCCTCCGCATCGTCGGCGTTGACGTGGACGATGGGGATCTTGAAGCCGCGCGCCAGCCCGCTCGCATAGCTCGTGCTGTACGACTCGTCGGGCTCGGCCGTGAAGCCGAGCTGGTTGTTGGCGATGATGTGGATCATCCCGCCGACGTCGTAGCCGTCGAGGCGCGAGAGGTTGAGCGTTTCGGCCACCACGCCCTGGCCCGGAAACGCCGCGTCGCCGTGGATGAGGATGGCGAGCACCTCGTCCTTGCGAAACGTGGGCCGGCCCGGCGCGTCGGCGAGCGTGGCCGCGGCCCGCGTCATGCCGTGCAGCACCGGATCCACGGCCTCGAGGTGGCTGGGATTCGGCGGCATCGAGATGACGAGCGATTCGGGCCTTCTGCCGCCGCGCTCCACGCGCGCGCCGGCGTGGTACTTCACGTCGCCCATCCACCCCAGGTCGATGCGCCACGTCCGCGTGAAGAGCGGGTCCTTGAACTCCGCCAGGATCTGCGCGTACGGCTTCTGCAGGATGTGCGCGAGCACGTTCAGGCGACCGCGGTGCGCCATGGCAATCATCACGTGGCGCACGCCGGACGCGGCCGCGTCGTTGATGATCTCGTCGAGCATCGGGATCATCGTGTCGAGGCCTTCGAGCGAGAAGCGCGTCTTGCCCGGGAACGTGCGATGGAGGAACCGCTCGAAGACCTCCACCTCGGTCAGCCGTTCGAGCAGCGCCGGGCCGTCCACCGGATCCTTCGGCGGCCGGAACTGGCCGGACTCGACGGCGTGCCGCAGCCACACGCGCTCGTCCGGCACGAACACGTGGTTGTAGTCGTGTCCGGTGGTGGCGCAGTAGATGGCGCGCAGCCGCTCGATGGCTTCGAGCGCTGTGGCGGCTCCCACCGCGGCCGGTCCGCCCACGATGGACGCCGGCAGGCGCCGGAGCGTGTCCGCCGTCAGTCCGTGCGTCTCGGGTACGAGCGAGGGGTCGCCCACCGGCGGCGTGAAGTCGAGCGGGTCGAGCCGGGCGTCCAGGTGCCCGAACCGCCGAATCGACTCCGCGAGGTTGAAGGTGGCGATGGCCGCGTGCAGGTCGGCCGCGCTGACGCTCCCCGACGCTCCCGGCGCCGGCGTGCCCGCGGTCTCCGGCTCCCCCGGCGTCCACGTCGCAAACAGCGCCCGCGCCTCGGGGTCCACCGAGGCGGGATCCTGCTGGTATTTCTCGTACAGCTCGTGGATATACCCGGCGTTGGCCCCGGTAAACTGGTCCCACGGGTTCATAACCTATCCAGTCTAAACCAGCCCCGGAGACGCGCCCATGACCCAACGCCCCACCTACGACGATGCGAACCTGATTCTCCGGCTGTACGAGCTGCGCCGCGAGCCGCGCATGCGCGACGCGCGGGCGTGGTTCGCGGCCAAGTGCAAGCCCGCGAGCTGGGCACACCTCCAGGAGCTGGCGCCGGCCGGCAGCCAGGAGAACGCGTCGTTCCGCATGGTGGGCAGCTACTGGGACATGGTCGCCTCGTTCGTCGTCGCCGGCATCCTCCACAAGGAGCTGTTCTTCCAGAGCGGCCGCGAGCTGCTGCTGGTGTGGGAGCGGCTGCGCGACGTGCTGCCCGAGATGCGCGCCGCCTACAAGGACCCGCACTTCTGGTCGAACCTCGAGAAGGTCGGCAACGACTTCGCCATCTACTTCGATGCGCGGAGCGGCGAGGGCTACGAGGCGTTTCTGGGGAGGATTAGGTAGGGCGGGT
>JBFMCA010000196.1:0-3688 GCA_040754955.1 Acidobacteriota bacterium | reverse complement strand
CTTCAACGCTCGCGAGAAGTGACCCGGTCCTGCTCGCGAAAGGTGACCCGGGCCGCGCACCTGGATCTGCGAGCGGGTTTGTGTCGTGAGCGCGCCGCCGGTCGATGGAGCTGAGCGGTCGCCGAAAGCGCGACGCCCTCGGCGCGCGAGCGGCGAGGGCGTCTTGAGCCGAGCTGTGAGAGGGTCGAGATGGCTCAGCCTGACTGGTCACGAAGCGAAGGTCCGTCGATCTTGACCGTGTGGCACTGGTGGCGCAGGCGGCTGAGGAGCGCACCGACGAGCGCCTTGTTGCCGAGGAAGTTGGCCCACTCGGAGTAGTCGAGGTTGGTCGTGATGATCGTGGGGCGCTGGCGGTAGCGCTCCTCCATCAGCTTGAAGAAGATGTTGGTCTGCTCGGGACGGAGGTTGAGGTATCCCATCTCGTCGACCACCAGGACGTCGACCTTGACGAGGCGGTTGAGCAGTCGTCGCGTGGAGCGGTCGGCGATCGACGCGTACATCTCGTCGAACAGGTCCTGGGCGCGCATGAAGACACCGCGGTGACCATTCTGGAGCGCCTTGAGCAGGAGCGCGGAGGCGAGGCCGGTCTTGCCGACGCCGGTGGGGCCGATGAAGACGATGTTCTCGGCCTTGGGGACGAACTCGAGCTCGGCGAAGGTGCGGATCTGGCGTTCCTTGACGCCGGGCTGGCGCTTGAAAGGGAAGGTCTCGAGGGTCCAGTGCTCGGGCAGGCCGGCGCGCTTGATGCGCCAGTCGAGCGCGGCCTCCTGATTGGCCTGCCACTGGGCCCGGAGGAGCCGTGCCATGAGCTCCTGGTAGGAGAGGTCCTGCTTCTCGGCGCGCTTCACCTCCTCGTCGAACAGCTCGGCGATCTTGCGCAGGTGCAGGCTCCTGAGGAGCTGCTCGAGATCATCCTTCATCGGCGGCCTCCCCCGACGCGGGATGCTGGCGATCGGCCGGGACGACGAAGTACGCGGTCGCGACGTTGCGCAAGATGATCCGCTCGACCCGATCGAGGTCGTAGAGCCCGTAGTGAGCGGCGGTCTCGATGGCGGCGGCAAGCGGGGCGGTGGGGTAGTCGCGCCGCAACTGCGCGAGCCGGCGCAGCGCGACGGGCCACCGGGGCCCCGTGCGCTTCTTGAGCGCGCCGGCGTAGTCGGCAAACGGAGCGCCGGCCTCGGCGAGCTCGCGCTCCTCAGGAAGCGGCGCGATGTGGACGGCGTGCTGTCCGCGCGGGGGACGATGCTCGGGCAGCGTCTTGCGCTGCTTGGTCGTCGAGATCGCTTTGTCGTGCACGGCGACCTCGCGGGGACCGAGGAACACGTGGATCTTGTCCTTGGTCTCGCGGACCTCGACGGCCTTGCCGATGAGCTGGTACGGCACCGAGTAGATGTGGCCGTCGACGTGGATGTAGCCCTCGAGATCGACGACGCGCTGGTGGAGCAGGTAGATCTCGGGGCGCCACGGGGGGAGCCGGCGCATGGCCGGCCGCTCGACGGCATAGAGCTCGTTGGCGCTGGCCGATAGCGAGCGCCGAAACCGCGCGTTGATCTTGTCGCACCAGTCGCGCGCCTGGCGATTGGCGTCGGCGAAGTCGGCGAACTTGCGGCCGGCGAGGAAATTCTTCTCGATGAAGTGGAACGGCCGCTCGACGCGCGCGGACCGGTTGGCGTCACCCTTTTCGTGCGCGACGAACGCAAAGCCGAGCCGGCGCCCGAAGGCCTCCATCTCGGGCACCGGCACCATCTGCTTGCCGGTGCCGTGGAGCACGACGACGTGGGTGTTGTCGATCATGCAGCGCTCGCATGCGCCGCCGTGGTAGCCGATGCCCTCGTCGAGGAACAGCTTGCACTCGAACCGGGTGAATCGCGGGTAGAACTGGAAGAACAGGCGGTGCGAGTAGCACAGCACCAGCGAGGCGGTCTGGACGCGGCGCAGCGCGCCGCCGATGTGCGCATCGTGCGGGGACGTGTCGTGCTGCATCTCCTGGCCGGGCTCGAAGTGATACCGGCCGGCCGGCTTCTTCGGCTCGTGACCGATGCCGTGCTTGCGGCAGAACGCGGTCAGCGCCGGGTACGACAGCGCGAGCTGGTGGCGCGCGAGCAGCTCCTCGTGGACGCGCACCAGATTGCCGCCGCACTCGGCGTAGAGCGCGAGGATGTCGTCCCGGTGGGCCTCGGCCTTCTCGGCGCGCGGAAGGGGCGGCGGCTCGGCGCGGCCGTCGCGGAGCACGCGCTTGACGGCGCCGCGCGAGATCTGGAGCGCGTCGGCGACCGCGCGCGAGCCGTGGCCGGCCTCATGGAGTCTCAGGATGGCTTGTCGGGTGGTCTGGTCCAGCATGCGTCTCCTCGATGGTGGTGCCCAGCGACGCGAACGCCTCCTTGGCCGCGCGCCAGGCGTGAGTGAGCTCGGCGGTGAGCCGATCGCCGCCGCGAATCCGGCGGCTCGCTCGCCACGCGATCGCAGCGAGCATCGTGAGGTCCTTGTGCAACGGGGCCGACTCGTCGGGGACGTCGGCCGTGGCCGTCGCGGCGAGCGCTCGCAACACGAGCAGCGGCTCGGCGACGATGCGCTGCCGGCCCGTGCGATCGGCGCTGCGCCACGCATCGTAGAGCGCGGCGAGCTCGCGATCGGAAACCCGCGTCTCGCCGAGGCCCGCGATCAGTTGCTCGCACTGCCGCTTGTTGGCGCGCGCCAACGGCACGAGGTACTTCATCGCCGCGTGCGGCGGCACGGTGCCCGCGCGAACGCGCTGCTGTGCCGCAGGCGTGAGTGCCTCGATCAGCGCGAGCCGCCGCGAGACCCAGCTCTTGGAGCGGCACAGCCGCCGCGCGATGTCGTCGAGCGACAGCCCGTGCTCACGCAGGCGCGCCAGGAGCCAGGCGTCTTCGATCGCCGGCACCGACATGCACAGGTGGCGACGATGGAGCAGCGCATCGACCTCGCTGACCGGCCACGTCGTCGCCGTCGCCGTGTCGCGGCCCAGCTTGCGCAGCGCCTCGACGCGGAGGTAGCCATCGATCAGCACCAGGCGCTCCCCCTCGCGGATCACGACCACCGGCACTTGCTGCCCGATCTCGGCGACCGAGCCGATCAAGCGGCGACGCTGCTCGGCGTCGTGGATCCGCAGGTCGTGATGCCGGAGCTCGAGCGCGTGCAGGTCGACATCCACGCGCTCAAGCTGCCGGAGGTGGCCCGCGCGGAGCCATCGCGTCTTGCGACCGCTTCGGGATCACTCCCGGCGCTCCCGCTTGCGATCCGCGCAGTTGCCTGCGCATCGCGTCTTTCGCGCGTGAAAGGATCACTCCCGCTACTCCCGCAAGAAAAACCGACGGTTTCGTCTTCATCGCATCTTGCGCGAGGTGCCAGGGCACTCCCGCCGGTCGTCGAGCGATCTCCTCGCGGGCGAGTCGCTCCTCCCATCGCTGATCGCGAAAGTAGTCCGCGTTTCGTTTGCGCCACGCACGGTCTGCCCGTCGGTGCGCCTCGGCACGGCACCCGGCCTCCCCGCAGGTATGCTGCTTGCGTCCCTGGCGCGCGTCTGGCTCGAACCACCGACGGCACACCGAACACGGTCGCTTCTTCCTCCGCACGGGTACTCGCTCCGCGCGGACGATCGATCAGACGCTCAGCGACGGTGGGTCCATTTTGACGAGCAGCAGCGGGTCAATTCTGACGAGCGTCGAAG
>JBFMCA010000195.1:0-3802 GCA_040754955.1 Acidobacteriota bacterium | reverse complement strand
GCGCCCCCCGGCTTTCCGGTTCTGCTGGGCTCCGGCCGCCGCGAGCGCGCGGCCACCCCGCGGGAGGTGGAGGACTTCGTGCTCTACCAGGTGGGCGCGCTCGCGGGCATGGCCGCGGCGCAGGGGCTGCGGCTGCAGCACGTCAAGGCGCACGGCGCGCTCTACAACATGGCGTGCCGGGACCGGGCGCTGGCCGACGCCATCGCCCGGGCGGTGGCGGCCCTCGACGCGACCCTGATTCTGTTCGGGCTGCCCGACTCGGCGCTGCTGGCCGCCGGGCAGGCGGCCGGGCTGAAGGTGGCAGCCGAGGTGTTTGCCGACCGCGCGTACGAGCGCGACGGCTCGCTGGTCTCCCGCCACCGGCCGGGCAGCGTCCTGCACGACCCCGCCGAGGTCGCCGCGCGGGCCGTGAAGATGGTGCGCACGCGCGAGGTCGCGACCATCGACGGCGGCCGGCTCACCCTCGACGCGGACACCATCTGCCTGCACGGCGATACGCCAGGGTCGGCCGAGCTCGCGCGGCGAGTCCGCGCGGGGCTCGAGGCCGCTGGCGTGCGAGTCGTGGCGCTGTCGGCGGCCTGACGGGGGACACGTTTGTAACCGGGGCTGCGAATCTTGCCGGTCACCGCTCGCACGGCCGCGCGGAGAGGCGGCCCACGGCGGCCTGCCTCCGCCGAAAACTCGAAGAAAATCGCGCGTGCCCCGCGGTCCGGCCGGCCGGTACGAAGCTTGCCTTCATCAAGGGCGTCGCCAGTCTGTTGTTCGCGGCAGTCGTGCCGCGAATGCTGGGGGGAGCCAGGCTGGCGGCAACTTCTCGCGCGGGGGCGCCGGCCAGTCGCTGGCCGGCGCGCCTCACACCGACGCGCCTTCCGGATACTGCAGCGCCAGCCTCAGCTCCTTGGCGAGCCCGTCGACGCTTGTGCCCTGGCGCTTCCAGGCGCCGTCGGTCTCGAAGCGCAGCGCGCCGATGCGGCGTCCCCACGGTGCAATGACGCGGCCGATCGCGCGGAAGTCGGTCCGGTCGGCGTGCTGCTGGTCGATGCGGGTGAGCACGTCGGGCGCCACGCGGATGAACGCGCGGAGCGCGGCGGCCGACTTGATCGAGTACTTGCGCCCGTGCCACGCGGCGTCGAAGACCGTCGCGATCTGCTTGAAGTAGTTCACGAAGAATCGCTTCGATTCCTCGCGGAACGCGGCGCTCTTCCGGGCGCCGCCGAGCGCCGCTTCGTCGGCGAAGAGCCGCTTCAGCTCCTGGGCGAGCGGCGCCTGCGCCACACGGCCGCGGCCCACCCCGAGCAGCTTGATCTCGTTGTGCAGCGGCGATTCCTCCCGGTCGTTGAGCGCGCGCACCACGTCGTGCGCGGCCGCCAGCGCCTCGTCGCGATACAGCTGCCGGCCCGACAGCGACACCAGGTGCGACGCGTTCAGCCGCGTGTGCTTCGCGTTGATGGTGACGAACATCTGGACGACGTGGTCCTCCGGCAGCCGGTCGAAGATGATCGCCGGGACCGTGAAGTGCTCATCCTGGAACCGATCGATGTCCGCGTGCAGCGCCAGCAGCCGGTGCTGGCCGTCGATGGCGCGCAGGATGCCCTCGCGCTCCGGCACCTTGAGCCGTCCCAGGGCCGACCCCGCGTCCACGGGCTCGAACGACAGCTTCTCGTCGCACGAGATGATCACCGCGCCCGGAATCGACGGCAGATCCCGCGCCTGCCGGCACTGCTCGTAGTACCCGACGAGCTCTTCGATCTTCTTGCGGATGATGTGCCGCTGGTACGCCTTCTCGCTCGACGCGATACGGCGTTCCAGCAGGTCCCAGTTGATCTTCGACTGCGGCGCGGCCCTCTTGCCGCCGCGCACGGGCACCTGCGCCTGATCGCCGTAGTTGAGCACCTCGAAGCGCACGAGCTTGTCGATGTCGTTGGCCGTCAGGCTGGCCTGATAGAATTGCACGCCGAACTGCTGCATCCGGATTGCGGCGACACTGATCATAGGAGTCCGTCCAAAACCCCGGATTCTATAGAGGGCTGAGGGGCGCTTCAACGATTATTGCCCGGGTTCCCCGCCATCCGAGAGGCGGCTTCGACGCCTCAAATCGCCGGCATTTCACAGAATTGCAAGGAGTTACATCATGGCACGCTCCTTCCCGACCAGGGTGCCTCGCGCCGGGCTGGTCCTGCTTGTGGCCGCGGTGTTCGGGCTTTCGACCTACGCACAGCAGCCTCCAGCTCAACCACAGGACGAGGACTTCGCCGCCTCGGTGAAGGCGTGGACGACGCGGCCCGACTTCATGAGCCCGCTCGTCGACCACCTCCCGCGGCGCCCGGGCGTGCCGACGCCGAAGGACGTCCTCGGGTACCACATCGGGGCCCCCCAAAAGCTCACCTACACCGCCGACCAGCAGCGCTTCTTCCGCGCGCTCGAGAAGGCGCTGCCCGGCCGCGTGCGAACGCTCGTGGCCGGCAGGTCGGAAGAGGGCCGCGACATCCTGATCGTCTTCATCTCGTCGGAAGCGAACCTGAAGAACCTCGAGGCGAACCGGCAGAACCTGCGGCGGCTGGCCGACCCGCGCGGCCTGAGCGCCGCTGACGCGCAGCAGCTCGTGGCGGCGACCAAGCCGCACTACCACATCAGCGCGGGCCTCCACAGCAGCGAGACCTCGCCGCCCGAGAGCGTCATCGAGCTCGGCTACCGGCTGGCCGTCTCCGAGGATCCGGCCACGCGGCGCATCCGCGACAACGTGATCGTCTCGATCTCGCCGACCACCGACCTCGACGGCCGCGACCGCGCCGTGGACTGGTACTACGCCTACAAGATCGACGAGGCCTACGACGGCGGCGAGAACTACGGCGGACCGCCCTACTGGGGCAAGTACGTCTTCCACGACAACAACCGCGACATCAACTACGGCGTGGACTCGCTCCGCGCACACCTGGAGTGGTACCTGCACTGGGTACCGCCCATCTGGCACGACCTGCACGAGGCGCAGATTCTGCTCTACACCTTCAGCGGGCAGCCGCCGCAGAACGCCAACCTCGACCCGATTCTCTACACGGAGCTGCCCTTCTTCGCGACCTACGAGGTGAATCGGCTCACGGGCTACGGGATGCCCGGCGTCTGGCACTTCGGGTTCGTCGACATGTGGTCGCCCGGCTACCTCGGCTTCGCCGCCAGCAACCACAACGGCATGCTGCGGATGTACGAGATCTTCAACCAGGGCGGCGCCAACACGAAGAAGGCGCGGCTGTCCGGCGACCAGCTGAGGCGCGAGTGGTTCCGCCCTAACCCGGCGCCGTCGGGCGAGGTGGACTGGTCGATTCGCAACTCGGTGAACTACGCCGTGTCGGGCGTGCTGACCGCCCTCGACCTGACGGCGCAGGTCCCGGGGATGGTGGTCGAGAACTTCTATAAGAAGTCGCGCAACTCGGTGGAGGCCGGTGCGGCGAAGCCGCCGCACGCCTTCGTCCTCCCAGCCGGCCAGCGCGACCAGACCCAGGTGGACCGCGTGGTGAACCTGCTGCGCCGGCAGGCCATCGAAGTCCACCGCGCCGCCGCAGACGTCACCGTCAAGGACGGCACCTTCCCCGCCGGCTCCTACATCGTCCGGCTGAACCAGCCGTACGGCCGGCTCGCCAAGACGCTCCTCGAGAAGCAGATCTATCCCGACGCCAGCCTCCGCACCTACGACGACAGCGCGTGGACGATGGGGCTGGCGAGCAACGTCGACGTGAAGGCGATCGAAGACAGGGCCATCCTCGACGCCGCGGCCGACCTCCTCAGCGCCGACGTCACGACCCGCGGC
>JBFMCA010000194.1:0-3902 GCA_040754955.1 Acidobacteriota bacterium | reverse complement strand
GCGTACGACCCTTCGCCACGCTCGTACGCCAACACCGCCCGCTTCCGGAGCGCCACGTCATATGGATTCGGCATGACGCTATTCAAGTACACTTCGGTCGGCTACTCAACTGGGAACCGGGATTAGTGTCTCAGATAATGCACTAACGATTAACATCGAGCGCTACCGCCGGGAGGACCGCGCCATGGGCCTGATGGACTACCTGAAGACGCAGCTCATCGACATCATCGAGTGGACCGACGACTCGCGGGACACCATCAGCTGGCGGTTCCCCGACGAGGACAAGGAAATCAAGAACGGCGCGCAGCTCATCGTCCGCGAGTCGCAGATGGCGCAGTTCGTCTACCTCGGCGAGTTCGGCGACACCTTCCTTCCCGGCACGCACGTGCTGACGACGGCCAACATTCCGATTCTGACGACGCTGAAGTCGTGGAAGTACGGGTTCGAGTCGCCGTTCAAGGCCGACGTCTACTTCGTCACCACGCGGCTCTTCACGGCGAACAAGTGGGGCACCTCCAACCCCATCATGACCCGCGATCGGGACTTCGGCATCGTCCGCGTCCGCGCCTTCGGCACCTACGACTTCCGGGTCGTCGAGCCGAAGCGGTTCCTGAAGGAGGTTGCCGGATCGGATCACAACTTCCGGCTGGATGAGTTCGCCGACGCGATGCGCTCGCGGCTGGTGTCGGTGTTCAGCGACGCGCTCGCCTCGTCCAACGTGCCGGTGCTGGACATCGCGACGCGCTACCAGGAGCTGGGCGAGGCGCTCCTGCCGCTGGTCAACCCCCAGCTGCTGGCCAAGTACGGCATCGAGCTGTCGAGCTTCATCATCGAGAACGTCTCGGTGCCGCCCGAGGTGGAGCAGGCCATCGACAAGCGTGCCAGCATGGGCGCCATCGGCAATCTCAACGAGTATGTGAAGTACCAGATGGCGCAGGGCATGGCCCAGCCGGGCGGCGGCGGCGGTGTGGCCGGAAGCGCCGCCGAGGTGGCCATGGGCTTCGCGATGGCGCAGCAGATGCTGAACCAGCCGGGGGGCATCCTCGGATCGGCGCGCGCGGGCGCGGATGCGGCGGCGTCGGCCGCGGCCACCGAGGTGCTGGCGCCTGCCGACGTCGCGAAGGTGCTCGGCGTCACCGAGGCCGATGTCGTCGCGACGCTGGAGGCCGGCGACCTGAAGGGCAAGCGCATCGGCACGGCGTGGCGCGTGACCCGCGCGGCGCTCGACGACTTCCTGAAGTCCTGATCCGTGGCCGAGGTCGCGGCGCTCGACAAGCACGTCTGCCCGGCGTGCGGCGCGGAGGCGCACTGGAACGCCGCGCGACAGGCGCTGGTGTGCCCGTACTGCGGCACGGTGGCGCCCGCGACGCTCGCCGCGGACGGATCGACGATCCAGGAGCACGACCTCGTGGCCGCGCTCCGCGCGATTCCGGCCGACCGCCGCGGCTTCGGCAACGATCGCACGGCCGTCCAGTGCCAGAGCTGCCGCGCCGTGTCGCTCTTCGTCCCCTCGCGGGTCGCGCAGCGGTGCGAGTTCTGCGGTTCGCCGGCCGTGGTTCCCTACACGCAGACCCGCAACGCCATCTACCCCGAGAGCCTCCTGCCCTTCCGACAGAGCGAGCCGCAGATTCGCGAGGCCGTCCGCCGCTGGGTGCGCAGCCGGTGGTTTGCGCCGGGCAACCTCGATCGGCTGGCGCTCACCGACCAGGTGACCGGCATCTACGTGCCGTACTGGACGTTCGACGCGCGGGTCAGCGCGAGCTGGACGGCCATGGCCGGGCACTACTACTACGAGACCCGGCGGGTGAACGGCAAGCTCCGCCAGGTGCGGCGCGTGCGCTGGACGCCGGCATCGGGCCACGTCGCGACGGTGTTCGACGATGAGCTGGTGTGCGCCACGCACGGGGTGAAGCTGTCGCTGCTGAAGGGGATCGAGCCCTTTCCGACCGGCGAGCTCGTCCCCTACGACCCCGGCTACGTGTCGGGCTGGGTGGTCGAGCAGTACCATCTCGACCTCGTCGGCGCCGCCGAGGCGGGCCGGCGCGCGATGGACGAGAAGGTGCGGGCGCTCTGCGCCGCCGACGTGCCGGGCGACACGCATCGCGATCTCCAGGTGTCGGCTACCTACACCGGGCAGACCTTCAAGCACGTCCTGCTGCCGGTCTGGGTCGTGGCGTATGACTACGGCCGCCGGCGATTCCAGGTCGTCGCCAACGGCGTCACCGGGGCGGTGAGCGGCGAGCGCCCGTGGAGCTGGATCAAGATGCTGCTGGCGGTGGCAGCGGCCGCGATCGCCGCGGTGGCTGTGGCGTGGCTGAGCGGCTGATCCGGGTCGAACGCCGCTACAATGCCGCCATGCGACATCCTGCCGTATGCTGCGTGCTCGTCGCCTCAGCCGGCCTGGCCGGGCTCGGCGCGCAGGCACCGCGGACTCACCGGTTGGAGGCCACGCCGTCAACGGTGGCGTACGGGCACTACTGGTCCGAGACGCCGCCCGTCCTGCGCATCCGATCGGGCGACATCATCGACGTCGACACCCTGCTGACGAGCACGCCGGATCGCCTGTTGAAGGCGGGGGTGCCGGCCGACGAGATCCAGGCGTCGCTTCAGGCGGTCGTAGACCAGGTCAAGGACCGGGGGCCCGGCGGGCACATCTTGACCGGTCCGGTCTGGGTCGAGGGGGCGGAGCCGGGTGACGCGCTCGAGGCGCGGGTGCTCTCCATCGATCTGCCCATCGCGTACGGCTACAACGGCTGCAGCGGGTTCATCCGCGAGAATTGCGCTCCGGGGCGCGGCATCCGCATCATCCGCCTCGATCGCGCGCGGATGATTGGCGTGTTCGCGCCCGGCATCGAGATTCCGCTGCGCCCGTTCTTCGGCAGCATGGGCGTGGCGCCGCCGCCGGCGATGGGCCGCATCCACAGCAGCCCGCCGGGGATTCACGCCGGCAATCTGGACAACAAGGAGCTCGTCGCGGGGACCACGCTGTGGATACCCGTGCACGTGCCTGGCGCGCTCTTCCAGATTGGCGACGGCCACGCGGCCCAGGGCGACGGCGAGGTGGATCAGACGGCGATTGAGACGTCGCTGCGCGGGCGCGTGCAGCTCAGCGTCCGGAAGGGCATGACGCTCAAATGGCCGCGGGCGGAGACGCCGGAGCACGTCATCAGCATGGGCATCGATCTGGATCTGGCAGAGGCCACGCGCATCGCGATTCAGGAGATGGTCGACTACCTGGTGGCCGCGCGCGGCCTCGACCGGCATTCCGCGTATCAGCTCACGAGCATCGCGGGCGACGTGGCCATCACCCAGCTCGTGGACGGCACCATGGGCGTGCACGTCAAGATGCCGAAGGCGATCTTCAAGTGACGGCGCGGAGGCGTACGCGCGCGGCCGGCGGACGCCGGTACCGGCTCTGCGCGCTGGCGGCCGTGTGGGCGATGGCGACGGGTGCGTGCAGCGCGCCTCCGTCGGAGGCGCCGCCGGCGGAGGCGAACGTCCCGCCGCACGATGCGGAGCATGCGGGCGTCACCGAGCCGCACGGCGATCACACGCCGCATCGCGGGGGCCTCGTGCTGATGAACGGCGACCTGCACTACGAGGTGGTGCTCGACCCGGGCGGGCGCCATCAGGTGTGGTTCTCGAGCGCCACGCGCGAGGATCTGCCGGCATCGATTGCCGCCGACGTCGTCATGGTCGTGTCACGACCCGGCGCCCCGCCCGAACGCCTCGATCTGGTCATCGACCAGGCCGGGGAGGCCTGGGTCGCCCGCGGCCAGCCGCTGGCCGGCCCGGACGCGATGGTGAAGGTGACCTACACCGTCCGCGGTGTCCCCCACGAAGTCGAAATCCCGTACCGGTAAGGTGCCTGGCACCTTTCTTCCGGAAAGGTGCCAGGCACC
>JBFMCA010000193.1:0-3921 GCA_040754955.1 Acidobacteriota bacterium | reverse complement strand
CCCCACCCGCCCTACGCGCACCCGCTCGTGGTGCCGCAGTTGGTGCACTTGTAGCAGGCGCCGCTGCGGACCATGATCGATCCGCACGTCGAGCAGGGGGGCGCGTCCTCCTGGTTCTGGATGGCGGCGAAGCTCGACGTGGCCTTCGTCGCGGAGGGCGCCGGCGCGGGCTTCGCCGGGGGCGCCTCGACCACGGCTGCACGGCCGTTGCCGTTGGCGCGGTCACCGGCCTCGTCGCGGTTGTTCACACCGGCCGCGTACTGCGCCTCCGGCGAGAGGAACTTCGACGCCATCCACCGGAAGATGTAGTCGACGATCGACTTGGCGAAGCGGACGTCGGGGTTCTTGGTCATGCCCGACGGCTCGAAGCGCACGTGGCTGAACTTGTCCACGAGGGCCTGGAGCGGCACGCCGTACTGCAGCGCGTAGCTCACGGCCTGGGCAAAGGCGTCGGCGAAGCCCGAGATGGTCGAGCCTTCCTTGGCCATCACCAGGAAGATCTCGCCCGGCTGGCCGTCCTCGAAGAGGCCGACGGTGATGTAGCCCTCGTGTCCGGCGATGTCGAACTTGTGCGTCATCGCCTGCCGCTCGTCGGGCAGCCGGCGCCGCACGGGCGTGGGCGTGGCCTGGACGGCGGCCTGCGCCGCGGCCTGCACCTGGTCGGCCGGACGGGCCTCCTTCGAGGTGTTGAGCGGCTGCGTGCGCTTGCTGCCGTCGCGGTAGATGGAGATGGCCTTGGCGCCGAGCCGCCACGACTCGAGGTAGGCCTGCTCGATCTCCTCGACGGTGGCGTTCTTCGGCACGTTCACCGTCTTGCTGATGGCGCCCGAGATGAAGGGCTGGGTCGCGCCCATCATCTTGATGTGGCCCATGTAGTGGATGGAGCGCTCGCCGTTGGCGGCCTTGAAGGCGCAGTCGAAGACCGGCAGGTCGCGCTCCAGCAGGTGCGGCGCGCCCTCGATGGTCTCCTGCTCGTCGATGTACGCGACGATGTCCTCGATCTGCGCGGCCGTGTAGCCCAGCCGCCGGAGCGCCATCGGGACCGTGGTGTTGACGATCTTCATCATCCCGCCGCCGACGAGCTTCTTGTACTTCACGAGCGCGATGTCCGGCTCGACGCCCGTGGTGTCGCAGTCCATCATGAAGCCGATCGTGCCGGTGGGCGCCAGCACGGTGGCCTGCGCGTTGCGGTAGCCGAAGTCCTCGCCGAGCTCCACGGCCTCGTCCCACGCCTGCTTGGCGGCGGCGTACAGGTCGGCCGGCACGTGCCTGGGATTGATGCCCTTGATGGAGTCCCGGTGCTTGCGCATGACGCGCAGGAACGGCTCGCGGTTCTTCTCGTAGCCGGCGAAGGGGCCGCCGTGGTCGCGCGCGATGCGCGCCGACTGCGCGTAGGCCTCGCCGGTCATGAGCGCCGTGATGGCCGCGGCGTAGTCGCGCCCGGCGTCGCTGTCATACGGCAGGCCGCGCGACATGAGCAGCGCGCCCAGGTTGGCGTAGCCGAGCCCGAGCGGCCGGTAGTCGTGGCTGTTCTTCTCGATGGCCTTCGTCGGGTAGCTCGAGTTGTCGACGATGATCTCCTGCGCCGTGATGAGCGTGCGGCACGCAGCCCGGAAGGCCTCGGGATCGAACTCGCCGTCCTCGCGGACGAACTTCATCAGGTTGAGCGACGCCAGGTTGCACGCCGAATCGTCGAGGAACATGTACTCCGAGCACGGGTTGCTCGCGTTGATGCGCGCCGTGTTCGCGCAGGTATGCCACTCGTTGACCGTCGTATCGAACTGCATGCCGGGATCGCCGCAAATCCAGGTGCCCTCGGCGATGAGGCGCATCAGATCGCGCGCCTTGTAGGTGTCCATCACCTCGCCGGTCGTCACGGCCCGCGTCTGCCACAGCCCGTCGTCGAGCACCGCGCGCATGAACTCGTCGGTGACCCGCACCGAGTTGTTCGAGTTCTGGAAGAAGACCGACGAGTACGCCGTGCCCGTGAACGAGCCGTCGTAGCCGGCGTCGATGAGCGCCCAGGCCTTCTTCTCCTCCTCGACCTTGCAGTTGATGAACTCGACGATGTCCGGATGATCGGCGTTGAGGATGACCATCTTCGCCGCGCGCCGCGTCTTGCCGCCCGACTTGATGACGCCCGCGAACGCGTCGAACCCCTTCATGAACGACACCGGGCCCGACGCCGTGCCGCCGCCCGCCAGCAGCTCCTTCGACGAGCGGATCGACGACAGGTTGCTCCCCGTGCCCGACCCGAACTTGAAGAGCATGCCCTCGGTCTTGGCCAGCGTGAGGATCGAGTCCATCGTGTCGTCGACCGCGTTGATGAAGCACGCCGAGCACTGCGGCGCCTTCTCGAAGCCGCAGTTGAACCACACGGGGCTGTTGAACGCCGCCTTCTGCTCCACCAGCAGGTGCTTCAGGTCGTCGCTGAACGCCTGCAGCGCCTCCTCGGAGGCGAAGTACCTCTGCTTCTTCGCCCAGCCGGTGATGGTGTCGACGACGCGGCCGATGAGCTGGCGGACCGAGCGCTCCCGCTCCGGCGAGCCGATGTGCCCGCGGAAGTACTTCGAGACCACGATGTTGGTGGCCTGCTGCGACCACGCCTTCGGGACCTCGACCTGGCGCTGCTCGAACACGACGTGGCCCTTTTCGTTGCCGATGACCGCGTCGCGCACGTCCCAGTCGACCTGGGCGAACGGGTCCTGGCCCGCCGTCGTGAAGAATCTCGGGAATTCGAGCCCCGGCACTCCAGCCTGCGTCCTCCGCGCCCGGGCAGGCTCGGCCGCCTCGACGGGCGGGGTCGACGCGCCGGCCGACTGCTGTCCGGCGGCCGCAGCCGCCATCTTGTGAGCAGCGCCTTCCTGCATGCTCCCTCCGCAATGGGCGACACCCCGCCCCTGTGGGGCGTCAGCCCTCGCTAGTTAGGTCCCTCTAATTGGCTTGGTGCGCGCGACTGAAGTCCTTCGAGTTCATCGCCCTACCGTTCTTCGTCGTGGCCCTGGCTGCGAGCTGCTGGGATGTTCCCGCGACCCTGACCGTCCTCGCGCGCGACGCCCAATATGCGCCTCGTGTCACGCGATGTCAAGCTGTGAAACCACTAGATGTTGCGTTTTTCTTTTAGGTCAGACGCAAGATGTCGCGAATTCTCGGGGATTCAGAGTGATTCGCTTTATTTTCGCACACGGGCGCGCGCAACGCAACCGCCGCGCCCGGGGGTAGAGGGGTGGAGACCTGGAGGGGTGAGGCTCAGGGGGTGGAGGCTTGGAGCGCTGTGGACTTGGAAGGCTGTCTCAAAGCGGAACTAGCGAAAGAACGGCGTGAACTGGGGCAGGACAGTGTGCTCAACGAATCGAAGGCACGCCTCAGTACCTCGCCGACCGGACGGTGTGCCCAGGGATCAGCACCCAGGAAAGCAAGGACGGACGTCCGCTGTACGTCAACTCTGACGCCGGCCTTCGGTGGAACTGGTGTTCGGATCACGCGCGTCTCCCCGTTCAGCCACGGCTCCGCGCCGAAGACCGCCGTAAAGTCATGCTTACCTGCTCCGTAGATGGGAAACGACCGCCGGCTACGACTGTTCGTTGGGTTGCCCTTGCCAAGTCCCAAGCCATCAAGCCAAAAACCTGCGCTATCTCACGAGCACCGCGGCCATCGTGGCCGCCTTGTCGGCGAGCTTGCCGGCGAACATCAGGTTGCGCGCCTTGAGGGCGTCGTCGGCCTGCTGCAGGAAGCGGTGCGCGGTGTCGTACTGCGCGCGGCGGTCGGCGGCGAGCCCGGCGGGATTGACGCGCGCGAGGTCGCGGGCCGCGCGCGCGAGGAGCGCCCGAATCGATTGTTCGGTCTGCGCCTCGGCGCCCGCCGCGGGCCTGAGCGTCAAGGCAGGCGGCGTGGGCGGACGGGCCGGTTCGGCGGCTGGGG
>JBFMCA010000192.1:0-4036 GCA_040754955.1 Acidobacteriota bacterium | reverse complement strand
CTCGGCAGAGACATAACTGAACATCGCATCGGGCTGGCGGTCGTCTCCTCGCATGCCCGACATGGTAGTACGCGATCGACGATCTGTCGATCCCCAAAACTGAATGGTTTTTCAGCAAGCTCCTAGACCGCACCTCCGCTGCGGGATGGCCCGGTCGGGCCGTCCCGCCCTTTTTTCCTCCCGTCCCGGCAGTATGAGATCCTGGGGTCAGCCGTGGGCCTGCCAACGGCTGAGGTGCATCCATCCATGAGAACTGTTGTTTTGGCCGTCGTGCTCTCCCTCGCCGCCCTGGCCGCGTCGCCGGCCGCCCAATCGGAAGAGGCGGCGCGGGTGAAGGAGTCCACCGTCGTCCTCGGCGAGATCATGGGCGCGGAGGACAGCGCCGTGCCGCGGGCCATCATGGAGAAAGCCGAGGGCATCGCGGTGTTCCCGTCGCTCGTCAAGGCCGGCTTCATCATCGGGGCGCAGCGCGGCCGCGGCATCCTGAGCGTCCGCGACCCGAAGAGCGGCACGTGGTCGTCTCCGGCCTTTCTGACCATCACCGGCGGCAGCGTCGGCGCCCAGATAGGCGCGCAGTCGGTGGACCTCGTGCTCGTCATCATGAACCGGCGGGGTCTCGAGCGCCTGCTGAGCAACCAGTTCAAGATCGGCGCCGACGCCTCGGTGGCGGCCGGCCCGGTCGGGCGCGACGCGTCGGCGGCCACCGACATCCAGCTGCGCGCGCAGATCCTGAGCTACTCCCGCAGCCGCGGCCTCTTCGCCGGCGTCACGCTGAGCGGCTCCACCATCAGCCAGGACCGGGACGCCAACGAGCGGTTCTACGGCCGCGCGTACCGCACACGGCAGATCGTCATCGAACGCCTCGGCGGCGCCCCGGAGCCGGTCGGCGAATGGCGCGCCGCCCTGGCGAAATACGCGGGGCAATAGGCAGGGAATGGCGAATGGCGAATGGCGAATGACGAATGGCATTCGTCGTTCTTCTTCGTCATTCGCCCTTCGCCCTTCGTCATTTCCATGAGAATCCTCCTCGCCGGCGGGTCGGGCTTTCTCGGGCGGCGGCTGCAGGCGGCGCTCAGGGCCGACGGGCATGACGTCGGCGTCCTGACACGCACGCCGCGCGCCGAGGGCGACGTGGCGTGGGCGCCCGACGGGACCACCGGGCCGTGGGCGCGCGCGCTCGAGGGTGCCGGCGCCCTCGTGAACCTCGCAGGCGAAGGCATCGCCGACAAGCGGTGGACGCCCGCCCGCAAGCAGGCCATCCGCGACAGCCGGCTGGCGCCGACCGAGAGCCTGGTGGCGGCGCTGCGGACCCTCGCCGCGCCCCCCGCGGTTCTCGTCTCGTCGTCGGCCGTGGGCTACTACGGCGCGTGCGGCGACGAGATCGTCACCGAGCACACCCCACCTGGATCCGATCCGCTGGCGCAGTTGTGCGTCGACTGGGAGCGGGCGGCGGAGGCCGCGTCGGCGCTCACGCGCGTGTGCGTCATCCGGACTGGCCTCGTGCTGCATCCCGAGGGCGGCGCGCTCGAGACCATGCTCGTGCCGTTCCGCCTCGGCGTGGGCGGCCGGTTGGGATCCGGGCGGCAGTACATGCCGTGGATCCACCTCGACGACTGGATCCGTATGACGGCCTGGCTCATCGCGACGCCGGGGGCGGCGGGCGCCTTCAACGCCACCGCGCCGGCGCCCGTCACCAACGCGACGTTTACACGCACGCTGGCCCGCGTGCTGCGGCGGCCCGCCATCTTCCCGGTGCCGGGCGTTGCGCTCCGCCTCGTGCTCGGCGAGTTCGCGACGTTCGTCCTGACCGGTCAGCGCGCGGTGCCCGAGCACGCCGAGCGGCTCGGCTTCACCTTCCGCTTCACCGAGCTGGATCCGGCGCTGCGGGATCTGCTCGGCTGAGGCGGAACGCCGCCATCTCCTGCCCGTTGCGGACGAGCAGGACGTCGCCGACCAGGACAGGGTGGTTCCAGGTCTTGCCCTCGAGTGCGGGCCGCCGCGCGACCTCGGTGTACTTGTGCGGCGTCGCGCTGACGAGCGCAAGCTCGCCGTCTTCCGACAGCACGAGCAGGACGTCCTGATCGGGCAGCAGCACGAGCTGTCCGTGCCCGTAGCGCCCTCCCTTCCATCGCCGCTCGCCATCGTCGAGGCCGATGGCGGCGAGGATGCTGCCGTCGAAGCCGTACGCGTGGCCCTCGTGCACCACGAAGTCGTTGAAGTACGGCTTCAGCCCACGCGAGTTCCAGCGCTCCTCGACCGTCCAGCCGTCCTCGGCGCGCGACACGGCAAGCCGGCGCACTCCGCCCCCGCCCATGCCGTCGCCGCTGGCCACCAGGACGTCGCCGCTGGGCGCCAGCGCGGGCTGCAGGATGCTCACCGACGCGACGCCCGTCGAGTGCTCCCACAGCGTCGCGCCGTCGGCGGGCGCGACGCTGAGCGTGCGCGACCCGCGCGCCAGCAGCACCTGGGGCACGCCGCCGATGACGGCCAGATGCGGTGAGCTGTACCCGGCGCCCCCGGACGGCCCCGTCCACCGCGGCTCACCGGTCGCCGCGTCGTAGCCGACGAGCTGGCCCGCAACCGCCACCACGACGACGTCATCAACGACGAGCGGCGAGCTGGCGAACCCCCAGTCCGGGATGGCGCGGCCGGTGTCGGCGGCCGCGTTGCGCATCCAGATGCGCGCGCCGGTCCGGGCGTCAAGCACGTTGACGATGCCGGTGGCGCCCATCGTGTAGACGCGGTCGCCGTGAAGCGTGGGCGTGGCACGTGGGCCGGGGCCCCCGTTGGACTCCCAGAAGCGCACCGGGTCCTTGTGCATCCACACCGGCTCGCCCGTCGCCAGCCGGTAGCACGACACGATCTCGTCCTCGCCCCGCTGTTCCTGCGTGTAGATCAGATCCCCATGGACTGCGAACGACGACCAGCCGGGACCAATCGAGCGGCGCCACAGCTCGTCGGGCGGCGTGCGGGTCCAGTCGGTGTCGATGCGGAGGCCGTGCACGACGCTGTCGCGCGAGGCGCCGCGGAAGCCGGGCCACTCCGGCGCGCTCTCCGCCGGCGCGACCGGGGCGCTCGGCGTCTCAGGGACCCGCGCCTCATCAATGCCGGCACGAGGCGCGGCCGCCTCCGCCGTGGGGGAGGCCGGCGCGGGAACCGCAGGCGCAGCCGGAGTCATCGGGGCGGGCGTGGCGGGCGGCGGAAGCGCCCGCGGCGCCACGGGCCCCGCCGCCAGCAGTCGCTCTTCGGCGGTTTCGGTCCAGCGCCAGTGCAGCTCGGAGCGGCCGCCGCCCATGATGCCGCCGGTGCGGACCAGGGTCATCGCGGCGCAGGCGACGAAGATGGCGGCGGCGATCGAGGCGCGCCGGCCGGCGGGCGACGCGTGTCGCGCGAGCGCCGCGCCGGCGACAAGCCCGAGCGTCGCCAGCGGCAACGAGAAGATGGGGTGCATCAGGCCCATCATCCCGTTCGAGATCGAGCGGTCGACGAAGAACGACGTGCTGAAGATGGCGATCCCGATGACCGCGAGCGCGCCGAGGCGATCGATCCAGGGCGCGCGACTCGCGAACAGCCACCAGGCCAGCACGACGGCGGCCAGCCCGAGGCCGCCGAACATGCCGTACACGGCGTAGTCGGGCGCGGCGAGCGGGACGCCGACCCACGCCAACCATTGGAGCGAGACGGCCGCGACCCCTGGCCAGAGCCGAAGCGGCGGGACAGCGGCGCGGGTCGAGGTCGTGGGCATCGAGGCGTCCTCCGGTGTTCAGGGGGTTTGACGTAGACGATCTACGGCATGTTCCGTCTTCACGCTCGGTCTGCGTCACGGGGTCACGGAGACGCGGAGACACGGAGTCTCTCAGGGATCTCGGGATCGCAGGATCTTGAGCCTTCCGTGCCTCCGAGTCTCCGTGCTGTCGTGCGTGGGGTGCGCCACTTGACTTCTAATTAACTAACCGGTTAGATAGACGTCGGTATGGCAAAACCCGGTGCAGCTGCCGCCCCCACGCGCCCCACGCGCCCCACGCGCCCCACGCGC
>JBFMCA010000191.1:0-4459 GCA_040754955.1 Acidobacteriota bacterium | reverse complement strand
CGCGCGATCGGGCGGGGTACGCAGAAACTGAAAATAGGCCCGACCCCGAGTTACAATCGCCGCGTGTCGCCCAAAAACATCCTGCTCCTGGCCCTCGCGGGCCTGACCATCTTCTACATCGCCGACTGGGCGTATCTGGCCGTCAAGCGCCTCCGCGCGGGTGGGCACGGCTCGGACGAGCCGGTGCGGCCGACGGCCATTCACCTCACCATCGGCTTCGTCACCAACTTCTTCGACACGCTCGGCATCGGATCGTTTGCGACGACGACGGCCGCGTACAAGTTCTGGAAGCTGATCCCGGACGAGCAGATTCCGGGGACGCTCAACGTCGGGCACGCCATCAATTCCATCATCCAGTCGTTCATCTACATCACGATCATCAACGTCGAGTTCCAGACGCTGTTCCTGATGATCGCGGCGGCCACCCTGGGCGCCTGGCTGGGCGCCGGCATCGTGGCGGGCCTCCCGCGCCGCAAGGTCCAGCTCGGCATGGGCACCGCGCTCATCGGCGCGGCCACCATCATGTTCCTGCAGCTCATGAGCCTCGTTCCCGGCGGCGGCGAGGCCGAGGCGCTCTCCGGCGTGAAGCTCGCGCTGGGGCTGGGCGGCAACTTCATGCTCGGCGCCTTCATGACCATCGGCATCGGCCTCTACGCGCCGTGCATGATTCTCGTGAGCATGCTCGGCATGAACCCGACAGCCGCCTTCCCCATCATGATGGGCTCGTGCGCGTTCCTGATGCCGGTGGCGAGCCTGCAGTTCGTGCGAAAGAACGCCTACAACCTGCGGGCGGCCATCTCGCTGGCCGTCGGCGGCCCGCTGGCCGTCCTCATCGCGGCGTTCATCGTCCGCTCGCTGCCGCTCTACGCCGTCCGCTGGCTGGTCGTGTTCGTGGTGGTCTACACGGCGTGGTCGCTGCTCCGCTCCGCCGCGGCCGAGCGCGCCCGCGCGCAGGTGGCCGGCGCGACGGTGTAGCGAGAGGGTTCCGCCGGAGGTTCTGTCACCGAGGTTCCGTCACCGGGGTGGGGTCACCGGGGTTTGCGTCACCACTGTGACGCGCGAGCCGTCGCGGGGCTCGACGGCCTCGACGCGCGTCACCGCGCGGCGGCCGCCGGCCGGCACGGTGACCTCCACGTCCACGCGGTCCGGAGGCATCGCGCCGAGGGCCACGTGCACGGGCGCGGCGCCCTGCGAGCAGTACCCGCTCCCGCTGTCGACCAGGCCCGCTGCGAGCAGGCGGCGGGTGCCCGCCGCGTACACCCGCACCTCCGAGCCCGCGCGCGTCCGCCGGCCGGCCGCGTCGGTTACCACCACCGACAGGCCGGCGCCGCGACCCTCGGTGACGTTCCGCAGCACGAAGTGGCCACCCTCGGGGTGGTTGTTGGTCAGGGCCAGATCGACGGCGCCGTCTCCGTCGTAGTCGACGAGCTGCACGCCGTGCGTGGCATCGTGCTCGCGCAGCAGCGCGGGCAGCGCCTCGTCGAAGCGCCACGCGCCGTCCCGCGGGCCGCGATTCAGGAAGAGCCAGTCGCGGTAGTGAGGCTCCCCCGCGAGGAAGGCGCCGAGGTACAAGTCCGGGCGCCCGTCGCCGTCGACATCGCCCCACGCCGCGGTGGTCACGTGCGTGCGCACGTCGATACCCGACGCGCGCGCCCGATCGGCGAAGCGTCCGCCTCCCTCGTTGCGGTACAGCGCGCTCGGGCCGTAGTTGGCGACGAAGAGGTCGATGTCGCCATCGAGATCGAAGTCGGCGAGCGCCGGCCCGACGCCGCCGTCCTCCTTCGGCCGCGGCACGGCGGCCACGCCCGCGTCGGCCGCGACATCCGTGAAGCGCCCGCCGTCGTTCCTGAAGAGCCCGTTGGCGTCCCCTTCCTGGTTCGCCACGAAAACGTCGAGATCGCCGTCGGCGTCGAAATCCCACCACACCGCGCCCACGGACTTCCGCGGATCGCCCAGGCCCGATACCTCGGTGACGTCAGTGAACCGGCCGCCGTCGTTCCGCAGGATCCGGTTGGACCGATCGCGGAACGCCATGAAAAGGTCGACGTCGCCGTCGCCGTCGTAGTCGATCCAGACCGGCTGCCGGCTGACGCCGCGGAGATCGATGCCGAGTTCGGCGGCCACGTCCACGAAGCGGGACCCGCCCGCGTCGTTGCGGAACACGCGAACGGGCACGCTCGTGTCCGCGAAGCCCACGAGCAGGTCGGGATCGCCGTCGCCGTCGATGTCGCCCCACGCCGCCGCGCGCGTGTCCCGCTCGTCGGCAAGGCCGACGCGCGCCGCGACGTCCTCGAAGCGGCCGTCGGTCTGGATGTAGAGCCGGTCCGCGCGCCCACGGAACCCGACGAAGAGGTCGAGGTCCCCGTCCCCGTCGACATCCGCCCACGCATTCGGCTGGCCGCCAGAGGCGCCGAACAGCTCGGGCTGCACGAGCGCGAACGTGGGAACGGCCGGCGGCGCCTGAACGGCCGGCAGGCCGGCCACGCCCAGGACGCCGAGGACCAGGGTGGGCACGGCAGGGCTGCGCATGTGGCGTATGATCGCACGGCACGCCATGCGCGCGGTCCCCTGGCTGCTCATTGCCGCGCTCACGCTCGCCGCCGCCGGCGACGCCGGGCAGATCCGCCCGCGCGGCCGCGGCGGCGCCGGCTTCCGCGTCCGCATGGCGACGCCGGCCGACTTCGACGGCAAATTCCACTTCTGCCGCGTCGCGTTCGGGGGCGGCAGCTTCCGCGGCAGCGCCTGGGGCGTCGACTTCCCGCGCGCGGACGTCAATCTGTCCATCCGCCTGTCGGAGCTCACCCGCACCGACGTGGCGTTCGACGAGCGGGGCGAGCCGGTGCACTTCGTCGTGCGGCTCACCGACGAGGCCATCTTCCACTGCCCGTTCCTGATGATGACCGAGGTGGGAACCCTCATCCTCGCCGACGAGGAGGCGGCGCGGCTCCGCGACTACCTGCTCAAGGGCGGGTTCCTGTGGGCCGACGACTTCTGGGGCTTCCAGGCCTGGCGCATCTGGGAACACGAGATTCGGAAGGTCCTGCCGGCCGGCGAGTACCCCATCGTCGATCTGCCGCGCGACCACGCGCTGTTCCGGTCGCTCTTCGAGGTCAAGCGCGTCCCGCAGATTCCGTCCATCAACTTCTGGGCGGGGACCGGCGGGGATACGTCCGAGTGGGGCGCGGAGAGCGAGACGCCCTACGCGCGCGCCATCCTCGACAGGGAGGGGCGCATCATCGTGCTCGTGACCTACAACACCGACATCGGGGATTCGTGGGAGCGGGAGGGCGACGACCCGCGGTACTTCTACGAGTTCTCGGTGGAGGGGTACGCGTTCGGCCTGAACGCCGTGGTGTACGCCTTCACGCACTGAGCGCACGCGGGCCGGCGCCGCCGGCCCGGCGTCAGCAGCTCACGCAGCGGTGGTTGTTCTTCGCGCCCAGGCTCTCGAGCAGCGCGATGGTCTCCGGGTACGGCTGGATGCGCTGCACCGGGCCGTTGGCCATGTCCACGGTCGTCTGCCCCGTCCGTGCCACCAGCGTCGGATCGGCGCCCTTCGAGACCAGGTACCGGATGAGATCGTTGTCGCCGCGCGCCGCCGCGTGGTGGAGGGGCGTGAACCCGTGGTGATCGCGGGCGTTGACGTCCGCGCCCAGCTCCTCGACGAGGAAGCGCACGGCCGGCACCCAGCCGTCGGGCACGTGACGATGCGAGTTGCCGGCGAACCCGAGGCCGTACCCGACGCCCGAGGCCGCGTGGATGGGCGCCACGGCGGGCCCGCCCCACGGGATCGGCGGCAGGCCGGAGCGGTCCACGCCGTCGAGCTCGGCGCCCTCCTCGAAGCGCTCCGGGACCTTGGCGGTACGGATGGAGGGATCGGCGCCGTATTCGAGCAGGAGCTTCATGGCCGGAATGTCGAGCGTGTAGGCGGCCAGCCAGAACGCGGTCGCGCCCGTGCGATCGACCCCGAGCAGGTCGCGGTTGTAGGTGGTGTACCAGAGCGACTTCGTGAGCCGGGCGTTGACGTCGGCGCCCCGCCGCAGGATGACCTCCATGAGCTCCAGGTAGCCGACCTTCTGCTGCATGTAGTCGGCCGGCTGCGGATGGCGCGACTTCGGCGCCCACTGCATGTTGAGGACGCCGTAGAGCGGCGTCGCGCCGGCCTCGCTGGCGAGGGTCACGTCGGCGCCGCGTTCGATGAGCGTGAGCGCGAGGTCGAAGTGCCCGTTGATGGTGGCCATGAGCAGGGGGCTCGTGCCGTCGCCGGCGCTCACGCGGTTGATATCGGCGCCGGCGTCGAGGAGCGCGACCGCCGTGTCGGCGTGGCCCTCGCGAACGGCCAGCAGGAGCGCGGTCAGCCCGCCGTGGGCGCGGACGAGGTCGGCGTAGCCGAGCGGCTCCGGCTCTTCCTGTGTGTCGGCCGCGCGGCGGGGCGCCTGCGGCGCCGGCGGCACCGGCG
>JBFMCA010000190.1:0-4585 GCA_040754955.1 Acidobacteriota bacterium | reverse complement strand
CGCCTGACCCGCCCCACCCGTAAGCAGCACCGGGGCCCCACCCGCCCTATCCATGACGTAGATGCGGTTCATGGCGCTGAAGGCCAGGCGCTTGCCATCCGGCGACACGGTAGGCCAGCGGATGAGCCGCGCCTTCACCGTGGGCCCATCGTCAATGCGCACTTCGGAGTAGGCCCGTGCCGCGACCTCGGCCTGCACGCGCGCCGTCATGGGGATGGTCGTGGCCTCGCCTGTGGCGACGTCCACGCGCGCGATCTTGCCGCCGATGGGGACGATGAGCGAGCGGCCGTCGGGGGTGAAGTCGTAGCCGGGGAGCGTGTCGCGCGAGGCGCGCGACTCCTGATCGTCCCGCGTCACCGGGTGGATGAGCCAGCGCTCGGCGCCGGTCTCCAGGCTCCGGACGCGGAGGCCCGTCTCTGTCTTGTGGCGCGTGCCGTAGACCAGCCACTTGCCGTCGGGCGAGATCACCGGGCGCATGGCCGAGCCCTGCGCGTTGGTGATCTGGGTGACGTCGCCGGTCTCGCGGTCGTGCCGGTAGATCTGCCAGAGCGGGAAGCGCGCGTTGTAGGTGAACGTGCCCGTGCGCTGCGCGTAGTAGATGAACCGGCCGTCTGGCGACACCTTCGCGCCCATGCGGTTGGGCGGCTGCGGCTGGCCGCCGGGCTGTGGCGGCGCGTCAGGCGAGGGCGGCGGCGGTGGCGGCGCGCCGATGCGAACGCCGGTGCCCCCGTCGCGGTGGTACATCATCAGCCAGAACGTCCCCGGGTCCGGCGGCCGCGACCGCGAGACGACGATGTACTCGCCATCGGGTGTCCACGTGGGCGAGAGCATGATCTGCGGCCGGTCGCGTGTGAGCCCTTCCTTGCTCACCGCGCGCGGGTTGCTGCCGTCGGCGTTCGCGATCCAGACGTTCTCGACACCCGTGCGATCCGAGAGGAACGCGATGGTCTTGCCGTCGGGCGAGTAGACGGGCTGACTCTCGAAGGAGATGCCGCCGACGATGCGCGTGGCCTCGCCGCCGGCGATGGGCAGCGTGTAGATGTCGCCGAGGATGTCGAAGACGAGCGTTTGCCCGTCGGGCGAGACGTCGATGGACGGCCACGTCACTTCATCCGTGGTGAACTCGATGGTCTCGGCGGTCTTGAGCACCAGCTCACGCGCGCCGGCCTCGTCCTGCCGTTCCTGGCCGGACGCGCCGATGAGGACGACAAAGACGAGCGCCAACGAAATCCGAATCGTGCGCATGAAACCTCCAGGGGACCCGGAGATTGTATGCGGGCGCGGCCCGGAGCAGCCCGGGTCTGTGCACAGCCGCGAGCGGTGGCCTATGATGGGGGTGCACCCATCCGGTGGAGGCGTCCCATGACCCGACCGCCGTTCGACCAGCCTCCCAGAGACGATCCGCACGCCGAGCTGGAGCGGGCGTTTCTCGACGAGTATCTGCGGACGCAGGGCGCGAGCCTTTCGACGCTGCACGAGCTGCCGCAGGCGGAAGCCGAGCGGCTGCTGCGCGAGGCATCGCTCTACGCGTCGGGCCGGCTCACCGAGGTGGAGTCTCGCGCGCACTTGGTGGACGATCTCCATCGCGCGCCGTCCACAGGCGGTCCGCCGGGCTCCGGACGCCGAGGCCCCCGCGATTGAGGACGTGTGTGTAGATCATCGTCGTGCCGACGTCCGCGTGGCCGAGCAGTTCCTGCACGGTGCGGATGTCGTAGCCGTCTTCGAGCAGGTGCGTCGCGAACGAGTGGCGGAACGTATGGCACGACGCGCGCTTCGTGAGCCCCGCGCGCTGCACGGCGGCTGTGACGGCGCGCTGCACGACGGATTCGTGCAGGTGGAAGCGGCACGGCGGTCCCCAGCGCGGGTCGCGACAGATGCGCGCGGCGGGGAACGCGAACTGCCATGGCCATGACGTCCCGGCGTTCGGGTACTTGACGCCGAGCGCGTCGGGCATCGGCGCACGGCCGAGGCCGGCGCGGAGGTCCTGCCGGTGCATCTCCCGCACGCGCGCCAGGTGCTCGGTCACTGCCGGTTTGAGTGAGGCCGGCAGCACCGTGCGCCGGTCCTTGCCGCCCTTGCCGCGGCGGACCGTGATCTCGTGCTTCTCGAGGTCGATGTCTTTCACGCGCAGCTCGAGGCACTCGGTGAGCCGCAGGCCTGCGCCGTAGAGCAGCGCGCAGATGAGCTGCGGCGTTCCCCGCATTGCCGCGAGCACGCGGCGGACCTCGTCGCGCGTGAGGACGACGGGGATGTGGTGGGGGGATTTGGCTCGCACGATGCCGGGGAACTGGCCTGGGTCGCGGCCCAGCACGTGGCGGTAGAGGAAGACGAGGGCGTTGAGGGCCTGGTTCTGGGTGGAGGCGGTCACCTTGTCGCGGGTCGCCAGAGCCGACAGGAAGGCGCCGATCTCGGAACCGCCGAGTGTGGCGGGGTGGCGGAGGCCGCTCCAGACGATGAAGCGGCGGATCCAGCCGACGTAGGCCTCTTCGGTGCGCCGGCTGACGCGACGGAGGCGACAGGCCGAGCGGACCTGGTCGAGGAGCCTGGGCGAAGCGGCCGTCCGGGCGGAGTCGTCGGAAGTGGGCATGGGGATAGACGGAGCGAAGGCCGTGCCGGGCGGGAGGAGGCGGCAAGGGTCCGTCTTACGAGGGAAGGCGGCCTCCCCGTGCGCAGAATCTCCGTACTCTCCGGCCGCGTCGCCTGGCGAAAGCCGCCATGTTCAACGGCGGCACACCGGCTGGCGTCCCGTGTTAGGCTGGCGCTGTTTGCAGCCTTTGCGCCCGGCGGTCCACGGCGAGGCGCGGGTTAAGTGAAGTCGGTACCGTTGCTGCCGACGAAACGCGAGCCGGCTACGTGGCGCAAGGGCTGGCAAGGGAGCAGGGAAAGCGCAAGGTCGACGCGTCCCCCTTGCAGTCTACTTAGATGTTATACGGGCTCGACAGCGAGCTCATTCTTCTCCTTCTTGGGAGATCCATCCGCGCGCGAGCGTGGTCTTGGATTGCGGCGTCCGGCTTCTGCGGCCGCTGACAACAACCAGCAGCCGCCGGGCCTGTTCGGAGAATATCTTCCTGGAGGACCTACTCGGCGGATGTCAGCAGGTGGCGCGATGTCCGCGGCGTGTGGTCACGCGCGCGCGGCGGCGCGAGGGGCGAGCGAGGCTGCGGTCAGCGGGGGGGCGCGCCGCCGGGTGTGTTTCGGCACTCGGGCACGCGCGATGGTCCCGTCGGCGATCGTCCCTGGGCGGCGGCCGTATAACCACGCGCTGCACCTGTCGAGCCGCGCCCCCACCGGGGCGGCCACGCGCGGGCACCGTGCGCCGGACCGTCGCTTCGGCGTTATGATGCGCGAACACGCCCGGACGTCACCTGGCGCGGCTCGCAGGTGAGCGCGCGCGTTAGCCCGACAGAGACCATGTGGACCGTCGAAAACATCGAGTGCGTTCCTGTTGAACTCGACTTCTCGTCGTCGGGCCAAGGGCGACGTGCGGCTACGGCGATCACTGCCGGAGGGGTTCGGCTGACCAACGCGATCGAACTTGTCGATGTTGAACCAGCCGCCACGCAAGTCGAAGTCTGCGAGTGCTGCGGTTTCTCCCATTGTTCACCCGGCGGTTGGGTCACGTTCCGACGAGTTGGGCATAGCGTTGTCTGGCTGCCTGCATGGGACGAGATGGAGAAGGGGGCGTGGGAGAGCTCGGAGTATCGACCGCCGTCCTTCCTGGCGACCAAGGGAGCCCCGATCTTCGGTCGTGCTACCTGGGAGCGGATGCGAGCGCTTCACGGAGGGCTCCCCGCCTGTGAGGAGGTCCCGGCCATCAACTCTCGCGAAGTTGCGCGTCTTTGCCAGTGGTCAGCCCCCGGTCGCGTTCTCGGCGAGTACCCTTCCGAACCCCGGGTGCGCCGTGATCTCATCATTGCCGTCACTGATGGCGACCTGTCGGCCGAGATCGGCGCAGTCGATCAGAGCCTTCAAGAACACTACGGGGCGTTGGACCCGATGGACGCCGATGCGGAGAACCCAGCGGTGAGACCTATCGAGCTTTGGCTCGACCTGCCGGGTACTCCGGGCTGGAAGAACTTCGCGCACGTGGAGGATCAAGTGTGTTTTCTTCTCAACGAGTCAACCGCTCTCATCCGCGCGAGGGCGGGCTAACAACAGCATGCAGCGGACGGCGCTGCGCGCCGCCGCTGATGCTGAGCGTTAGCCCGACACCAAAGTTCAGACGATGCTAAAGTGCGAGCGTGCCTGAGCTCTCGCGGTTTTTCGGAATCATCATTCGGATGTTCCTGGAGGCGGGCGCGCAGCACAAGCGGCCCCACTTCCATGCGTTCTACCAGGAGCACGCGGCCGTCTATGCAATTGACACGATCGAGTGCCTGACCGGCGGCCTGCCGAAACCGCAACAACGCCTGGTCGAAGCGTGGGCAGAAATCCACCGGGCGGAGTTGCAGCACGACTGGTGGGCGCGCCGCTCGGAAAGTGATCCACTCGCCGCTCAGTAAGTGATCCACCTGGAAGCATCAAGGGCGATTGCCCGAAGCGCGGCGCTTCGGGTTCGCTGGGAGGGTGCTCAGAGTGGATCAGG
>JBFMCA010000189.1:0-4720 GCA_040754955.1 Acidobacteriota bacterium | reverse complement strand
CCAGCGCGCGTGCAGTAGCAGGAAGGACGCGAGCGTAACAACCACGTGTGTGGTGATGCGGTTCGGTGACGGACCGCGAAGACGGCGGATGATCAGAGGCACGATTGCGAGGATCGGCGAGCTCGCTTAGCTAGCTAGCGCATGCGGGCGTCGACGGTCGCCGCCGTCGTGATGCTCCTGTGGGCGGGCCCGGCCGGGGCAGACGAGCGCCGGGTCAGCTTCGAGGCGCCGGCGCGCGCCGAGGGCGTGGCCGTCCTGACCGTCACGTGCACCGCATGCGCCTGGGGGGGGCGAGGGCCGCGAGGCCGTCATGCTCTCGCTGGCGCTCGACGGCCGCTACCTGCAGCACCTGCCGGCCGGCGCGCGCCGGCCGGGCCGACGACGCCGTGCTCCTCGGGCGAGTCGAGGCCGGGACCCACACGCTGGTCATCACCGACGACGCCGGGCTCAGCGCGGCCGGCCTGCGCGGGCGCGTCCACGCGACCGTGGACGCCGTGCGCATCGACCCGGCCGCCGAGGGCACGGCCGAGTACACCGCGCTGGCCTACGCGCACTTCGTCTACGCGCGGCCCGCTACCGTCGGCCGGTTCACCGACGTGCCGGTTGATGCGGTACGAGACCGAGCCGACTCCCCGCGCCCACACGCTATCGGGCGGTGCGCCGCCCGTCGCGACCTCCACCATGACCGCCACGTCGACGCTTGCCGGCGCCACCTTGTAGAGCCCGAGCAGCGCGTGCCATCGGCCGGCTGGCAGCGGGCCGGGCCGATAGCCCGGCGTCGCCTCGTCGCCGCCGATGACCACCTCGGCGCGCGCGCCGCCGCTGTAGCCGCGGAACGCGGCCGTGGCGAGATCGAGCGGCCCCGGCTCGAACAGGCCGAGGTCGATGACGGTGTCGCCGTTGGCGCGTTCGTACCGGTAGGCGACGCGCAGCCGCGTGGCGCCGGCCGGGACGTCGAAGGGCACGTACTCGTAGCGTGCCGACGCCGGCGTGAGGCGCCGGACGATGGCGAGGGTGTCGGTGGTCGACGCCGCCCCGCCGGCGGCTGGCCACGCCGTCGCGATGAGGAGTTTGAGCGCGAGGAGGACCCGCAAGCCGCGCATGGCCCGCATCAGAGGTGCGGACGGAGTGCGGCTTCAGCCCTCGTTGAAGATCCCCTTGAGCACGAAGGCGACGTTGGCCGGCCGTTCGCCGAGACGCCGCATGAAATACGGGAACCACTGGCGGCCGTACGGCACGTAGACGCGCACGCGGTAGCCGTCTTTCGCGAGCGTCGTCTGCAGATCGCGCCGGATGCCGTACAGCATCTGGAACTCGAACCGGTCCCTGGCGTAGCCCTTCGACGCCGCGTAGGCCTTCGTCCGATCGATGATCGCGGTGTCGTGCGTCGCAATGGCGGGGTAGACGCCCCCGTCGAGGAGCGTCTGCATCTGCCGCACGAACGCCTGGTCCACGTCGCTCTTGCGCTGCCAGGCGACGGTCGCCGGCTCCTTGTACGCGCCCTTCACCAGCCGCACGCGCGCCCCCAGCCGCATCACGCGCGCCAGGTCCTCGTCGCTCCGGTGGAGACACGACTGGATGACGACGCCCATGCTGGTGTAGCCATGCGTCCACAGCGTTTCGAACACCTGCAGCGTGACGTCGGTGTACGACGAGTTCTCCATGTCGATACGCACGAAGAAGCCGTGCTCGGCGGCCGGCTCGAGGATGCGCCGCAGGTTGTCCACGCACGTGGCGCGGTCCACGTCGAGGCCGAGCTGCGTCAGCTTGAGCGAGACGTTTCGCTCGATGCCCGATTGGACGATGACGTCGAGGATGCGCCGGTACTCGCGCGTCGCCTGGTCGGCTTCTTCGAAGGTCGCCACGCTCTCGCCCAGGTAGTCGAGCGTCAGCAGCAGCCCGCGGGCCTCGATGCGCTTGACCGCCTCGACGGCCTCCTCGATCGATTCGCCCGCGATGAAGCGGCGCGCGAACGACGTCTCTTTCGCCATGCCGTAGCGCGAGGCCAGGCGCTGCAGGACGTCGATCTGGGCCAGCGTGTGGAACAGGGCCTTCGAGGCGGCGTCGATCATTCAGTGCGTCGGGCCGTGGGGCGTCACGAGGTGTTGGATGGTGCGGGCGTAGTAGCGGAGGACGTTGCGCTCGCGCACCCGGTAGCGGCCCTGCTCGACGACGATGACGTCGCGCCCGATGAGCACCGGCGTCGCGCGCTCGACGGCCTCCGCGCCCGACTCGACCGCCAGGTTCGCCCCGACCGCCCGCAGCGTCTCGAGGATGGCGTCCGCCCGGTCCACCAGGGCCGCCTTCGGAATCGACGGCCGCATGGCCGCCGCCAGCACCGCCGTCGGCACCACCTTGTACAGCCGCCCGACCTGCTCGCGCGCCAGGTGCGCCAGGTCCATCACCGACCGGCGCGACTCCGCGTCGTACCTGTCCAGCGGAATCGGCGTGCCGAAGGTGACGAAGGCGCGCGTCTGGTAACCGAAGCCGTAGCGCACCATCTCGGCCAGCTCGCGGCTGAAGGCCCGCTGGCGGCGCTTCACCTTCTGGCGCGCCAGGATGTGGTCCTCGAGCACCACGTCGTAGGAGATGGCCGTTGGCAGCAGCACCGTGCCGGGCACGCGCGCCGCCAGCGCCGCGCTGAACAGGCCCGTCTTCGACGGCTTCAGCTCGCCGCTGTAGCTCCGCCCGCCCTCGGGGTAGAAGAACAGGTCGTGCGTGCGGAGCAGCTCCGCCACGTAGGCCTTGAGCGTGATGAGGTACGCCGGGTCCTTGGTGTTCCGCCGGATGGGCAGCGCCCCCGTGACGTGCTTGTGGATGAGCCCGAGCGGGCCGCCGAACAGGTTGATGCCCGCCGCGATAATCGGCGGCCGGATGCCCGCATCGTCCAGCACCAGCGGCTCGACGAGGTAGTCGGTGTGGCTCTTGTGGTTCGACGCGTACACCACGCGGTGCGCACGGGCCGCGGCCACCGCCACGTCCACCCGCTCGGCCACCCGTTCGATCTTCCGCAGGATGGGCAGCAGGGGGTACTCGAGGGCGCGGTACAGCTGGTAGCGCTGGGTCGTGCGCAGCTCCTCGAGGTACTCCAGCACCCGCTCGCGGGCCGCGGACCCGCTCAGACCATGACTGCCTTGGAGGAACCGGGCGACCTCGTCGCGGGCCAGGACGGCCTGGGTGATCTCGTCCACCATGGGACTGCGTTCCCGACTATACCTCAGCCGCGCGCCACCTCGGCGCACACGGCGTCGGCAAAGGCGGTGGTCGACGCGCGGCCCCCGAGGTCGGCCGTGCGCACCTCGCCGGCTTCCAGCACGCGCCAGAGCGCCTGCCGGATGCGCGCCGCCCGGTCGTGCTCGCCCAGGTGCTGCAGCATCAGCACCGCCGACAGCAGCAGCGCCATAGGGTTGGCCTTGTCCTGCCCGGCAAGGTCCGGCGCCGTGCCGTGCACCGCCTCGAACACGCCCACGCCGCCGGCGCCGAGATTCGCCGCGGGCACCACGCCGAGCCCGCCCACCAGCCCCGCGCACAGATCCGAGACGATGTCGCCGTACAGGTTGGGGAGCAGCAGCACGTCGAAGCGCTCGGGGTGCATCACCAGGTGCATGCACGCCGCGTCCACGATGCGCTCGTCGTGCGCGATGTCCGGATACTCCCTCGCCACGGTGCGCGCGCACTCGAGGAAGAGCCCGTCGCCGAGCTTCATGATGTTCGCCTTGTGCACCGTCGTGACGCGCGTGCGCCCATGGGTCCGCGCGTACTCGAAGGCGAACCGCGCGATGCGCGTCGAGGCCACCTCGGTGATGATCTTCAGGCTCTCCACCACGCCCGGCACCACGATGTGCTCGAGGCCCGAGTAGAGGTCTTCCGTGTTCTCCCGGACGATGACGAGATCGACGCCGCTGTAGCGGCTCGTTACGCCCGGCAGGTTCCACACCGGCCGCAGGTTCGCGTAGAGCCCCAGCTCCTTCCGCAGCCCGACGTTGACGCTCGTGAACCCCTCGCCGACCGGCGTCGTAATCGGGCCCTTGAGCGCCACCTTCGTCCGCCGCACCGACGCCAGCAGATCCGCCGGCAGCGTCGTGCCGTAGGTGGCGAGCGCGGCCGCGCCGGCGGGGAACGTCTCCCAGGCCGCTTCGAAGCCCGCCGCCTCCAGGATGCGGACCACCGCGCCCGTGACCTCGGGGCCGATGCCATCGCCGGGGATGAGCGTGACCGGTCGCGGCACGGCTAGAACTTCGCGGCGAGGATGGCCGCCGTGGCTTCGACGAGCGCGCGGTCGGCGGCGCCGAAGGCCGCCGGGGTGTTGCTGTCGATGTCGATCTCGCCGAACACCCGGCCGCCGCGCATGATCGGCGCCACGATCTCCGACTGCACCTCGAGGCTGCAGGCCAGGTATCGCGGGTCCGCGTTCACATCGTCGACGACGATGGTCTGCTTCTGGCTGGCGGCCGCGCCGCAGATGCCCGTGTTGAGCGGGATGCGCGTGTGCGGCGAGGGTGCGCCCAGAAACGGCCCGAGCACCAGCTCGTCGCCCTCGAGCAGGTAGATGCCCACCCACGTGTAGGCCGGCACGCGCGCCTTCAGAATGGCCACCGCCCGCTCGAGCGCCGCCGCCCGATCGGTCTCCGGCTCCACCACCGCCCGAATCTCGTCCAACGCCGCCTGCTGCTCACTCACGTCCACGCCTCCACCCCTCCACGCCTCCAAGCCCCCAAGC
>JBFMCA010000188.1:0-4738 GCA_040754955.1 Acidobacteriota bacterium | reverse complement strand
AAAGGTGCCTGGCACCTTTTCGGGCGGCGTTAGGTCGGCAGGTCCTGCGGCGACCACGCGCGCTCGCTGCGCGCCACCCACACGGTCGCCGTCAGATCGCTGCACACGTTCACCGTCGTCCGCGACATGTCCAGGATGCGATCGACGCCCAGGACGACCGCGATGCCCTCGCCCGGCACGCCGAACATGGTCAGGATGCCGACGAGCAGCGGAATCGACCCGCCCGGCACGCCCGCCGCCCCGACGGCCGTGATCACGGACATGATCATCACAATGGCCATTTGCGGGACCGTCAGGTCCACGCCGAAGATCTCGGCCAGGAAAATCACCGTCGTGCCCTCGAAGATGGCCGTGCCGTTCATGCACATCGTGCTGCCGATAGGCAGGACGAACCCGGCAATGCGGCGCGGCACGCCGATCTGCTCCTCGGCCACCTCGAGCGCCGTGGGCAGCGTCGCGCTCGACGAGCTCGTCGAGAACGCCGTGACGAGGGCCGACTTCACGCGCAGCAGGAACGCGACGGGCGACAGCCCGATACCGAACCGGATGATGAGCGCGAGCGTGACGACCACATGCAGCGTCAGCGCGCCGAGCACGGTCAGCACGTAGGCGGCCACCGCAAGCAGCAGGTCGAACCCGAAGCTCGATGCCACGGTGAAGATGAGCCCGGCCACCCCGTACGGCGCCAGGCTCATCGCGAAGTGGATGATGCGCATGACGACGCCGTTCAGTGCCTCCAGCCACTCGACCATCGGCCGGGCTCTCCCGGGGTCCATCACCGTCAACGCCGCGCCGAAGATGAGCCCGAAGAAGATGATGCCCAGCAGGTCGGTTCGCGCTGCCGCGTCCACCGGGTTCCGCGGGACGATGGTGATGAGCGTCTGGACGCCGAAGGTGGACACGGCCGCGGCTTCGACCCGCGCCGAGGCGTCGCCGGCGAACTCCGCCATCAGCTCCTCGCGCGTCTCGGGCGTCACCCGCTCCCACGGCCGCGCCAGGTTGACCACGAACAGCCCCAGCGTGGCTGCCAGTGCCGTTGTCGCCAGGAAGTAGCCGACGGCTTTGCCGCCGATGCGCCCGACCCTGCGGATGTCGCCCACGCCCGCCACGCCAAGCGCGATGGAGGCGAAGACGAGCGGCATCACCACCATGAAGAGCATGCGCAGGAAGATCTGGCCGACCGGCACCGCGACGTAGTCGTTGACCGCCTCGACCACCGGGTGCGCGTCGCCCACCGTGAGGTTGACGGCGACGCCCGCCACCGCGCCGACGGCGAGCCCGAGCAGGATCTTGTTGTGCAGCTTCAGGCCGGGGCCGGTGCCGGACAGCGATTCGCTCATGGGGCAGCAGTCTATCTCAGCCTACAATTCGTCTCGTGGGATTGATCGTGGCGCCCGAGGTGGACGGCATCGTCCGCCCGGCGGCAGTGTGGTGGGCCGGCGCAACGGTCCTCGAACGCGACCCCCGGCTCGACGGCCTCCTCGCGGCCGCTGAAGCGCGCGTGCGGGCGCATCCGCCGGAGGAGTCGGCGGCGGTGCGGGCGATGTACCGGCGAGTGGGCCTCGACCCTACCAAGACCCGCCCCTCCAGCGAAGCGCTGCTCCGGCGCGTGCGGAAGGGGCAGGGGTTGCCGCGCATCAACGCGATGGTCGACGTCGTCAACTGGTGCTCGCTCGAATGGCAGCTGCCGTACGGGCTCTACGACCTCGCGCGCATCCGCGGCGGCGTTACCCTGCGCATCGGCCGTGAGGGCGAGGAGTACCCAGGCATCCGGAAGGACGTCGTCCACGTCTCCGGACGGCTTGCGCTCGCCGATGATGAAGGTCCGTTTGGCAATCCGACGTCCGACTCGGCCCGCACGATGGTGACCACCGCCACCTCCGACGCCCTCGTCGTGGTGTTCGCGCCGGCCGAGCTCCCGATAGCCCGGCTCCGCGAGGTGGCCGACGGCACGTCGGCGCGCCTGGCCGACATCTGCGGCGGCCGCGAAACCGCCCGGCAGGTGCCCTGACCGTGCGGGTCGTTGCCATCATCGCGGCCGGGGGAGTGGGGGAGCGCGCCGCCGCCGGCGGTCCCAAGCAGCTCGTCGATCTGGGCGGCACGACGATGCTCGAGATGAGCCTCGCGACGCTCGCGGGCTGCCCCGCGGTGGACGAGGTGGTCGTGGCCGTGCCGGAGACGACGCTGGCCGCGCCGCCCGCGTGGCTCACCGCGCAACGCCGCGTCCCGGTCACGCTCGTCCCCGGCGGGCGCCGCCGGCAGGATACGGTGGCCCGCGCCTTCGCCGAGGCCCGCGCCCGCGCCGATGTTGTCGTCATCCACGACGCCGCGCGGCCCTTTGCGTCCGAGGCGCTGATCACGCGCACGGTGGAGGCGGCCATTGCCCACGGCGCGGCCATCGCCGCGCTGCCGGTGCGAGATACGGTGAAGCGGGCTGGTTCCGGGGCGGACGCGCGGGTCATTCGCGCCACGATTCCCCGCGACGAGGTCTTCCTCGCGCAGACGCCCCAGGCCTTCACCACCGCGGTGCTGGCGGCCGCGCTCGACCGCGCCGGCGGGGCCGAGGCCACCGACGAGGCCATGCTGGTCGAGCAGGCAGGACTGCCGGTGCACCTGGTCGAGGGCGAGGCGGCAAACGTGAAGGTGACGACGCCCGAGGACATGAGCTGGGCGCGGCAGCGGCTCGCTGGCGCGCTGGAGGAGACGATGCGCATCGGTTACGGGTACGACTTGCACCGCCTGGTGCCGGGTCGGCCGCTCATCCTGGGTGGGGTGGCCATCCCGTTCGAGCTCGGGCTCGACGGGCACTCCGACGCCGACATCGTGTGCCACGCGATTACCGACGCCATCCTCGGCGCCGCGGCCGCCGGCGACATCGGCCGCCACTTTCCCGACACCGATCCGCGCTGGAAGGACGCCGACAGCGTCGCGCTGCTCGCTGGTGCCGTCGACGTCGTCCGCGCGGCCGGCTACCGCGTCGCCAACGTCGACGCCACCGTCATCGCGCAGCGGCCGAAGCTCCTGCCGCACGTCGAGGCCATGCGCGCGCGCCTGGCCGCGGCGCTCGGCGTGGACGTCGCACGCGTGAGCGTGAAGGGCAAGACCAACGAGCGCGTCGACAGCATGGGCCGGGGCGAGTCCATGGCTTGCCACGCGGTGGCCCTGCTGGTCCGATCATGAGAGTCCGCTTCGCGCCCTCGCCGACCGGCCACCTCCACGTGGGCAACGCGCGGACCGCGCTCTTCAACTGGCTCCTGGCGCGGCGCCACGGCGGCACGTTCATCCTCCGCATCGAGGACACCGACGTGGATCGCTCGACGGCCGCCTCGGAGCAGGCCATCGTCGACGACCTCCAGTGGCTGGGCCTCGTGTGGGACGAGGGCATCGCGGCGGCTGGCGGGCACGGGCCCTACCGGCAGTCGGAGCGCCTTGACATCTACGCGCGGCACGCCCGCCAGCTCCTCGACGCGGGGCACGCGTATCGGTGCTTCTGCTCGGCCGAAACGCTGGAGGCGGCGCGGCAGGCCCAGCTCGCCGCCGGACAGCCTCCCCGGTACGCGGGCACGTGCCGCGGCCTCGCGCCCGACGTCGCGGCGGCCCGCGTCGCCGCCGGCGAGCCGGCCGTCGTCCGCCTGGCGGTCCCGGCCGGCCGCGAAGTGCGGTTCACCGACCTCGTCCGAGGCGACGTGACGTTTCACACCGACGTCATCGGCGATCCGATCCTCGTGCGGTCCGACGGCATGCCCGCGTACAACTTCGCCGTGGTCGTCGACGATGCGCTCATGGCGATCACGCATGTCGTCCGCGGCGAGGATCACATCTCGAACACGCCGCGGCAGCTGCTGCTCTACGAGGCGTTCGGCTGGACGCCGCCGGCGTTTGCCCACCTGTCGCTCGTCATGGGCCCGGACCACGCGCCGCTCTCGAAGCGGCACGGCGCGACCTCGGTGGCCGAGTTCCGCGCGAAAGGGTATCTGCCCGAGGCACTCGCCAACTACCTGGCGCTCATCGGGTGGAGTCCGGGCGAGGGAGAAGAGCTGCTTCCGCTCGACGAGCTGGCCCGCCGGTTCGACCTTGCGCACGTCGGCCACAGCGCGGGCGTGTTCGACGAGGACAAGCTGGCCTGGGTCAACCGCCACTACCTCAAGGCCGCCGCGCCGGCGCGCCTTGTGGACCTGACCACGCCGTTTCTCGCCGATCGGGGCGTGGTGCGCGGAACGGTCAGCGCGGCCGGGCGCGCCTGGCTCGAGTTCGTCGTGCCGCCGACGGCGGGGGCCGTCGATCGCCTGTCGGACATCCCCGATCGGCTGCATGCCGTTTTCGCGTTCGACGCGCGCGCGGCGGTGGCGCAGAGCAGCGTGCGGGCGGAGTTCGAGCAGCCCGACGCGCGCCGGGTCGTGGCCGCGCTGGCCGAGGTGCTCGCGGCCCGACCCAGGCTGGTCGATCGCGAGACCTTCCGCGACGCGGTGGCCGAGGTGCGGGCGCGGACGGGTCTCAAGGGCCGGGCGCTGCTGCACCCCATCCGGGTGGCGCTGACCGGCGCAGGCGAGGGGCCCGAGCTGGACCTGCTCGTGCCGGCGATCGACCGCGCGGCGGAGCTGCCGGGCGAGGCCGGGCTGGCGCCCGCGGTCGGCTGCCGGGAGCGGGCCGCCGCGACTATGGCCGCCCTCGACGCAGCCGGGCCGTAGAATCACGCGTGTGGGGTCGGGCCTATTTTTACGTGTTACGTAAAAATAGG
>JBFMCA010000187.1:0-4811 GCA_040754955.1 Acidobacteriota bacterium | reverse complement strand
GACCCCGATTTTCTCGCGGGATGGTCCGGCTAGGAGGCCCGGGCCTGGCGGCGGGCTGCCGCGGCCCGCGTGGTGGTGGCCTTGGCCGGTCGCGCTTTCGAGGCCGCGCGCGTGGCCGCCCGCTGGGCCGCCCGCGCCTTCAGCATGAAGCAGCGCTCCAGCGCCTTCTCCACCCGCTCCTCGATCGTGGTCGACTCGACCTGCATCACCTCGGAGATCTCGGACACGATGAGCGACTTGGCGCGGTCGAGCATCCGCTTCTCGCGAAACGACAGGCTCTTGGACTTCGACAGAAACGTCAGGCTCTTGAGGACGTCGGCCATGTCGTAGATCGAGCCGGTCCGCATCTTGTCGGAGTTGTCCTTGAAACGGCCCTTCCAGTTGGCGTGGTTGTCGATCTTCCCGTCGCCCAGGAGGTTGAACAGGCGCTCGACTTCTTCGTCCGTGATGGCGCGCCGCAGGCCGACGTTGTTGACGTTCGATTCGGGCACGAGCACCGTGGTCTCGTTGGCGAGGATCCTGAGGTGGAAGAACCCGCAGGTGGTCCCCAGGATCGTCTTCTCCTCGATCTTCTCCACAACGCCAAGACCGTGATTTGGGTAAATGACCTTGTCACCGACTCGAAATGACACAGTCGCCTCTTTTCAGCAGTAGGATCTAGGTGAGGTCGAAGGGTGCGTCCGGATTTGGTCAGTATACCTCAGTCGGCCGCCCAAAATCAACGAAAATGCCCGAAAAATCAGGGGTTTTTCGCGATCAGGCGCTCCGCGGCCACGGCCCCTCATAACCCCTGAATCATCATTCGGTTACACCCTCCGACGCGGGTCGATGACCGCTTCTCATGCTCCCAGACCGGGCGGACGCACCCCTCCGTCGTCGCCAGAGAATATGAGTGCAGACAACTAAGATCTGGCCGTAAACACGCCGCTGGTGCCGACGTTTCCGGTATCCTCAGCACATGCGCAGAGCTGCACTCGCCCTGGGCCTGCTGGCCGTGCTCCTCGCCTGGCCCACCGCCCAGACGCCCCGGAAGCGGCTGGACGCGCCCAACCTCGGGCCCTACGTCCCCACGCCGCAGGAAGTCGTCGACCGCATGCTCACGCTCGCGAAGGTCACCAAGGCCGACATCGTCTACGACCTCGGGTGCGGCGACGGGCGCATCCCCATTACAGCCGCGGAGAAGTACGGCGCGCGCGGCGTCGGCGTCGACATCGATCCGGAGCGCATCGCCGAGGCCAACGCCAACGCGAAGCGCGCGGGCGTCAGCCACCTGGTGACCTTCCGACTGGAGGACGCCATGCGCACCGACGTCTCGGAGGCCACCGTCCTCACGCTCTATCTGCTGAGCGCGTCCAACTTGAAGCTTCGGCCCCTCGTCACCAGACAACTCAAACCTGGCGCGCGCATCGTCGCGCATGCCTTCGGCATGGGCGACTGGGAGCCGGACGGCGTGGACACGTTCACCGACTCCTCCAACAGCCCGCGCACGCTCTATCTGTGGATCGCCGACGGCAAAGTGCGTCCATAGCGGACGACTACCGGGCGCGGCTCGCCGCGCGCCAGGCGACGGTGGCCGCCCTCGATGGCCGACACTGGCACTTCGGCAATGCCCGGCTCGCGCTGCTGGCTGCCGGCGTGGGGCTGGTGGCCTGGCGCGGCTGGGCGGGGTCCGCGCCGTGGCTTGGCGGGCTGGCGCTCGGCTTCGGCGCGCTCGCCGTCGCGCACGCGCGCCTGCTCAACGCCCGCGACGCCGCGGCACGGGCGGTGGCGCACTACACACGGGCGCTGGCGCGCCTCGAGGACCGGTGGGCCGGCCTCGGCGATCCGGGCGAGCGCTTCCGCGATGAGGCGCATCCCTATGCTGACGATCTCGATCTGTTCGGGCGCGGCGGCGTCTTCGACCTGCTCTCGACGCCCCGGACGGCCGCAGGCGAGGCGGCGCTGGCGCGCTGGCTGCTCTCGGCGGCGCCGCCTGCGGAGGTGGTGGCACGGCAGGCCGCCGTCGCCGAGCTGACGCCGCGCACCGACCTGCGCGAAGACCTCGCGGTGCGCGGTCCGGACGTCCGCCGTACGGTCGCCACCGACCTGCTGACCGCGTGGGCCACGGCGCCGCCGGTGCTCACGGCCCGGTGGCCCCGGGCCGTGCTCGGGCTGCTTGCCGCCGTCACCGGCGCGCTCGTCGCCTGGTGGATCTGGTCCGGGTCCCCGCCGGCCGGGCTCCCGGTGGTGCTGGCCCTGCAGGGCCTCGTGGCCTGGCGTTACCGCCGGGGAGTCAAATCCGTCGAGGCGGGCCTCGAGCGTCGAGAGCGCGAACTCGAGGTGCTCGCCACGATCCTCGGGCGCCTCGAACGCGAACCCGCCGCGAGCCGGCGCCTCGCCGAGCTGCAGGCCGGCTTGTCGGCCACCGGCCATCGTCCCTCGGAGGAAATCGCCCGGCTGGCGCGGCTCGTGGATCTGCTCACCTCGCGGCGCAACCAGATCTTCGGCCCGATCGCGGCGCTGTTCGCCGCGGGGACGCAGCTGGCCTTCGCCGTCGACGGCTGGCGCCTCCGCTGCGGAGCTGCGGTGCCACGATGGCTCGACCTCGTTGGCGAGTACGAGGCGCTGGTGGCACTGGCCGCGTACGCGGCCGAGCACCCCGACACGGTGTTTCCGGACATCGTCGACGGCCCGGCCCGTTTCGAGGGCGCCGATCTCCGCCACCCGCTGCTGCCGGCCGCGAGCGCAGTACCCAACGACGTGCGCCTCGGCGGCGATGGACCGGCGCTCGTCCTCGTCAGCGGCTCCAACATGGCCGGCAAGAGCACGCTGCTCAGGACCGTGGGCCTCGCGGCGGTCTTCGCCCAGGCGGGCGCCCCCGTGGCGGCACGGGCGCTGCGGCTGTCGCCGCTCTCCATCGGCGCGACGCTGCGAATTCAGGACTCGCTGCTCGCGGGCCGGTCGCGCTTCTTCGCCGAGATCACCCGCCTGGCACGGGTCGTCGAGCTGGCGAAGACGGGACCCACCCTCTTCCTGCTCGACGAGCTGCTGTCTGGCACCAACTCGCACGATCGCCGGCACGGCGCCGAGGCCATTCTGGGCGGCCTCCTCGACCTCGGCGCCATCGGCCTCGTGACGACGCACGACCTGGCGCTGGCGGAGATTGCGGATGCCCTGGCCCCGCGCGCGGCCAACAGCCACTTCGAGGATCGTTTCGAAGGCGACGTGCTGCACTTCGACTACCGCCTCAAGCCCGGCGTCGTCCGCACGAGCAACGCGCTGGCGCTGATGCGGTCGGTGGGGCTGCGGGTGTGATCGTGGAGGGGTGGAGGCTTGGAGGGGTGGAGGGGTGGAGGCCTGGAGGGTTGGGGGCGTACCTCCAAGCCTCCAAGCCTCCAAGCCTCCTGGAGTGTGAATGAACTACGAACAACTAGGGCTTTTCTATCTCGGGCGGTGCGTCGACACGCAAGCGCCGGTGCTGTACGACTCGGCGGACCTGGTCACGCACGGCGTCATCGTCGGCATGACGGGCAGCGGCAAGACCGGCCTGGGCGTCGGGCTCATCGAGGAGGCTGCCATCGACGGCGTGCCGGTCATCGCGATCGATCCGAAGGGCGATCTGCCGAATCTCGCGCTGACCTTCCCCGGCCTGAGCGCCGCGGAGTTCGAGCCGTGGGTCAACCCCGATGACGCGCGCAAGGCCGACCAGCCGGTGGAGCGGTTCGCCGAAGCCGAGGCGGCGCGGTGGAAGGCCGGACTGGCGGAGTGGGATCAGGACGAGGCACGCATCGAGCGGTTTCGGACCGCAGCCACGGTCACGGTGTACACGCCCGGCAGCACCAGCGGTCAGCCGATCTCCATCCTGCGGTCGCTCGGCGCGCCGCCAGCCGCCGTGCTCGATGACCCGGAGCTCGTCGCTGAGCGCGCCGATACCGCCGCGACCGGTCTGCTGGGCGTTGCGGGACTCGACGGCGACGCGAATCGCCGCGAGCATGTCCTGCTGGCGACGCTGCTCAGCCAGGCCTGGCGCGCCGGGCGCGACCTGGATCTCGCGACGCTCATCGGCGAAGTGCAGCGGCCGCCGCTGACGCGCATCGGCGTGCTCGACGTGGAGGCGTTCTTCCCGTCGAGGGACCGGTTCGACCTGGCCACCCGGCTGAACACCGTGCTGGCGGCGCCGGGCTTCGCGGCGTGGCTGGAGGGCGATCCGCTGGACATCGATCAACTGTTCTACGACGCGACCGGGCGCCCGCGCGTCTCGGTCATGTCCGTTGCCCACCTCGACGACCGCGAGCGCATGTTCTTCGTGGCGCTGCTGCTCAACGAGGTGGTGGGCTGGATGCGCGCCCAGCGCGGCACCTCGAGCCTGCGGGCGCTGCTGTACTTCGACGAGGTCTTCGGCTTCCTGCCGCCGGTGGCCAATCCGCCTTCCAAGCCGCCCCTGCTGACGCTGCTGAAGCAGGCGCGCGCGTGCGGCCTCGGGGTCGTCGTGGCCACGCAGAACCCGGTGGATCTCGACTACAAGGCGCTCGCCAACTGCGGCACCTGGATGCTCGGCCGGCTGCAGACCGAGCGCGACAAGGCGCGTGTGCTCGACGGCCTCGAAGGCGCGGCCGCGGCGGCGGGCGCGGGCTTCGGGCGCGCGGATCTCGATCGGCTGCTCTCGTCGCTCGACAAGCGGGTCTTCCTGCTGCACAGCGTCCACGAGCGCGCGCCGGTCGTCTTCAGGACCCGCTGGACGCTCTCCTACCTGCGCGGCCCGCTCGCGCGGCACGAGCTGCGACAGCTCCGCGGCGCGGCCGCCGCCGCGACACGGCCCACCCCACCCGCCC
>JBFMCA010000186.1:0-4921 GCA_040754955.1 Acidobacteriota bacterium | reverse complement strand
CCCACCCCATCCTCGATCCCGGAATCCGGGTCTTCTACGCGGCAGGCACGGGCCGCGAGTGGGCGCCGATGCTGGCGGGTGGCGCGCGCGTGTCGTACGGCGACACGAAGCTCGGCATCGCCGAGTCGCGCGACGTGCTGGTCGTGACACCCATCAGCGAGGGCGCCGTGCCCGTCAACTGGGATCGCGCCGAACCGGCTCCGTTCAGCGTGCCCGACCTCACCGAGAGCGTCCCGGACGACGGTCCGGCGACGTTTGCGCCGCTGCCCGGGTCCGCCGCGAGGCCGAAGAGCTATCAGGCGTGGGAGAAGGCCTTTGCGCGCTGGCTTGCCGGCTCGCAGACCGTCGAAATCTGGCGGAGTCGGCGGCTCAAGACCACCTCGCATCTCGATGAGGACGAACGGAGCTTCCGCATCCGGCTCCAGACGCTTGCGCGCGAGGCGCGCGATGCGGCGGTCGAGAAGGTCCGCCAGAAATACGCGCCGAAGCTGCAGGTGGCCGACGAGCGCGTCCGGCGGGCCGAGCAGGCCCTGTCGCGCGAGTCGCGGCAGGCCGCCGACTCGAGGATCCAGGCAGGTGTGTCCATCGCGGCCACGGTCGTCGGAGCGCTGCTGGGCCGCAAGACCTTGAGCACGTCGACGCTCGGGCGGGCGACCGCGGCCGCGCGTGGCATGAGCCGGGCCGGCCGCGAGGCTGAGGACATCGCGCGCGCCGAGGCGACGCTGGCCGCCGAACGCGAGCGGCGCGATGCGCTCGCCGCCGAGTTCGAGCAGGCCATGCGGCAGGCCGCCGACGCCTGGGACCCGTTGACCGAGCCGCTGGACCGCGTGCTGCTCAAGCCGGCGCGGGGCGGCGTGGCGGTGCAGTTCGTGGCGCTCGTGTGGGTGCCGCGCGGCTGAGCGCGGGCGCCTTCGCGCGTTCCGATGTAATCTGAAAGTCCGGGCCGGAGTGGCGGAACTGGCAGACGCGCGGGACTCAAAATCCCGTGTCCGCAAGGGCGTGTGGGTTCGATCCCCTCCTCCGGCACCACCCCTGCCGTCCGTCGCGCAGACGCGCATCCTCACCACCGAAAGCCCAGAGCCCAGAGCCCAGAGCCTGCCCCCCCGCCCCGGGCGTTGCGAGCGAGGCCAGGAACGCCTCCACCGACACCTGAATGCGGTGCAGGAAGGCCTCCTCGAACGGACGGCCGGCGCCCAGGTCGCGAAGCAGGTTGGCCACCGCGGCGCCGCCGGCTTCGTCGAGCAGGCGGCGCGCGGCGACGGCGCTGAGGGCGTAGGCGGTGCGCGCATCCTCCGGGGAGAGGCGGTTGAAGGAGGCGTCCGGCGCGAAGACGCCGGCGACGCGCCGCCCGCGCGCCAGCTCTTCATCGGCCCAGCCGTTCGCGTCGCTCTCGAGCGCCGTGGCCAGCCCTTCGCTGAGCCATGCGGGTACGCCGCCGGGCGCGACGGATCGGATGAGGGCGTGGGCGAACTCGTGGGCCAGCACCCGCTCGAACTCCTCCGGGTTGGCGAGCGCGCCCGCTGCGGGCACCCGGATCCGGCCGTCGAACACCCCGACCACCCAGGGTGGCGACCGCGTGATGTCGCGGAACGCTTCGCGGCTGTAGAGCACGACCGGCACGGCCTCGGGCGGATGGACGCCCAGCGTGTCGGTGATGCGCCAGTAGGCGCGCTCGAGCGACTCGAGCGCCGCGGCCGCGAGCGCCTCGTCCTCGGGCCCTTCGAAGGCGATCGTGAAGAAGTCACCGACGGTGAGCCGCATCCGCGCGTGCAGGTCGGCCTCGCGCTTCCACCGCTCGAGGGTGTCGCGCGCCTCCTCGTCCGCCGGCCGCTCGGCGACCACGGTCTCGTACTCGCGGATGGCGCCGTCCAGGTCGCCCGCGCGCTTCAGCACCTGTCCGAGCGCGGCGCGCGCAACGGTGAGGCGCGGATCGAGCCGCAGCGCCTCGCGGAGCGCGGCCACGGCGTCCGCATCCCGCCGCTGCCGCGCGGCGGCGATGCCTGCGCCCAGATGCAAGGGGGCATGCGAGGGATCGAGGCGAATGCCCTCGCGGAATGCCGCCGCGGCCGCGTCGAGTTCTCCGGCGGCCAGCAACTGAAAGCCCGACTGCTCGAGCAGGGCCGCCTTGGGACTGCTCTGCCCCGCCGACGGCACCGGCACCACCAGCACGACGACAACGACCAGCGCGGCAATGAGCGGGGGCACGCGAGTCACGAGTATACCGGCGCCCCCTCGTCGAGTTCGACGCCAAGGGCGTCGGCCACCCGGGTGATGGCGTTGAAGTAGGCGATGACCTGCACCGCGTCGTGGACGGCGCGGTCGTCGAGCCCGAGCGCCCGCAGCGCCTCCACGTCGTCCCGCGTCATGGCCTGTGGCGTCCGCGTGAGCTTCTCGGCGAACGCACAGAGCGCGCGATCGGTGTCCGCGAGCGGCGCGCTCCGCCAGTCGCGCACCACCGCCCCGGCCAGCGCGATGGCCTCGTCCGCCGATCGTCCGGACTTCTCGACCTCGGCCCGGAGGTCGTGCGCGTGGGACTGCGTTCAATAGTGGCAGGCGATCTCGGCCGACACGACCGTCGCGAGCAGCTCCCGCTGCACCCGGGTGAGTGGCGACGCGCCGTGCATGACGGTCTTGTAGAGCCCGATCATGTCGCGCAGCACGGGCGGGTTCACGCTCATGACGTGCACGATGTTGAACACCCGGCCCGCCCGCGCGATCGCGGCATCGAACTCGGTCTTGAGCACGCCAGTGGCCTCGGCTACCGGCACCTGGCGAATCCACGGCATGCGCGTTCGATCCTCCACCGAAGACTCTGCCATGAACGCGCGCGGCTGCGCCACACAGCTCAGCTTGTACCACGCCGCGGGGCGCACATGGCGGAGAGGGGCGCCTGGCGCTGAACGCCAGCTCAGTCGACGCGGTCAACCGTCAGGCGCGACTCGACGAGCCGGATCTCGCCGGTGAACGCGCGCGCCTCGATCACGAGCGTGTACTCGCCATCGGCAAGCCGATCAGCGGGGACGTGCAGGAGCAGCACGCCGTTTGCGTCCAGCAGCCGGCGTACCTCGCCCGCCGGGCGCTCCAGCGCCCACGCGACCGCGCCGGCGGCTGTGTCGAGCCGCATGGCAACGGGCGCATCCGGGTCGAGCGTCTCGGGCAGTTCGATGACCACGGCCATCACCGCGGCGGGCTGGCCGGCCGGCACGCGCAGCGTGGGACGCGCGCCGTTGCTTCGGGTCGGTCCGCCGACGAGGACGAAGTCGACGGCCCCGGACCACGCGCGCGCCTCGTCGAGAGCGCTCTGCGCGGCCCGAAGCTGCAGCGCCAGCGCGCCCGCGCCCAGCACGGCGAGGGCGAACCCGGCAGCCAGCGCCAGGGGCACGCGGCGCGGGGCGGCGGTGACGACGGCGGGGGGCGATGCCGGCAGCGCCCGCGCGTCGGCCACGGCCGCGCGAGCCAGCTGCACTTCGGCCTGGCACTGGCCACAGCCGGCCACGTGGCGCGCGATCTCGTCCCGGTCTGCCGCGGTCAGCGTCGCGGCGCCGAGGGCGAAACGGGCGAGCTGGTCGCTCGCGACGTGGCTGCCGGCGTCGGGCGCGTCCGCGACGAGCGAGCGCTGCAGGAAGCGATAGGTGTCGGCCCACGCGCGACACTCCGCGCAGCTCTCGACATGCCGGGCCAGTGCCTCGCGCGACGCGTCGTCCAGACGCCCATGCGCGGCGTCGGCCAGCAGCAGTTCAGCGGTGGCGTGGTCCATTACCCTTCAGGCTCCGTGGTCACCAGGCCGCGCAGGACCTCCCGCGCGCGCTTGACGCACCGGTGCAGCTGCACGCGCAGCGCCCCTTCGCTCTTCCCCATGATCTCGCCAATCTCGCGGTAGCTGCGCGCCACGACGGCGTGCAGGTACAGCAGCTGCCGGCATGCCGGGTCCAGCCGTCCGAGGGCTTCGTGGGCCAGCTCGGAGCGTTCGCGGGCAATCGCCGCGTCGAGCGGGTCGGCGGTCGGGCCCGGCAACTCGGTGTCGAGCGGATCCACCGGCCGCCGCCGCCGCAGCCAGTCGATGCAGCGACGCGTCGTGACCACTTCAACGAACCCCCAGAAGCCGGCGGCGAAATCGAAGCCCGGCCGTCGGACCGCCTGCCACACCTGCGCGGCGACGTCCTGCTGGATGTCCAAATCCTCTCTTCCGCACCACTCTTAATCTACTGATCCAGCGCAACTTGCGATTCCAGCGTTTCTCCCTGGGGTCATTCTGGGGGCAAACCAGATTTATGGTGGAGTCATGCTTCGGCTCTACCGCAGGCACCGCGTCTCCTGCCCGCACACGTCGGAACGGTTCCGGCGCTGCGCCTGCCCGATCTACGTCGAGGGGTCGCTCGCCGGGGAGCCCGTTCGCAAGTCGCTCGACCTCACCTCCTGGAAGGCGGCGTCGGACCTCATCGCCCGCTGGAACGCGAGCGGCGAAATCGGGACGGCAAGAACGGAAATCCCCGACCTGCGCGAAGCCGTCACCAAGTTCATCTCCGACGCAGAGGCGCGGAATCTCGAAGCCGAGAGCGTGAAGAAGATCCGCGATGCCGTGGAGCGGACATTCCTGGGCTACTGCGAGCGCAAAGGGTTCCGGGTTTTCCGGCGGTTGGACGTGGATGCGATCCGGGAGTTCCGGAACGAACTCGCCCGGGATTACGCACCCACCTCCGCCAGGGGCAGGCTCGGATACGTCCGCGCGTTCCTGCGCTTCGCCGCGGAGAGCGGCTGGATCAAGACCAACCCCGCCCTCGCCGTCAAGGCACCGTGGAGGCGCCGCTCGGAAACTAGACCAGTCCGCCGCTCGGAAAGTGATCCACCGGAAGGACGTTCATTCTACGCTGTTTGCTCTCTTCGGGCTCGTCCTGGTCCGTGGCCAGGGGGTGTGATCGGC
>JBFMCA010000185.1:0-4982 GCA_040754955.1 Acidobacteriota bacterium | reverse complement strand
GCCGCGCGCCGCGCGCCAGACCTCGCGCGCCGCGCCGGTGCCGACGTCGACGACGCGGATGGACCACGGCTCGCCCTCGCGCACCGGGTGGAACGAGATGCGTCCACTGTCGGCCGCCTGGCGCACGAAGGCGAGGGACCGCCCGTCGGGCGACCAGGCCGGCTCCGCATCGGAGTCCACGGACGGGTCGAGGTAGCGGAGCGCGCGGCTCGCCAGGTCGTAGACGCCGATGTAGGCATGCGTCCCGCGGGCGCTGACGAAGGCGAGCTGCGAGCCGTCGGGCGAGAACGTGAGGCTGCGGGCGCTGCCGCGCGTCCGCATGAGCGGCGCCGCGGCAGGCGTGCCCGAGACGCCGGCCGTCCACACCTGCCCGCGCTGCACGAACGCGACGAGGTCGCCCCGGGGGGACACGGCCGGCGCGTCGCCGGCGCCCAGCTTCCTCGGCGCGCCGCCCGCAGCCGGCACGATCCACACGGCCTGCTCGACGCCGTCGACGTCGCTCGTCGGGTTGGGCAGCTCGCCCGCGCGGTTCGGCCCGCCGCCGCGGACGTAGACGATCTGCTGACCGTCGGGCGTCCACTGCAGGTTCGTGATCTCCTGCCCGTTGTCGCCGGCGTAGGTCGTCAGCGCCCGGCCGGCGAACGCCGGCCCCTCGGCCACCCAGATGTTCCGCGCGCCGGCGGCGTCGAACACCCACGCCACCCGCGCGCCCGCCGGCGACGCCACGAGCGAGGAGCCGAACGGCGCGTCGAGAAACGCCGCCGCGGATCTCGCGGCCGGCGCGGCCGGCGGCGCCTGCGACGCCAGCGGCACACCCTGCAGTGCGGTGATGGCGACGGCCACGATAAGCGTCAGTGCACGCGGGACCATGAGAGGGCTCCTGGATGGGTGGGCTTTGGGCTCTGGGCTCTGACGACTGACCCCTACTTCGGCGCACTTGCCCCGACCGGCACCGGCTGCACCCAAGCCATGCGGCCTTGCGAGTCGATGACGCGGGCGCGGACGTAGCCTTCGTCGCCGACGAACTGGTACGCGGCGACGTTGCTCGCCGACTCGGCCAGCAGCTTCCCTTCACGTCCGATGAACTGGATGCGGTACTTGAAGGTCGAGAAGGGCTTCGCGCGAATCGAGAGGCTCGTCTTCGCCACGGCCATCACGTCGAGCTCGACGCCGGTCGACGCGTAGAAGTCGCCGCGCTCGAGCGCGTCGAGGATGGCGCGCGCCGTGAGCGCCGCCGCGCGAACGACCACCCACGCGCGCCCCGGCGCGACGGCCAGCGGATCGCCCGGCCGCTTGAAGTGGTGCGCATCGTCGACGGCAATGCCGTAGAGCAGGCGGCCGCTCGTGAGGATGCGATCCCACATCTCCTCCAGGCCCGGCGAGCCGCCGCCGCCCATGTTGTTCGCGTACGGATGCCCGCTGTAGATCTCGAAGAGCCGCATCCGCTGCACCTGGGCCAGGTCCTCGGCCGTGATGGCCCAGCCGTAGTTGGGATGGTTGACGTGCGGCACGCCCTTGGCCGCGCGGATGGCGTCGACGTTCTTCTGGATCGTGTCGAGGACGTCCACGCCCAGATGCGGTTCGACGAGCCGCTCGACGTTGAGGCCGTTGACGTGGACGGGCTTGTCGCCGGCGCGCGTCGTCACCTCCTCGCCCTTGAGGATGAGGAAGCGCTCGTCGGCGCCCATGATGGCGTTGAGGCCGTCGACCGAAGTCAGGTAGTTGTGGTCGGTGAGAAAGACGAAGTGGTAGCCGTTCTCGCGATACCAGCGCGCCACCTCATCGGGCGTGCTGTCGCCGTCGCTGTTGAGCGTGTGGCTGTGCGTGTTGCCCTTGAACCATCGCAGCCCGGCCTGCGCCGACGCATCGGGCACCACGGCGGGCGCCGGCCAGAGCGGGGCCAGCGCGACCAGAGAGCCGAGGACCATGGCGACGCGCGCGGCGCGGACAGACATGGGAGAAGGATAGCAGGTCAGGCCTCGGGCTCGATGTTCTGGGCACAGGCTCTTGGGGCTCTCTGGAGGCTCTGGACTCTGGCTACTGACGACGGTCCGAGAACGGCAACCCCGCCACGCGCGCGGGGAGCTTGCGGTCGAAGCTCCTGACCGTGACCTCGGTGCCGGGCACGACGAAGTCGCGATGCACGTAGCCGAGGGCGATGGTGTAGCCGAGGCGGCGGGACCAGGCCACGCTCGTCACCTCGCCGATCCGGCGGTCTCCGGCGACGAGCGGGTCGCCGGGCACGGGCGCATCGTCCCCGGAGAAGGCGAGCCCGACGAGGCGGCGTGCCACCTTGCCGCCGCCACGCGTGGTCACACGGACGATGAGCTCCTGGCCGACGTAGCAGCCCTTGGTGAACGAGATGGCGCGGTCTTCGATGCCGGCCTCGAGCGGGATGGTCTCCTCGTCCATGTCGATGCCGAACTCGGGGACGCCGTGCTCGATGCGCAGCACGTCGAGGGTCTCGAGCGAGGCTTCGACGGCGCCCGCCGCCACGAGCCGCCCAGCCACCTCGTCTAGATGCGCTGTCTGCGCGTGGATGGCATAGCCCGGGCGCCCGTACACGTCGTCGCGCACCACCGACGGCGCGCCGGGCTGCGAGGCGTCGAGAAGCGCGCGGCCGATGACGGCCGGGGCCGCGGGCCCGTGCAGCTCGATCAGGCCGACGAGGCCGGAGAGATCTTCGACGTGCACGTCCTCTGCAAACAGCAGCCCGTCGAGCCGGTCGCGCAGCGGCGCGGCGACGGGGTCCGGCACGTCGAGCAGCAGGCGGTCCTGCAGCGCGCAGACGCGCAGGTCGGTGATCATGCGGCCCTGGGGCGTCAGGTAGGCCGCGTAGCACGCCGCGCCGGGTGCCAGAGCGAGGACGTCGTTGGTGACGAGCCCCTGGAGCCACGTGGCGCGGTCGGCGCCCTTCACCGAGAGCACGCCGCGGTCGCGGCGGCGTACGAGCCCTGCCCCGCCATCCAGCGCCTTGTAGCCGTCGTCTGAATACATGGTCTAAGCTGGATTTCGTATGGCGTCACTTCATTGTAGCCGCCGGCTCCTCCGTGCGGCCGCCGCGCTCGCCTTCGTGGCCGCCGCGGCCCTGCCAGCGCCGGCGCAGATTGCGCCGCCCCGCGAGCAGCCGCTGCCGCCCGACGCGGAGCCGTACCTCGTATTCATCGGCTCCAGGCCCATCGGGCGTGAAGACGTCACCGTGACGCGGCAGGCGGAGGGCTGGCTGGTGCGCGGATCGAGCCGGCTCGGCGTGCCGATCGATGCAACGGCGCGCCAGGTCGAGATCGCCTACGACGCCCAGTGGCGGCCCACGCGGTTCTCGCTCGACGGCGCCGTCCGGGGCCAGGAGTTCGCGATCAGAACGACCTTCGCCGAAGGCACGGCTACGAGCCAGATCACCGTGGCGGGAGAGACGAAGCCGAAGGAAGACGCGGTGGCGGCCGACACCGTCGTGCTGCCCAACCAGTTCCTGGGCTCGTACGCCGTGCTGGCGCGGCGGCTGGTCGGCGCCGCGGCGGGCGCCACGCTCCGCGGCTACATCGCGCCCCAGGCCGAGGTGCCCATCCGCGTCGACGCCGTGGTCGCGGAGCGGGTCGAGACGGGCGACCGCGTGATCAACGCGTCGCGCTACGCCCTCGTCATCTCGAACCCCGCGCAGGGGGACGTGCCCGTGAGCGTGTGGGTCGATCCTGAGGGGGGCCTGCTGCGCATGAGCGTCCCGTCCCAGATGCTCGAGCTGGTCCGCGAGGACATCTCGTCGGCAGCCACGCGCATCACGTCGTTCTCGCTGCCGACCGACGAGCCGGTGCGGATTCCCGCGGCCGGCTTCAACCTGGGCGCTACCGTCGCCAAGCCCGCCGGCGCCACCGGCCGGCTGCCCGCGCTCGTCCTCGTGGCGGGGTCCGGTCCCATCGAGCGCGACGGCTTCGTCGCCGGCGTCCCCATCATCGGCCAGCTCGCGGCGTCGCTCGTCGACGCCGGGTTCCTCGTCGTGCGCTACGACAAGCGCGGCGTCGGCCAGAGCGGCGGGCGCACCGAGACCGTGACGCTCAGCGACTACGCCGAGGACGTGCGCGCCATCCTGAAGTGGCTCGAGCGGCGGAAGGACGTGGACAAGAACCGCATCGGCCTGGTGGGCCACAGCGAAGGCGCGCTCGTGGCGCTCATCGCCGCGGAGCGGGACAAGAAGGTGAAGGCGCTCGCCATGATCGCCGCGCCGTCCACGACGGGCGCGGAGCTGATCCTCGAGCAGCAGCGCCACCTGCTCGATCGGGCGAAGACGCCGGACGCCGAGCGCCAGGCGAAGATCGAGCTCCAGCACCGCATCCACGACGCCATCCTCAGCGGCGCGAGCTGGGAGGGCATTCCCGACCAGCTGCGAAGCGCGGCCGACACGCCGTGGTTCCAGAGCCTCCTCGCGTTCGATCCCGCACGCGTGATGAAGGACCTCCGCCAGCCCGTGCTCATCGTCCAGGGCGAGCTCGACACGCAGGTGAAGCCGTACCACGCCGATCGCCTGGTGGAGATGGCCGAGGCGCGGCGCCGCCGCGGCGCGACCGTGGATCTCGTCAAGGTGCCCGGCGTGAACCACCTCCTGCTGCCCGCGAAGACCGGCGAGGTGGACGAGTACGCGACGCTGCCCGAGAAGAAGATCTCCGAGGTGGCCGCCACGGCGATCGGGACGTGGATGGCGAAAACGCTCGGATCACGATAGTGCCCTCACGGGGGTTCCTGCAGGGGGTTCCCTCACGGGGGATCCTTCACGCGGTTGTGGAACCGCCGCTCGAGTTGGGGCGGGGGCTGGGCCGACATCAGGTACCGGCGCCTGATCAGGCCCGGACGTCGAGCCGGGTGCCGACCACGGGCGGCTCGGCGGGGCCGAGGTCGTCGGTGGCCCGCGGAGGGTCGGCGTCGCCATGCGCCGCGCGGCCGTCGTCGGCGCCGTGCCGCTCGCCGGGCCGGCGTCGCTCGCGCCGCCGCGA
>JBFMCA010000184.1:0-5231 GCA_040754955.1 Acidobacteriota bacterium | reverse complement strand
CCAGGCCCCCCGCCAGAACCAGCGCCCGCGTGGCCTGCGCCGCCACCGCGGGCAGGTAGACGCCGGCAGACAGGCCGGCGGCTACCGACAGGGCGAGGAGCAGGGTGAGCGGCGCCACGGGGCGCCCACGGTGCAAGGATCGGGTCGCCCCGCGTCAGCCCGCCAGACGGCGTCCACGGCGGCGCCGCGTGTCAGAATCCGCCGCGCCCGGGCGCTCAGGCCTGGGCAGATTCTGCGCTGACCGCGGCGTAGTAGTCCTGGAGCGCCCGCACCTCGAGCCCCTCCCCGCCCAGCGCCCGGATGGCCGCGACGGCGGCCGCCGCGCCGGTGAGGGTCGTGATGCAGGGCACGCCGGTCATCATCGCCGCCCGACGGACGGCCTTATCGTCGAAGAACGACTCGCGGCCGAGGGGCGTGTTGATGACGAGGGCGATCTTGCGATTGACGATCTCGTCGGCCAGGCTCGGACGCCCCTCGTTGACCTTGTAGACGACGCCGGCGTCCACGCCGTGGGCGCGCAGGTACGCGGCCGTCCCGCGCGTGGCGACGATCGAGAAGCCGAGTTCCGCCAGCTCGCGGGCGATGGGCAGCACCTGCGGCTTGTCGTCGTTGTTGACGCTGAGGCACGCGGTCCCGCGCTCGGGCAGCCGCTGGCCGACACCCATCATGGCCTTGACGAAGGCATAGCCGAAGGTGCTGGCGCCGCCCATGACCTCGCCGGTCGATTTCATCTCGGGGCCGAGGATGGTATCGACGCCCGGGAAGCGCACGAACGGGAACACCGGGCTCTTGACGAAGACGCCGGCGGGCTCGAGGTCGCCGACAATGCCGAGGTCGGCCAGCGTCCGGCCGGCCATCACCCGGGCCGCCGCCTGCGCCAGCGGCACGCCCGTGGCCTTGGCCAGGTACGGCACGGTCCGCGACGCGCGCGGGTTCACTTCGAGCACGAACACCGTCTCGTCCTTGATGGCGTACTGCACGTTCATCAGCCCCACGACCTTGAGCGCCAGGGCGATGCGCCGCGTGTAGTCGCGAATCGTGGCGAGGTGTTTCTCGCTGACGCGGGCCGGCGGCACGACGCACGAGCTGTCGCCCGAGTGAATGCCCGCCTCCTCGATGTGCTCCATGATGCCGCCGATGACCACGGCGCCCGTTGCATCGGCGAGACAATCGACGTCCAGCTCCTTGGCGTGCTCCAGGAAGCGGTCGATGAGGATGGGTCGGTCGTGCGAGACATCCACCGCGCCGGCCATGTAGCGGTCGAGCGTCGCGACGTCGTAGACGATCGCCATGGCGCGGCCGCCGAGCACGTAGGACGGGCGCACGACAACCGGGAACCCGATGCGCGCGGCGGCCTCCCGCGCTTCGTCGCGGGTGGTCGCGGTGCCGCTCGCCGGCTGCGGGATGCCCAGGTCCCAGAGGAGCGCGGCGAACCGCTGACGGTCCTCGGCGAGGTCGATGGAGTCGGGGGACGTGCCGAGGATGGGGACGCCCGCCTCCTGGAGCGAGAGCGCCAGCTTGAGCGGCGTCTGCCCGCCGAACTGCACGACGCACGACACGTCGGGATTGCCCTGTCGCTCGCGCGCGACAATCGCCATGACGTCCTCGAGCGTCAGCGGCTCGAAGTAGAGGCGATCCGACGTGTCGTAGTCGGTCGACACCGTCTCGGGATTGCAGTTCACCATCACCGTCTCGTACGCCTCCTTGCGGAAGCCGAAGACGGCATGGCAGCAGCAGTAGTCGAACTCGATGCCCTGGCCGATGCGGTTGGGCCCGCTGCCGAGGATGATCACCTTGGGCCGGTCCGTGGGCTCCGCCTCGCAGCTCTCCTCGTAGCTCGAGTACATGTAGGGCGTGAACGACTCGAACTCGGCGGCGCAGGTGTCGATGCGCTTGAACGCGGGCCCGATCTGCAGGTCGCGCCGCCGCTCGGCCACCGCCGCCTCGGCAGCGCCGAGGATGACGCCCAGATCACGGTCGCCGAAGCCCGCGCGCTTGAGCGTCCGCATCATCTCGTGGGACATCTCCCGCAGGCCGGTCATCTCCGCCTGCCGGCGGAGCTCGACCAGCTCGCTGAACTGCTGCAGGAACCAGGGGTCGATCTTCGTCAGCTCGTGAATCCGCTCGACCGTCCAGCCGAGGTCGAGCGCGCGGAAGAGGGCGAACATGCGCCGGTCGCTGGGCACGACGAGCGCGCGCCGGAGCGCGGCCTCCTCCTCTTCGTGCACGAGCGCCTCTTCGGCCTCGCCCGGCGGCTCGGGGCGCGCGAACAACAGCCCCTCGCGCCCCAGCTCGAGCGACCGGATCCCCTTGAGGAACGCCTCCTTGAACGTCCGGCCGATGGCCATCGCTTCGCCGACCGACTTCATCTGCGTGGTCAGCGTCCGGTCGGCCTCGGGGAACTTCTCGAAGTTCCAGCGCGGAATCTTGACGACGACGTAGTCGATGGTGGGCTCGAACGAGGCCGGCGTCACGCGCGTGATGTCGTTGGGGATCTCGTCCAGGCGATAGCCGAGCGCCAGCTTCGCCGCGATCTTGGCAATCGGGAACCCGGTGGCCTTCGACGCGAGCGCCGAACTGCGCGAGACGCGCGGGTTCATCTCGATGGCCACCATCCGGCCATTGTCCGGGTTGATCGCGAACTGGATGTTCGAGCCGCCCGTCTCGACGCCGACGCGCCGGATGATGCGCCGCGCCGCGTCGCGCATGCGCTGGTACTCCTTGTCGGTGAGCGTCTGCGCGGGCGCCACGGTGATGCTGTCGCCGGTGTGCACGCCCATCGGGTCGATGTTCTCGATCGAGCAGATGACGACGAAGTTGTCGGCGCCGTCGCGCATCACCTCGAGCTCGAACTCCTTCCAGCCGATCACCGACTGCTCGACGAGGATCTCGTGGACCGGGCTCAGGCTGAGCCCGCGCCGCGCGATCTCGCGGAACTCCTCGAGGTTGTAGGCGATGCCGCCGCCAACGCCCCCCAGCGTGAACGAGGGGCGGATGATGGCCGGGAAGCCCACCTGCTCGACGACGAGCAGCCCCTCTTCCAGCGTGCGCGCCACGCCGCTCAGCGGGACGTCGACGCCGATCTCCTTCATCGCGTCCTTGAAGAGCTGCCGGTCCTCGGCAACCTTGATGGCCGCGATCGACGCCCCGATGAGTTCCACGTCGTGCTTCGCGAGCACGCCGGCCTCGGCCAGGTCCACCGCCAGGTTCAGCGCCGTCTGCCCCCCGACGGTCGGGAGGAGCGCATCGGGCCGCTCCTTCGCGATGATGCGCTCGACGGCCTCGACCGTGAGCGGCTCGACGTACGTGCGGTCTGCCAGCTCGGGGTCGGTCATGATCGTCGCGGGGTTGCTGTTGACCAGCACCACCTCGAGGCCCTCGGAGCGGAGGGCCTTGACCGCCTGCGTGCCGGAGTAGTCGAACTCGCACGCCTGGCCGATGACGATCGGGCCGGACCCGATCACGAGCACACGGTGGATGTCAGTGCGTCTGGGCATTCGTCGGGGCCTGCCGCGCGCGCGTCAGCGCGCCTCCATGTCGTCCAGGAACTGCCGGAAGAGGTAATCGGCGTCGTGGGGACCCGGCGACGCCTCGGGATGGTACTGCACCGAGTAGACGGGCCGATCCGTGTGGCGCAGCCCCTCGACGGTGCCGTCGTACAGGTTGAGATGGGTGACGCGCGCGTGGGCCGGCAGCGAGTCGGCATCGACGGCGAACCCGTGGTTCTGCGAGGTGATCTCGATCCGGCCCGTGTCGAGCTGCTTGACGGGATGGTTGGCGCCGCGATGGCCGAACTTCAGCTTGTAGGTGCGCGCGCCGAGGGCGAGGGCCATGAGCTGGTGCCCCAGGCAGATGCCGAACATCGGCCGGCCCGCGTCCACCAGGGCCCGCACGTTGTCGATGGCGTAGGTGACGGCCGCCGGATCCCCGGGCCCGTTGCTCAGAAAGATCCCGTCAGGCTCCCAGGCCAGCAGGTCCGCCGCCGGCGCCACCGCGGGAAAGACGCGCAGCGCGCAGCCATGGGCCGCCAGGCGCCGCAGGATGTTGGTCTTGATGCCGAAGTCGTACGCCGCCACGCGCAGGGGACGGGCCGACCGCCGTTCCGGGGGTACCCCGAAGCTCGCCTGCGCCACCGTGTCGGCCAGCGACATGTCGTAGTCGTACGCGGCGGCGCACGTGACCGTGCGCACCAGATCCGCGCCTTCCATGGGCGGAATCGCCCGCGCGCGTTCGACCAGCTCCCCGGCGTCGAGCCCCGGCCCGGTCGCGATGACCCCCCGCATGACGCCTGCCGAGCGGAGCTTGCGCGCCAACGCCCGCGTGTCGATGTCGCCGATCGCCACGATGCCGTGCGTCTGCAGGTAGTCGCGCAGCGTGCCCTGCGCGCGCCAGTTGCTCGCCACCGGCGACGGATCGCGCATCACGAAGCCGGCCACTTTGGGCGCGTCCGATTCCTGGTCGGCCGCCGACACCCCGTAGTTGCCAATCTGCGGCGCCGTCATCGTGACGATCTGGCCGGCGTACGAGGGATCGGTCAGCACCTCCTGGTAGCCGGTCATGCTCGTGTTGAACACGACCTCCCCGGACGTGGCGCCGGTCGCCCCGGCGGACACCCCGCGGAACCACGTGCCGTCTTCGAGCGCCAGAATCGCGTTCATTCTCTCTCCTGTCCCCCTTCGAGCGAGGCGGCCACGCGGACCGGCTCGCCGGCGCGCACGGCGATCGTCGTCGTCCACGGTCGATAGCCTGCGCGTTCGAAGCGCACGGTGTGCCGGCCGGGCGTCACCGACGGCAGCACGAGCGGCGTCACGCCCACGCGCGATCCGTCGAGCAGAACGGTCGCGCCGGCTGGGCGCGTCTCGAACGTCACTGCGGCCGTCGCCGATGGCGCGGAACGCGCCGCGCCGGGCGACGCGACGGCCCCGGCGGCCGCGGGCGCTGCCCGCGTCGGCGCGAGCTGCACTTCCACGGCGCGCGACGGGCGTGCCGCGGAGAACACGATACGGCGTTCGTACGGCTGGTAACCCTCGAGCGTCACGCGCACGGTGCGCGTGCCGAGCGCCAGATCGTGCAGCGCAATCGGCGTGATCCCGCGCGGTTCGCCGTCGACGCGCACCTCGGCTCCCGGCGGCGACGACCGCAGCAGGAGCCGGCCGACGGGTGCCGCGCGATCGACGCCGGCCGCCGGCGGCGGCTCGGGTGCGCGCCGGACCGGCGCGCGAGACGCGGGG
>JBFMCA010000183.1:0-5263 GCA_040754955.1 Acidobacteriota bacterium | reverse complement strand
CACCTTTTCCGAGAAAAGGTGCCAGGCACCTTTCCACAGCCGCGGCCCAGGCGAGCAGGCCGGCGTCCCCGAAAGGAGGGGCGGCGAGCTGCAGGCCGACGGGGAGGACGTCTGCAGGGCCGCAGGGCACGGTCAGCGCAGGCATCCGGGCGGCGTTGAACGGCCAGGTGTTGCGGAGCATCAGCAGCCCGTTCACGGGGCCGGCCAGCGGCGGGGCGACGACCGGGACCGTCGGCGTCGCCAGGAGGTCGACCTCGTCAAACAACCGCGTCATCGCCGTCTGAAACGCCCGGCGGGCCCGGTGGGCGGCCGCCAGCTCCATGGCGGACGGCAACGGCCCATCGAACACCGCCCGGAAGGCCGGCGAGAACGCGTCCGGTCGGCTCCGCCAGACCTCCGCGTACGTCGCGCGAATCTCAGCAACGACGTTGGGGTCGAAGACGCGCCCCATCGTGCCTTCGTCCACCGGCGCGTCGACCTCGCGCACGGCGGCGCCCGCGGCGGCAAGACACGCCACGGCGTCTTCGGTGGCCGTCGCGACGGTTTCGTCGAGACCCTCGAAGAAGAACCGTCTCGGCACGCCGATGCGCACGCCACGGAGGGACGGCCCGTTGACCACCAGCGCGTCGGTCGCCAGGCCAGCCGGCGGCGGCACCGTCGACGGGTCGCCGGCGTCCACGCCCACCGTGGCGCGCATCAGCCGCCCCACATCGTCGACGCTCCGCGCCAGGAAGCCGGCGTGATCGAAGGTCGGCGACGCGCCGAGCAGACCGGCCGTGCTCAGCAGCCCATGAGTGGGTTTGAAGCCGACGACACCGCACAGCGCCGCGGGGATGCGAATGCTGCCGCCGGTGTCGCTGCCCGTCGCCGCCACGGCCAGGCCGGCGGCCACGGCCGTCGCCGACCCGCCGCTCGAGCCGCCGGCGATGCGCGCGCGGTCTCGCGGATTGCGTGTCGCGCCGTACAAGGGGTTGATGGTGGTGACGCCACCGCCCAGCTCGTGCGTGTTGGTCTTGCCCAGCGTCACGGCGCCTGCTGCCTCAAGCCGGTCCACGATCGTCGCGCTGCGCGCCGGCACATGGTCGGCGAACAGCCGCGAGCCGCCCGTCGTCAGAACGCCCGCGGTCTCGAAGAGGTCCTTGTGCGCGACGGGCACGCCGGCGAGGAGCCCCGCCCGGCCAGGCGACGCCACATCCGCGGCCAGCCGCCGCGCCTGGGCGCGCGCACGGTCCGGCGTCACGGTCACGTAGGCGTTGATCTCCGGATTCAGGCGTTCGATGCGGCGCAGGAACGCCTCCACGACGTCCACCGGCGAGAGGCTCCCGCTCGTCACCCGGGCGGCGATGTCCCTCGCGGCGAGCGCGGTCAGATCCTCACCGCGCTGAACCTCCGCGCGCCCTTCCACGCGCGGCGTCCACCAGTCCCCGCAACCGTTGCGCGGCACCAGGCCCGCCGTCAGCACGGCCGCCAGCCACTCGCGCCGCGTCACGGGACGGCGCGCCTCATTCGTCGGGCGTCCCCGGCAGCAGCGGCTCGAGGTCGAGCGTCTCGGCCCCGTTCTCGGTGCAGACGGCGAACTTCGTTTCGCCGGCGCGATACATCGACACGCCGGCGTACTCGCCGCGCTTGTTCAGCACGAAGAAGCGGATGTTGAAGTTGGGATTCCCCTTCGCGTTCAGCAGACGCCGCTCGACGGTGTTGGCGCGTATCCGGCGGAGCGCTTCCATGCCGGCGTCCTTCGGCGACATCCCGCGCCGCATCGACTCGACGATGAGAAACGACGAGAGGTTGTAGAGGTTCGCCTCGCCGCGCCCGGTGGAGCCGGCAGCGCCCACCTCGTTGTCGACGTACAGGCCCGCGCCCAGAATGGGCGAGTCGCCCGTGCGCCCGGGGATCTTCCAGGCCAGGCCGCTCGTCGTGGTGACGCCGCACAGGTCGCCGTTCGGGCCGATACCGTCACAGTTGATCGTGCCCCAGAAGCTCCCCTCTCGGATGAGGCCGTCGCGGACCATCGACCACCCCGCCTCGAATGCACGTGCCCACGAGTCCACCTCGCCGGGGTCTCTCTCGTGCCGGGGCGGCGGCTTCCGGCCGTCGCCGGCCGGGTCGAGCCACCGGGTCGGATCGACGCGCCGCTTCCACTCGAGCCACAGCCGGCGCGAGTTCGGCGTGTTCAGATCGTCTTCGACGTCGAACCCGACGGCGCGCGCAAACTGCTGCGCGCCGGCGCCCGCCAGCAGGTGATGGTCTGTGAGGTCCATCACGGCTCTGGCGACGAGCGACGGCGTCTTGACGCCTTCGAGGCAGGCCACGGCGCCCGCGCGCCTGGTGGGTCCGTGCATGCACGACGCGTCGAGCTGGATGACGCCGTCGGCATTCGGCAGCGCGCCGTAGCCGATGCCGGTCTCGAGCGGGTCGAGCTCGGGAATGTTCACGCCCGCGATGAGCGCGTCGAGCACGTCGTGTCCCTCGGCGATGAGGCGGAACGCGCGCTCCACGGCGTTGTCGGGCCCGCCGTTCCGGAACTCCCACCCGGAGACGTCGGAGATGACGACGGGCCGGACGGTGCGCTGGAGCCACACCTCCGGCGCGCGCGCGGCCGCGTCGGCGCGCGGCACGAGCTCCGCGAGCGACGTCGCCCCGAGCGTCGCAGAGGCTGTTCGGAGGAAGGAGCGTCGTGTCAGGTCCATGTGAGATCCCGGATCCTAGATGTGAGACTGCGCATCTCCAAGCTGAAATTCTCCAGCCTCACATGCCGAGCGCCCGCCAGAGCATGACGATGCCGAGCGCGCCGACCAGGGCGGCGACGAGGCGGCGGAAGAGCGCGTGGGGGATGAAGGGGAGCAGCCGGCCACCCAGCCACGTGCCTGCGACCACGCCGACGGTGGCGATGACGAGCGAGGGTCCCAGCGCCGCCACGGCGCCGCCCTGCGCCCAGAGGTACACGGGCATCCGCGCGGCGTCGACGAGGAGGCCCGTCGCCGTGGCCGTGGCGACGAAGGCCTCGCGCTGCAGGGGGAGGCCGAGCAGCGCCGCCGACCGGATGCTGCCCTGGCTGCCGACGAGGCCCCCGAGCAGGCCCGACGCGGCGCCCGCCAGCCAGGCGCCGAGACCGCGGAAGCGCATCCGTCCCGCCAGCCCGCTGAACTCGCTGACCGCGACGAACACGAGCAGCGACCCGAAGATGACGAGAAGCGTGGCGTTACCGACGCGCACCTGGAGCAGGGCGCCGGTGAGCCCGCCGGCGGCGCTCGTGAGCCCGAAGCTCCAGAGCACGTGCCGGTCGACGTGGCCGCGGAGCATCAGGAACCGCATGGCGGTGCCGACGAAATGCGGGATGGAGATGGCGGCGACCGCGAGGCGGGCATCCACCTGCAGGGCCAGCAGGGGCGTCAGGATGCTGCCGATGCCGAATCCGGTGAAGGCGGCGACAATGCCGGCGACGAGCGCGGCGGCGCCGAGGAGGAGGTCGAACCCCACGGGGAGGACCATGGTACGCTCAGTGCGCGGTTGCTGACAAACCCCGACGTGGCGAACCCCTTCGAGATCGCAGCCAACATCCTCGTCGCCGCGGCCATCTTCCTTGCCGGGCGCAACAACGTCCACACCTGGTGGACGAGCATCGTCGGCTGCGCGCTGTTCGCGTACGTGTTCTACGAGGCCAGGCTCTACGCGGACGTGACGCTGCAGGTGTTCTTCATCGGCGCGAGCGCGGCCGGGTGGTGGCGGTGGCTGCACGGCCAGCACGGGAGCGCCCTGCCGGTGCGCCACTCGCCCGCGGGGCTGACGGTGCTGCTGGGTCTCTCGGGCGCCGCAGTGGCCGCCGGCTACGGGTGGCTGCTGCACCGGTTCACCGACGCCTACGCGCCGTTCCTCGACTCGATCATCCTCGCCTTCAGCGTGCTGGGGCAGCTCCTCCTCGTGGCGCGCCGCGTCGAGAACTGGTGGTGCTGGCTGCTCGTGAACACCATCGCGGTGCCGCTGTACGCGTCGCGCGGGCTCACGCTGACCTCGGCGCTGTATGTCGCGTTCTGGGTGAACGCCGTCGTGTCGCTCGTGCACTGGCGTCGGCTTGCGGCGCGGGCGGCGGCGGCGGACGCGGCTCCGCCCGCAGCCGATCCGGCCGGCACGTAACTTTTTGTCTGGCACGCCATGGAGCCTCCCGCCGCCACCTATAATTCCCGTCGCATGTGTCGACTCATCGCGAGCCTCGTGCTCGTGGCCGCGGCAGCCGCGCCCACCTGGGCCCGGCAGAACGGCAGCGACCGCATCGACGGCCCGCCGGCCCCCGCGCTGCCCGAGGTGGTGACGCGCGACGAGCGCGGCGGCGTGACGATGCTGGCCATCCGCCTGCCGTCGCCGATGGTCTTCGACGGCGCGCTCGACGAGCTGTTCTACTCGACGATCAAGCCGGTCAGCGACTTCATCCAGCAGGAGCCCTTCGAGGGCCGCCCGGCCACCGAGAAGACCGACGTCTGGGTGTTCTACGACGCGAACAACATCTACGTCTCGGCGCGGATGTGGGAGACGGAGCCCCGCCGCCGCGTGGCGAGCGAGATGCGGCGCGACTCGTTCAACCTCTACAGCAACGACCACATCGGCGTGATGTTCGACACGTTCTACGACCGGCGCAACGGGTACGCGTTCTATGCGAACCAGCTCGGCGGCCAGGGCGACGCGCAGATGACGAACGAGCAGCCGAACCCCAACTGGAACGGCGTGTGGGACGTGCGCACGGCGCAGTTCGACGGCGGCTGGACGGCGGAGTTCCGCTTTCCGTTCCGGTCGATGCGGTTCAAGGAGGGCGGCGGGCTGTGGGGTATCAACTTCCGGCGCCTCGTGCGCTGGAAGAACGAAAGCTCGTTCCTCACGCCCATTCCGCAGTCGTACGGCCGTCGAGGCATGACGAAGGTGTCATCGGGCGCCACGCTCGTGGGCATCGAGACCCCGTCGAAGCTCCGCAATCTCGACATCAAGCCGTATGTCCTCGGCTCGACGATCACCAACCGCACGGCCAGCCCACCCGTCTCCAACGACGTCAACGGCGACGTCGGCGTCGACGTGAAGTGGGGCATCACGCAGTCGCTGGTCACGGACTTCACCTACAACACCGACTTCGCGCAGGTGGAAGACGACGAGGCGCAGGTGAACCTCACCCGCTTCAGCCTCTTCTTTCCCGAGAAGCGCGAGTTCTTCCTCGAAGGGCAGGACTACTTCAACTTCGGCGGCGGCAACTTCGGCGGCGGTGGGGGGGGTGGCGGCG
>JBFMCA010000182.1:0-5374 GCA_040754955.1 Acidobacteriota bacterium | reverse complement strand
ACATGTCGTGGGTCTGTTCGTCGGGTCCGCGCACTCGCAGGCTCCTTTCAGAGTTGGTGCGAGCATGGTAGTACGGCGGAATCGATCTGTCGATCCCCCGCGAGTCACTTTTTCAGCACCCTGCTAGCGTCCAGCATCGCGATGCCGAGGCGCAGGGCCGCCGCGGTGCTGGCGACCAGCAGCACGATGAGGACCGCCGCGAACGCCGTCGACGGCGTCGCATCGGCCCGCAGCGGCACGTGAAACAGAACGTAGGCGCGGAGCCACAGGAGCGCCGCGCCCGGCGCCAGCGCCAGCGCGGCCGACGTGGCCAGCGCGGCCGAGGCGCGCGGCGTCGAGGCGCGTTCCCACGCGCGCACGATCTGGAACACCACAGAGGTCATCACCTGCCGCCAGAACCAGGCGCGCGCGCGCCGAGAACCGAGCGCCGGCGCGGCGTGCGCCGAGTACTCCTCACAGAGGTCGCCGACAATGGCGTCCCGATCGCGGGCCGGCAGGCCCTGCTCGAGCAGCCACAACGCGAAGGCTGGCGGTCGTGTCATCGCGCGGGATTCCACCGGGCGGGGAGGCCCTCGAGCATCTGCCGCAGCGCCCGCTGCGACCGGTCGAGGGCCCGTCCGCCTTCACCGGTGATTCTAAAGCACCGGCGGGGCCGTCCGGCCCGATCGTCGGTGGCCGCCGCGGTCCACGAGCGAACCAGCCCTTTCTGCTCCAGGCGGTCGAGCGTGGCGTACACGGCGCCGATGGCGACATCCCGCCCGGCGCGGTCGGCAATCTCGCGCCGCACTGCCATCCCGTACGCGTCCTCGCCCAGCCGGAGGAGCGCCAGCAGCACGAGCTGCTCGAACTCGCCGAGGAAGTCGCCCTTGGCCACCTGCTCCCTACTCCGCCTCGATGAGCGCCTTCAGCCGCGCCAGGTCGCCCTCGAGCTTCTTTTCGGCCGACGGCATGATGACCGGCGTCATCAGACGCGCGAACCACTGGTGGAACCTGTAGTCGGAGGAGTGCTCCAGACGCGTGCGGCCGCCGAGGTCGACGAGCGCGTACGTCACGGTGCCATCGAAGCCGACGGGCGAGCTGACCGACGCTTCGAGAAGCCGGTTGGGCTCCTGCCGCCGGGTGGTGACCACCAGCTCGACGATCTGGTTCATGTTGGGGTCGTCCATCATCCAGCGCGCGCGCTGGCCGACCCCGGTGACGCCCGGCGACTCGTCGCGCACGTCCTGCAGCCAGCTCACCCAGCGCGTGAGCCGTGCCGGCTCGGTCAGCCACGGAAAGACCTGCTCGGGCGGACGGTTGATCTCGAGCGTCGCCGTCATCCGGGCGCCGGCGCGGCCCAGGACGAGCAGGACGATGACGGCCACGACCAGCAGCCCACCCACGCCCGCAAGCGCGTACCACACCCAGCGCATACCCACCTCGCTTCTACAAAATAGAGTGATAGTTCTACTTTGTAGAAGCCGTGGGTGTCAAGAGTCCAGAGTCCGAAGCCTGACGCCCGAAACCCGCTATGTCTCCCCCCGTCCAATCCACTTCGGCGTGTCCGGCAGCTCCAGCGTGCACAGCCGATCGATGAGCCGGCCCGGATCGTCGTCATGCACGATGATCGCGCGGTGTGCCGGCCTGAGGAACCGCTCGGCCGTCGCGTGGTCGAGGAACCGGACGAGCGGGTCGTAGAAGCCGGCCACGTTGAGCAGGCCGCACGGCTTCTTGTGGAGGCCGAGCTGTGTCCAGGTGACCGCCTCGAAGAACTCCTCGAAGGTGCCGGCGCCGCCGGGCAGCGCGATGAAGCCGTCGGCGAGATCGGCCATGAGCGCCTTGCGCGCGTGCATCGAGTCCACGACGTGCAGCGAGGTCAGCCCGCGGTGCGCGATCTCGCGCGCTTCGAGCGCGCGCGGGATGACGCCGATGGCTTCGCCGCCGCCTGCCAGCACCGCGTTCGCGACCACCCCCATCAGCCCGACGTTGCCGCCGCCGTAGACGAGGCCGATGCCCCGCGCCGCCAGCTCGCGCCCGATGGCCCTGGCTGCCGCGGCATACGCCGGGTTTGCCCCCGGACTCGATCCGCAGAAAATGCACAACCTCACCATTTGTTGCCACCCCCCCAAAAGGTGCCTGGCACCTTTTCAAGTCAGCCGGCGAACTTGTAGCCGAGGCCGTGGACGGTGAGGATAAACTGCGGGGTCTTGGGGTTCGGCTCGAGCTTCTGCCGGAGCCACGCCACGTGGACGTCGACGGTGCGCGTGGACGGGGTCGACTGGTAGCCCCACACCTCGTGCAGCAATTCGTCGCGCGAGATCGTCGCGCCGCGGTGCTCGATGAAGTAGCGGAGCAGGTGGAACTCCTTGGCGGACAGTTCCACCACCTGTCCATTCCGCGTCACCTCGGCGCGCCGTGCGTCGACGACGACGTCGCCAAACTGGTAGCGCTCGAGCGTCACGCCGCTGCCCGCCGGCGCGCGGCGGAGCAGCGCCTCGATACGGGCCACGAGCTCGATCATCTCGAAGGGCTTGGTCAGGTAGTCGTCGGCGCCGATGCGCAGGCCCACGACGCGATCCACGACCTGCGCGCGGGCCGTAAGCATCAGGATGGGGGTCTGGACGCCCTGCTGCCGGAGCGTCCGCGCGACGTCGAAGCCGTCGCGCCCCGGCAGCATGACGTCGAGCAGGATGACGTCGAATGGTTCGCCCGCCGCGCGCCGGACAGCCGTGTCGCCGTCCGCCGCCGTCTCGACGTGATAGCCCTCGGCGGTGAGGCGGTCGCTGACCACGAGCCTCAGGCCGGGTTCGTCTTCGACCAGCAGGATGCGCGTGGGCATGCGGCCGTCCGGTGGCCCGGCAGTCGCTCAGCCGCGGCCGGGGCTCACGCCCTGGCCGCCGGGCTCGACGGCAAAGCGCGCCGCGTCGGCCACGTCGACGACCGGGGCGCCCTCAGCGGCCGGCAGCCGCAGCGTGAAGGTGCTGCCGCGTCCAGGCTCGCTGACCACGGCGACGCTCCCACCGTGTGCCTGGGCGATGCGGTGCACCAGATTCAGGCCGAGGCCGCTGCCCTGAATCTGGCGGGCCACGGCCTCCTTGCCGCGGTAGAAGGGCTCGAAGATGTGCCGCTTGTCGTCGGCGGCAATGCCGATGCCGTGGTCCTCGACCGCGATCTCGACCGTCCGCGCGCGCCCTCCCGGAGCGTCGGCCCGCGCCGACACACGCAGCCACCGCGCCTCGCCGCCGTACTTGATGGCGTTGCTGACGAGGTTCTGCAGCGCCGATCGGAGCGCCGCGCCGTCGCCGGCGATCGGCGGCAGATCCGCGGGCACTGCGCGCTCCACCGCGACGCCGGCCCCGTCGATCTCCGCCCGGCAGGCGGCAAGCGCGTCGTCGACCAGGCTCGACACGGCCAATGTCTCTGGCGCCGTGCGCCGCCCGGCCATGATGCCCGCGAGCTGGAGGACACGCTCGACCGTTTCTCCCAGCCGCCGCGCCTCCGCCTGGATGGTCGCGCCGTAGGTGCGCACCCGAGCCGGGTCGCCCACGATGCCGTCGGCCAGGTTTCCGGCCGCCGCGCCGATGACCGAGACAGGCGTTCGCAGCTCGTGCGACACGGCCGCGACGAACTCCACCTGCTGTGCCGCCAGCTGTCCGGCCCGCCGCGCCGACACGACGATGAGCCCGATGGCTGCGCCCAGCAGCGCGAGGATGCCGGAGCTCAGCCCGAGGCTCCGCAGTCGGGCCGCTGCGACCGCCGCTTCGAGCGATCCCGCCCGGTGCTTGACGACGAGCCGCCAGCGCGCGTCGCCCGCGTCGAACATGCGGGCCTGGAACCCATTGTCGGGCCGGCCGCCACGCTCGACGACGCCGACCATGACGCGATCGCCGCCCGGGGTCGCCGCGCCGCCGGGCTGGGGGGGCGGCGGCGGTCGGCGCTCGCCGCGCCGTGCGCCACCCGCGCCGCGGACGAAGAAGAGAGCGTTGTTCCGCGTCGAGAGGAGCGGCGCTTCGGCATCGGGCGAGGCCGAGGCCGTGGCGGCCGCGCCCGGCTCGGACTCGTACACCACCGCGTCGGGCCGCCCGCGCTCGACGATGGCCACGCGGAACTCGGCGTTGTCGCCGCGCGCGTCGAAATGCCGCACGACGAGATCCGGCAGCAGCGTCTGCTTCACGGCGTCGAGGTCCAGCCGGATTAACGTGAAGCCCAGAAACCGGACGTCCGCGGGTCCCGGGCGCCGCCCTGGTTCGCCGCCCTCGGCGACGCGCACGCGCATGATGGGCGCCACCAGCGTCCGGCTGTCGCCGAGCGTCACCGGCGGCATCATGATCCGCTCGGTGCGCGCTTCACCCGCGCCCCCGCGGACCTCGACGTGAGTCACCTGCTGGATGAACCGCGCGCGAACGGGCTCGAGGTCCGCCGGCCACGGCACTTCCTCGAACGTGTCGCGCTCGGGCCGCCACACACGGAGCAGCGGCAGGTCGGTGCCCGGGCCCCCGTGCTCGTCGGCGGCCGCCAGGAAGACGTGCTCGACAATCCCCGCGTGCACCGCGCCGCCGGCCCACGACTCGTAGCGCTGCGCGTACGCGCTCCACGCCTGCGACTCGACGATCGACGGGTCGATCTGGAGACTGAAGAACGCGCGCGCCAGTTCCGCTTCGAGCTCGTGCGCAAGCTGCTGGGCCGCCGTCTCGAGCGTGCGCTGCCGCCGCTCGCGGTCGGCTTCCGCAATCTGGTTGAGCCACGAGTACTGCAGCCACGCCAGCGCGGGCAGCAGCAGCAGCACCGCGACGGCCAGTGCCGTCAGGCCCGGAAACGGGATGCGGCGGCCCATGGTCACGAGGCGAGTCTAGCACGCGAAATCCGGCGCAAGTGCCCGTGAATGCGGCATTTAACATCCTTAACAAGGTCTTTGCCCACCCTTTACGTCCAACCCGCCCCGACCTGCGTATTAATCGATCGTGAGACTGGAGGACACACGCATGAGACAGGCCATTGTGGTCGCCGCCATCCTGGCGCTGACCTCGACATTCGAGATCGACCGTGTTGCCGTGACCCCGCTCGAGGCCGCGCAGCAGGTGGCCGACATCGTCGCGAAGGTGCGGCAGGCGCTCGGCGGCGATCGTCTCGACACGGTGCAGGCATTCAGCGCCGAGGGCTCGTACCGGCGGCTGTTGGGGCCGCGCGAGCTCGACGGCACGCTCGAGATCATCGCGACCGTCGACGGCAGGATGCGCCGCCTCGAGGAGTTGTCCATGGGCGGCATGACCAACGGCCCGTCCATCGAGCGCATCGTCACGCTCAATGGCGACCGCGCGTGGGAGGAGAGCAACCAGCGCGGCGGCATGGGCGGGGGCATGATGATGCTCCGCATGGGGCCCGGACCGGGTGGGGC
>JBFMCA010000181.1:0-5408 GCA_040754955.1 Acidobacteriota bacterium | reverse complement strand
GGCGCGGATGCGGCTTTACATTGCAAAGAACTTTTGAGATACTCCGGCGCGGGAGGTGTCCCCGTGCACGACTCGCTGCTCCGCAAGCCCAGCGCCCTCGCGCCCATGGCCATGTCGCTCGTGGCCCTCGCCGTCGTAGGCGGCTACCTCGCCCTCTACGGCGCCGCGCGCCAGGCCGACGAGGGCACAGCCGCGCATCTCTGGCAGCTCCTCATGGCCGGCCAGCTCCCCATCGTCGGCTACTTCGCCATCACCTGGCTGCCAGGCCAGCCCCGAGCCGCCGTCAAGGTCCTGGCCATCCAGCTCGCGCTCTTTCTCGCGTCGATCCTTCCCATCTGGTGGTTCGAGTGGTAACCCGCCCGGCGGCGCGCGGGTCGGAGCGCGTGGGCGGAGGCCTGGCTGACCTGCCGCCCCTGGTGGGCGACGGATGGCCGGATGTGGCTGGATTGCCAGGTGCGGTCCGGGTATCGTAGGGTCCGCCGGCGCCGCGGCCTCGCGATGGTGTGATTTCTGCTAGCGCTCGGGCGGGCATGACCTGCGTGGCGCGGGTTCGCGTCCTGACCGAAGCGCCCCAGCGCCGGCCCGACCAGGGAGTCCGCCATGCGCCGATTCGCCGCCCTCGCCGCGCTCACCCTGCCGCTTCTCGCCGGCGCCCCCGGCACGCGCGCCGAGCAGCAGGACACGCCGCCCGGCGAGTGGCGCTACATCGGCGGCGACGTCGCGCACACGCGCTACTCGCCGCTCGACCAGATCACGGCAGCCAACTTCGAGCGGCTCGAAATCGCGTGGGTGTGGCGCGGCGACAACTTCGGCCCCGCCGTCGATCCGATCTTCAGGTCCACGCCCCTCTACGTGGACGGGCTGCTGTACACCGTCGCCGGCCAGCGCCGCACGGTGGCCGCCATCGATCCGGGCACGGGCGAGACCATCTGGACCTACCGCGAGCCGCACACCACGCGCTACGCGCGGGGCATGCGCAACAACTACGGCAAGGGCGTCGCCTATGCCGAGGTGGACGGGCGCCAGGTGATCTTCTACACCTCGCCCGCCTTCTTCCTGCACGCGCTCGACGCCAAGACCGGCCTGCACCTCGAGAACTGGGGCACGCCGGTGCCGCTGCCGGGCTTTCCGAAATCGGGCGTCGTCGACATGCTCCCGGACCTGGTGAAGGACTGGGAGCCGTGGCTCACCTCCGGCTACACCTACGATCCGAATCACGGCATCCCGCGCGATCTCGGCAATCTCTCCACCTCGTCGCCGCCCATCGTGGTGAACGGCGTCGTCGTCGTCGGCAACGTGCACGAGCAGGGCTACTACCAGACGCGCCAGGAGAACATCCCGGGCGACATCCTCGCCTACGACGCGCGCACGGGGAAGCCGATGTGGAAGTTCCACGTCATCCCGCGGCCCGGCGAGTTCGGGCACGAGACGTGGAAGAACGACGCGTGGAAGCGCACCGGCGATGTGTCGTCGTGGGCGCCGATGTCGGCCGACCCGGCGCGCGGCCTCGTCTACATCCCCACCAACCCGCCCACCATCGACTTCTATGGCGGCTTCCGCCCGGGCGACAACCTGTTCGGCACGAGCCTGCTCGCGCTCGACGTCAAGACCGGCAGGCGCGTGTGGCACTTCCAGATGGTGCGGCACGACATCTGGAACTTCGACAATCCCAATGCGCCGGTGCTGATGGACGTGACCATCAGCGGCCGCCGCACGCCCATCGTGGTCGAGACCACCAAGCAGGGCTTCGCCTACGTCTTCAACCGCGAGACCGGCGCGCCCATCTGGCCCATCGAGGATCGGCCCGTGGCGGCGTCGGATCTGCCCGGCGAGATCCTCGCGAAGACCCAGCCGTTTCCGACGAAGCCCAAGCCGCTGGAGATCCAGGAGCTCAACGAGGAAACGCTCATCGACTTCACGCCGGAGCTGAGGAAGGAAGCGCTCGAGATCCTCAAGCACTACAAGACGGGCCCGCTCTTCAATCCGCCCATTCAGGTCGGGCATCCCTCGGGGCTCCGCTCGTTCGTGAGCTGCCCGGCCGGCGCGAGCAACATCAACGGGCCCACGGTGGCCGATCCTGAGACCGGCGTGCTCTTCGTGACCACGCAGCGCCTGTGCCGGTCGGAGAACATGGTGCCGGGCGAGCAGATGGACAAGCCAGACAGCCCCATGACGACGGGCCGCACCGTGGCGCGGTGGGTGGTGGCCAACCGCGGCGACCTGCGGGGCCCGCAGGGCCTGCCCATCTGGAAGCCGCCCTACAGCCGCATCATCGCCATCGACATGGCGACGGGCGAGTTCCTCTGGGAGATCCCGAACGGCGACACGCCGGCGTTTGTGAAGGAGCATCCCGCGCTCAAGGGGCTCGACATTCCGCCGACCGGGCAGACCGTGCACGCGGTGATGATGCCGACGAAGACGCTGCTCATCACGGCGCCGGGCGGCGACCCGGTGCTCTACGCCGTGGACAAGAAGACGGGGCAGCGTCTTGGCACCGTGAAGCTGCCGGCGCCGGGGCAGTACGGCATGATGGGCTACATGCACCAGGGCCGGCAGCACATCGTGGTGCAGATCGGGAGCCCCTCCCATCCCGGATCGCTCGTCGCGCTCAGGCTTCCGTCGTCCCGGTAACGACCGACGGGACTCACGATCGTGCTCGCCCGCCTGCGCACTGCCGCCGGCATCGTCCTCACCTGGGGCGTCGTGTGGGTCGTGCTCGCCATCGTCATCGTGTCGGTGATCGGCGTCGCGGACCCTGACAGCATCGACGAGGGCGAGGGCCCGCTCGATGCGGCCCGCATCATCGGCGGCATGGGGCTGCTGTGCGGCGCCATCTTTGCGGCGATGCTGGCGTTGGTCGAGCGGCGCCGCACGGTGGCGGAGGTGCCGCCGTGGCGCGCGGCCGTGTGGGGCGTGCTGGCGGGCATCGCGCCGCCGCTGCTGTCGCCGATGAACGACGCCATCGCGACGACCAGCGGTCCGTTGGGGCTCCTCGCGGCGCTGGTCACCGTCGCGGTGGCGCGCGCGGGCGTCGGGCTCATCGCCGGCGCCGCGCTGTTCTTTGCCGGCGCCCCGGGCGTCATTGCCGGCTGGGTGCCGTATCGCATGACCCGGTGGCGCATGGACGACCCGCTCGTCGGCGCGCCCTTCGAGCGGACCATCGGCGGCGTGCTGATGGCCATTGGCGTCGCCGCGCTCGCCGAGTGCTTCGCGCGCTTTGCCTTCGAGGGGCGCGGCACGCCCGCGCCGATTGCTCCCACCGAGCGGCTGGTGGTCTCTGGCCTGTACCGGTTCGTGCGGAACCCCATGTACGTGTCCGTGGTGACAGTCGTTCTCGGGCAGGCGCTGCTCCTTGGCAGCGCGCCGCTTCTGGCCTATGCCGGGGTGGTATGGTTGGCCTCTCACCTCTTCGTGCTGCTCTACGAGGAGCCCACGCTCCGCCGTACCTACGGCGAGGCGTACGAGCGGTACTGCGCGAACGTCGCGCGCTGGCGGCCGCGGCTGACGCCGTGGCGCGATTCGGGGGCCCCGTCGTGACCCGCGTCCTGACGTTGTTCGTGATCACCTGCCTTGCGAGCTGGAGCCTCTGGGCCCCCGCGTCGGCGGTGTCGAGCGGGGCGGTGTTCGTTGCCGGGGTCGTCGCGCCTGCGATGGTGGCGCTGGCGCTGACGGCGGCGGCGGAGGGCCGTGCCGGCGTCGGCGCGCTGCTGGGTCAGATGACGCGCGCGCCCGTGGCCGCGCGCTGGTCGTGTCCACGCCCGCGCAGGCGGGGGAAGAGATCGGCTGGCGGGGCTACGCGTTGCCAGGACTGGCGGCGCGCGTCGGGTTCGGGCCCGCCAGCCTCATCATCGGCGTCGTCTGGGCGTCCTGGCATCTGGCCATCTTCTTCACGCCGGCCAGTGACACTTTCGGACCGTCGTTTCCGCTGTATCTGCGGCAGGTCACGGCTCTCTCGGCCACCATGGCCTGGCTCCACTGGCGGACGGGCGGGAGCCTCCTGCCGGTGATGCTGTTCCATGCGGCGGTGAACAACACCAAGGACATCGTCCCGTCGGCGCTTGCCGGGGCCACCAACTCCTTCTCCATGCAGGGGTCGCTCGCGGCCTGCCTCGCCGTGGCGCTGCTATGGCTCGGCGCCGCCTGGTGCCTCGCGAAGATGTGGACCGCGCGCCGCGCCTGACCCGGACGGCACTTTCTGCGTACTGTGCCGTTCTGGACCTGGCAGATTCTGCCTGTCTCGTTTCGCGACAACCCCTCGCGCCGGTGTTAGGCTGACCAGTCTTGCAGCTAATGCCGCCACCATTCCAGCCGTCGCGCGGCTCGTAGGTGCTCCCACCGACGTGGGTTGGACCTAGTTGAATCCCCAATTCGCTTCACGACATTCACTGCTAGACTCGCAGCCAATGCGGGGTGGAACGAGAGGGGCTTCGCAGTCTACTTACTAGTTAGACCGCACGAACACCAACCTGAGTGGTATGGTATAGTCATATACATCGACCATGGGTGCGCTCGATGACGTGGCCGCCGGTCTCGACGGCTTCGATTGGGACGAGGGCAACTCGGCGAAGAACTGGTTCCGCCACGAGGTCCAGCAAGCCGAGGCCGAGCAGGCGCTGTTGAACACGCCGCTGGTCGTCAACGCGAGCCACAAGCACGCCGGGGCCGAGCCCCGCTACATTGCGCTCGGTCAGACCGATGTGGGCCGGCTGCTGACCGTGGTCTTCACGATTCGCGGCACCAAGGTCCGCGTCATTTCGGCACGTGCGATGAGCAAGCCGGAGCGAAAGATCTATGGCCAAGTCCAAGCGCAGCGCGAAGCCGATCCCGACCTTCAACAGTGAGGCGGACGAGCGGCGGTTCTGGGAGACGCACGACACGACCGAGTACGTCGACTGGTCGGCGGCCCAGCCTGCCCGTTTCCCCAATCTGAAGCCGTCGACCGAGACCATCTCGCTCCGGCTTCCCGCGGGCCTGCTCGCCGATCTGAAGGCACTCGCGAACAAGCAAGACGTGCCGTATCAGTCGCTGCTCAAGGTGTTCCTGGCCGATCGGGTCGCTCGGGAGTGGAGAGCGTCTCGCACGCCTGGCGTGCGGTCTAACAAGGCAGTGCAGCCGACGAGCCGCGCTCGAAAGAGTGCCAAGGCGCCCAAGCGTACCCGCGTGGCTCGCGGCTGACCGCCGGGCGTTATGCGGCCAGTGGAAGGGATGACTGAGTGTTGATGCAAACGAAGATACAGCCCTTACCCAGAAAGCTGCTGCAGCCGTTCGAAGACTTCCTGCACCTAATCCCGGTTCCCAGTTGAGTAGCCGACCGAAGTGTACTTGAATAGCGTCATGCCGAATCCATATGACGTGGCGCTCCGGAAGCGGGCGGTGTTGGCGTACGAGCGTGGCGAAGGGTCGTACGC
>JBFMCA010000180.1:0-5412 GCA_040754955.1 Acidobacteriota bacterium | reverse complement strand
TGGGGTGAGGGGGGGCGTCAGGGGCGCGCGGGGCGCGCCCCGGACGCTCGCATCAGTACTTGCGCATCACGCCGACGACGACGCCCTGGATTTGCACCGTGTCGGGATCGAGCACGATCGGCGGCATCGACTGGTTGGCGGGCTGGAGCCGCACGCGGCCGTTCTCCTTGTAGAACTTCTTCAGCGTCGCGTCCGAGCCCCCGACGAGGGCGATGACCATCTCGCCGTTGTCCACCGACTGGCGGTTCTCGACGATGACCCAGTCGCCGTCGCGAATCTGCTCGTCAATCATCGAATCGCCGCGGACACGCAGCACGTAGGTGTCGCGGCGGCCGCTGACCAGCGATTCGGGCACGGAGATCGTCTCGTTGCCGGCCACCGCCTCGATGGGCATGCCGGCGGCGACGTAGCCGGACAGGGGCAACTCGACCGCGCGCCCGCCGGTGCGGCTCGGCAGGAGCTCGACGGAGCGGCTGCGGTTCCACGACCGGCGGATGAACCCCTTCTCCTGCAGGTTGGTGAGATGCTTGTGCACCGTCGCGAGCGACGAGAGGCTGAACCGCTTGCCGATCTCCTCCAGGCTGGGTGCGTAGCCGTGCTGCTGGATGAACTCGTTGAGGTAATCGAGAATCTCCCGCTGGCGTTTGGTGAGCGGCTGCACGTTGACCTCCTGAGCTCGCCGTCTGATTCCGCCGAACCTTCGCTTTCGTCATCGAAGCGTAAGCGAAACGCCAGGCGAAAGTCAATCTGGTCTATCATCAGGGGCTCGATGTGACCTTCGCGGCCTCCCCACGGTCCAATCCAGGCACAGGGGGAACGCGCCCATGGCCGATGGCACCGCCCTTCGCACCTGGTCCCCGGCGATCTCGACGACGCCCGGGTGGAGAGTCACGGTGATTCCGCGCGACGTCGCGGCGGCACCCGCCGATCCGTCGGGACTGGCAGCACTCACGGACGCCGATCTCGTCGCCGCGTGCCTGGCGGGCCAGCGCGAGGCCTTCGACGTCATCGTCGAGCGCCACCGCCGGCAGGTCTACCAGGTCTGCTACCGGTTCGTGTCCAACCACGAGGATGCCAGCGACCTCTCGCAGGAGGCATTCGTCCGCGCGTGGCGCGGGCTGAAGAACTTCAAGGGGCAGGCGCAGCTGTCCACGTGGCTGTATCGCATCGCGGTCAACGTGTGCCTGAACCGCGTCAGCCTGAAAACTCCCCCCATCGAGGCCCTCGAGCCGAGCCACGCGCTGGTGGACACCCGCGCGGAAGATCCGGCGCGTGCTCTCGCACGCGAGGAACGGGCGGCCGCGGTGCGGCGCGCCATTGCCGAGCTGCCGCGAAAGCAGCGTGCCACCGTCATCCTCCGCGCGTATCATGAGATGTCACACCAGGAAATCGCCGAGATCCTGGGCAGCTCGGTGGGCGCGGTCAAGGCGAACTTCTTTCATGCGCTGGGCAACCTCGAGCGAATCCTGGGACGTGAGCCATGACGCATCTCAAGCCGGATGAGCTCGTCGACGCCGCCGAGGGGACCCTCGAGGCCGGACGCGAGGCCCATCTCCGCGCGTGCGCGGGGTGCCGCGACCAGGTCGATCGCCTGAAGGCGATCCTGCGCGAGGCCGCGTCGGTTGACGTGCCCGACCCGTCGCCCTTGTTCTGGGACCATCTGTCGGCGCGGGTGCGCCAGGCGATTGAGGCCGACGCGACGCCCTCGACGTCGTGGGTGCCGGTGTGGCTCCGCTGGTCGGTGCTGGGCCCGATGGCGGCGCTGGCGGTGCTGGTCATCGTGCTGGCGGACGCGCTGCCACACCCGACGCCGGACGCGGCGCAGACGGCAACTGCCGCGGTGGCGGAAGCGGGTGTCGACGACGCGGACGGGTCGGGCGACGCGCCCTGGCAGTTCGTGGCGGACCTCGCCGAGACGATCAACCTGGAGCAGGCGCGCGAGGCCGGGCTGCTGGCGGGGCCGGGTGCGGCCGAGCGGGCGTTCAGCGTGCTCGACACGGCCGAGCAGGCCGAGCTCATGCGGCTGCTGCGGGCCGAGCTGGGCCGGCCGGAAAGCTGAGAGGACGAACACCGTGCGAACGACGATGGCGACCGTGTTGCTGGCCGTCCTGCTGGGCGCCGCTTCGACGCTGGCACAGGCGCCGGCCGTGCCGCCCGATCCGCCGGAGGACATGTCGCCGCGTGAGGTGCAGCGGCTGTTCGACGCGTACATGATCATGCAGGCCCAGGACGCGCTCGGGCTGAGCGAGGCGCAGTACGGGCAGTTCCTGGCGCGGCTGCGGGGACTGCAGGAGACGCGGCGTCGCACGCAGGACGAGCGGATGCGGCTCATCGGCGAGCTGCAGCGGATGACCAACCCACGCGCGGGACGCCTGGCCGACGAGTCGGTGGTCAAGGACCGCCTGAACCAGCTACAGGAACTCGAAGGGCGCACGGCCGCGGAGCTGCGCAAGGCGTACAACGCCATCGACGAAGTGCTGGACGTCTACCAGCAGGCGCGCTTCCGGCTCTTCGAGGAGCAGTTCGAGCGCCGGAAGCTCGAGTTGCTGCTGCGGGCGCGGCAGAACAACCGGCCCAACGTGCCTCCGCGGCGGCCGCCGGGCCTACAATGACCGCATGACGCTCGCCGGGCTGCTGCTCGCGGCCCTCCTCGTCCAGCCGGGGCCTGGCGGCCTCACCGAGGCGCAGGCGGCGGCGTTCGAGCAGAAGCTTGCCGCAATCGTGGCCGCGGCGGCCGCGCCCAAGGGCGCGGCGCGGTCCCGGCGCGCGACGACGGTGCCGCAGGACGAGCTGAACGCCTACCTCCACTACGCCGGGCCGGACGTGCTGCCCGCCGGCGTCACCAACGCCTTCGTCACACTGCACGGGCAGGGCCGGGTGGCGGCGCGCGCGGTGGTCGATCTCGATGAGGTGCGGCGCACGCGCAGCAGCGGGAGCCTGCTCGACCCGCGCAGCTACCTGACCGGCCGCCTGCCGCTGACGCTGACGGGCCTGCTGACGACGGCGGAGGGCACGGCACGCTTTGCCATCGAGCGGGCCGACGTGGGCGGCGTGCCCGTACCGGCGGCATTCGTGCACGAGATCGTCGCGTACTACAGCCGCTCGGACGAGTATCCGCGGGGCATCGACCTGGTCAACGGGTTCCGCCTGCCGGCGGAGATCGAGCGCCTCGAAGTCGCGACGGGCCGTCTCGTCGTGGTGCAGTAGCGACCGTGCGCTAAGATCGGCGGCGATGGCCGACGACCCGCTGCGGATGCCGCTGCAGTTTCTGAAGGGCGTCGGCCCGAGGAAGGCTGCGGATCTGAAGAGAGCGGGCCTCCTCACCGTCGAAGACCTCCTCTTTCGCTTTCCGATTCGCTACGAGGATCGCAGCCGGCTTCAGCCCATCGCCTCCATCAAGGCCGGGCAGACCGTGGCCATCGAAGGCGAGGTGCTGAGCGCCAGCCTGTCGCCGACGCGGCGACCGGGCTTCCGGATTTTCTCGGCGCTCATCCAGGATGGCAGCGGCCAGGTACGGGCCGTCTGGCCCAACCAGGTCTTCCTGAAGGACGTCGTCCGGCCGCACCAGCGGATCGTGCTCTTCGGCAGGGCTGAGTACTGGGGATCGCGGGGGCTGCAGCTCACCGATCCCGAATTCGAAGTGCTCCGGGGATCGGCCGCGGGGGGTGAGGGGGAGGCCGAGGGCGACGGCGGCGGGCCGGACACGCTGCACACGGGCCGCATCGTGCCCATCTACGAGCGCGCCGGGAGCGTGACGACCAACATGCAGCGCCGCTTCGTCTGGCAGGCGTTGCAGCTGATTCCGCCCGACCTGTTCGACCCGGTGCCGGAGGCGCTGCGCGTTCGCGACGCGCTGCCCGGGCGGCGCGAGGCGCTTCGGGACACGCATTTCCCAGGCCCGGGCACCGACATCGGCGCGCTCAACGCGTTTGCGACGCCGGCGCAGCGCCGCGTCATCTACGAGGACTTCTTCGTGTTCCAGGCGGGCCTCGCGCTTCGCCGCCACGAGAACGCGCAGGTCCGCAAGGCGCTCGTCGCGCGCGTGGACGATCGGGTCCGCGCCGCGGTGCGGGCCGTGCTGCCATTCCGGCTGACGGCGGGCCAGCGCCAGGCGCTCGCCGAGATTGTGGCCGACATGCAGAAGCGCTGGCCCATGCAGCGGCTGCTGCAGGGCGACGTTGGCGCCGGGAAGACGATTGTCGCGCTGCTCGCCGCCATCGTCGCCATGGAGAACGGCTTCCAGGTCGCGATCATGGCGCCGACCGAGATCCTGGCGGACCAGCATCTGCGCAACGTCGCCCGCTGGATGGCCGCGACGCGATTTCGCGTGGAGCGGCTGAGCGGCAAGGTGACGGCGGCGGCGCGGCGGTCGCTCTTGCCGGCCATCGAGCGCGGCGACGTGCATCTCGTCGTGGGCACCCACGCGCTGCTGGAGGACGACGTGCGGTTCAAGGCGCTGGCGCTCGTCATCATCGACGAGCAGCACCGGTTCGGCGTGCTGCAGCGCGCGGCGCTCGCCGCCAAGGGCCTCCACCCGGACGTGCTCGTGATGACGGCCACGCCGATTCCGCGCACGCTGGCGCTCACCGATTGCGGGGACATGGACGTGTCGGTCATTCGTGACCTGCCGCCCGGTCGATCGCCGGTGACGACAGTCGTCAAGCCCGACTCGCGCCGGTCCGAGGTGTACGCCCTGCTGCGGAGCGAGATTGCGCGCGGGCGGCAGGCCTACGTGATCTACCCGCTCGTGGCGGAATCCGAGAAGGTGGATGTGAAGGCCGCGACGGCAATGGCCGAGCACCTCGCGCGCGACGTGTTTCCCGACCTGCGGGTGGCCCTGCTGCACGGCCGGATGAGAGCCGAGGAGAAGGACGCCGTGATGCGCGCCTTCGTTGCGGGGGAAACCGACATCCTGGTGTCGACCACGGTGGTCGAAGTCGGGGTCGACGTGCCGAACGCCACGGTGATGGTCGTGGAGCACGCGGAGCGGTTCGGGCTGTCGCAGCTGCATCAGCTGCGGGGCCGCGTCGGCCGCGGCGCGCATCGCGCCACCTGCGTGCTGCTGTACCAGGCCCCGTGGTCGGACGAGGCGCGCGAGCGCCTGCGCGCGATGGTCGAGACGACCGACGGCTTCGTGATTGCCGAGCGCGACCTCCGTCTGCGGGGCCCGGGCGATTTCTTTGGAACACGGCAGTCGGGTCTGCCGCGGCTGCGCGCGGGAGACCTGACGCGGGACGCGGACGTGCTGGAACGCGCGTATGCCGACGCGCGGGCGTTTGTCGAGAACGAGCAACTGACCGCGGACGAGCGGGCGTACGTGCAGGCGGTGTGGCAGCGGCAGTTCGGCCTGATCACCGTCGGCTGACAGACGGGGTCGGGCCTGTTTTCGGTTTCTGCGACGAGGCGGCAGAA
>JBFMCA010000179.1:0-5458 GCA_040754955.1 Acidobacteriota bacterium | reverse complement strand
GGGGTGGAGGCTTGGAGGGGTGGAGGGGTGGGGTTTGAGGGGTGAGGACGATCCGGCTCGCGCTCGCCGCGCTCGCAGTGCTGCTCGTCGTCGCCACCGCCGGACTGCTGTGGTTCGTCACGCGGCAGCAGGAGCCTGACGCCGCGTACCGGCCGCGCATTCCCTCGCCCACCTGGACCAGCGAGCGGCCCATCGTGCTCGTCGACAACGGGCACTGGAACGTGCACTCCGCCGAGCGCGGCTACGGCCCGTTCACGCGCCTGCTGACCGCCGACGGATACACCGTGGTGAGCGGGCCCGCGACGGCGCAGGCGCTGTCGGGCGTGCGCGTGCTGGTGGTGGCCAACGCGCTCGGGTTCCGCGGCGTCGTCCGCCAGCTCGCCTCCATCGCCGGCCTGTCGATCGACGCGCTCGCCGCCGACGCCTTCGCGGCCGACGAGACGGCCGCGATCGAGCGATGGGTCCACGGCGGCGGCTCGCTGCTGCTGGTCGCCGATCACGCGCCCGCCGGCCGCGCCGCGGCGTCGCTCGCGGCGCGGTTCGGCGTCACCATGCGCGACGGCTTCGTCGTGGACGCCGCGCAGTCGGAGGAGGGCGCGCCGGCCATGCTCGTCTTCTCGCGCGAGAACGGCCTGCTCGGGTCGCACCCCATTGTGGACGGCACCGCCATCGAGTCCCGCATCAACCGCATCGTCACCTTCACCGGCCAGGCCCTCGACGGCGGGCGCGCGACGCCGCTGCTGGTGCTCTCGCCAGCGGCCATGGAGCTGCCGCGCCGCGGCGCGCCGGAAGCCGAGCGCCTGTCAGTAGCCGGCCTGTCGCAGGCCGTGGCCCTCGAGCACGGCCGGGGCCGCGTCGTCGTGGCGGGCGAGGCGGCGTTTCTGACCTCGCAGCTCTTCGGCGAGCGCCGCCTGGGCCTCCAGTGGCCCGGCACCGACAACGAACGCTTCGCGAGGAACGTGATGGCCTGGCTGGCGGGAGGGTAGGGAGGCTTGGAGGGATGGAGGCTTGGAGGGGGTGGAGGCTTGGAGGAGTGGAGACTTGGAGGCCTGGGGGCTGACGCGGTCGCGCAGGATTTGGGCTCTAGCCCAAACACGCACGCATTGACCTCCACCCTCCAAGCCTCCACGCCTCCGCCCCTCCACCCCTCCAAGCCCCCAAGCCTTCTATAATCCCAGCAATGCCCGCCGTTGCACTCGAGACCGCCCCGCCAAAGGTGACGCTTCGCTCGGCGCCGGCGGTGCCCTACGACGGCGCCATCGCGGCGGCGCGCACGTGCTACTCGCCGCGGGTGATCGAGCCGTCCGAGGTCACCGACAAGCAGCGCGACTCCATCGGCCCGCTTACCTTCGACGGCGGCCACCACACGGTCTTCCAGCACGCGCACTTCGAGTTCGGCCTCGAGAACATCTCGCGGCAGTTCGTGTGGAGCGTGCTGCACGCGTACCCGTTCTACAACTCCGAGCAGTCGAGCCAGCGCTACGTGAAGCTCCGCGAGCCGCGCGCGTTCGTGCCGCCCATCGACGGCGAGGCGCTGGACGTCTACGAACAGGCCGTGCTCCGCGCCTGGGACGCCTACGCCGAGCTCTCGGCGATGCTCAAAGACGATGCGTGGGCGATTCTGAAAGAGCTGCGCTACGTGCGGCCCACGAACTCGGCGGAGCGGCTGAAGGCCGTCGAGCGCGAGGCGGAGAAGAAGTCCATCGAGACGGCGCGCTACGTGGTGCCCATCGCGGCGTTCACGTCGATGGTGCACACCGTGTCGGGGCTCGTGCTGCACCGGCTCCACCGGATGATGCACGCCGGCGACACGCCGCACGAGGCGCGCCTCGTCATCGGGACGATGGTGGATCGGGTGAAGGAGATCGACCCGCTGTTCTTCGAGAAGGTGGGGCTCGACACGCTGCCTGCCGCCGAGCTGCCGGAGGCCGACTTTCCCAGGCCGCGCGCCAACGGCGATCGGTTCGCCGCCGACTTCGACGCCCGGCTCGGCGGCCGCGTGTCGCGGCTGCGCGACTGGTCGGCGAACGCCGAGGCGGTGGTGGCCGAGGCCGTGCGCGCGACCTTCGGGCTCGGCGAGGACGAGATGGCTGACGAGGAAGCCATCGATCGCGTGATGAACCCCGCGCGCAACAAGTACCGCGTGGACATGCTCAACGTCTCGTATCACTCGCCGATGATGCGGGCGCTCAACCACGCCACGTACGTCTTCGAGAAGAAGCTGAGCCACACGGCCGACTCGCAGGATCAGCGGCACCGCATGGTGCCGGCGTCGCGGCCGCTGATGACGTTTGCCGACACGTCGGCGCCCGACGTGGTGACGCCGCGGCTCATCCGACAGAACCCGGCGGCGCTGGCCGTCTACGAGCGCGCGATCCGGGACGCGTGGACGGCCAAGAACCGGCTGCTCGCGCTCGGCGTGCCCCTGGAATACGCGCTGTACGTGCTGCCCAACGCCAAGGCGCTCAGGCTCGTCGAGTCCGGGCCCTTCATCGCGCTGCAGCACAAGTGGACGCTCCGCACCTGCTTCAACGCGCAGGAGGAGATCTACCTTGCGTCGATGGACGAGATCCGGCAGGTGGCGGAGGTTCACCCGCGGCTTGCGGCCCACCTCGGGCCGCCGTGCGTGCTGAGGAACGGCATCGTCTCGCCGCGCTGCACCGAGGGCACGCACTTCTGCGGCGTGCCGGTCTGGAACTCGTTCCCCGACGCGGTCCGCAGGTTGTAGTGCCCGCGCTGGCCTGGACCGCGCACCTGTATACCGCCACAGGCGCTGCGCTCGTGCTGTTCGCGGCGCTCGCCGCCGAGCGCGGCGACTTCCGCGCCGCTTTCGTCTGGCTTGCCGCGCAGGTGGCCGTGGACGCGTCCGATGGCTGGTGGGCGCGGCGGGTGCGCGTGGATCTCCATGCGCGGCAGGTGGACGGCGCGCTCCTCGACAACCTCGTGGACTACGTCGCCTACGTCCTCGTGCCCGTGCTCATCGTCATTCACGCCGGGCTCGTGCCCGAGGCGTGGGCGATGCCGATGGGCGCCGCCATCATGATGGCCAGCGCGTATCAGTTCTCGCGCGTTGACGCCAAGACCGACGACCACTTCTTCACCGGCTTCCCGTCGTACTGGAACATCGTGGCGTTCTACCTGTACGCGGGCGGGCTGTCGCCGTGGGTCAACCTCGCCGTGCTCGGATGGCTCGTCGTCATGGTCTTCGTGCCGGTCGGCTACGTGTACCCGTCGCGGACGCCCGTGCTGCAGGGGCTGACCGTGGCGCTGGGGCTCGCGTGGGGCGCCACGGTGCTGTACCTCATCTGGATTCTGCCGGACCGGTGGCCTGCGGCGCTCGTGGCGTCGCTCGTCTTCCCCGGCTACTACGCGGGGCTGTCGTTCGCGCTCCACGCGCGGCGGAGTACAATCAGACGCGCCGCGCCACCCTGATGTCGCCGCTCGTCATCATCTTCCTCACCGTCTTCATCGATCTGCTCGGCTTCGGCATCATCATCCCGCTGCTGCCGTTCTACGCCGAGTCCTTCGGCGCCACCGGCTTCACGGTGGGCCTCCTCGCCACGGTCTTCTCGCTCATGCAGTTCGTGTTCTCGCCGGTCTGGGGCCGGTGGTCGGACCGCATCGGGCGGCGGCCCATCATCCTGCTGGGCCTCGTCGGCTCGTGCCTCGCATACCTGGTGCTGGCGCTGGCCGACTCGCTCGTCCTGGTCTTCGCGGCGCGCATCGTCGGCGGCATTGCCGGCGCGAACATCCCGACCGCGCAGGCGTACATCGCCGACATCACGACGCCCGAGAACCGCGCCAAAGGCATGGGCATGGTGGGCGCCGCCTTCGGCCTCGGGTTCATCTTCGGGCCGGCCATTGGCGGCGTGCTGAGCGCCTTCGGGCCGACCGTGCCGTTCTGGTTCGCGAGCGCGCTCTGCCTCGTCAATGCCGTCGGGGCCTGGCGGCTGCTGCCCGAATCGCGATCGGCGGCGCCGGCGATGGTGCGCCCCGGGCGCTGGGAGCTGTTCCGGCGATCGGTCGGGCGGCCCGAGCTCGCGCTGCTGCTCTCGCTCTTCTTCGTCATTACGAGCGCGTTCTCCGGGTTCGAGGCCACCTTCGCGCTCTACGGCGAGCGCCGCTTCGGCTTCACCTCGGCCACCATCGGCTACGTGTTCGCGTTCATCGGGGTGGTGCTCTCGCTCGTGCAGGGCGTGCTCGTGGGCAAGGCCGTCGCGTTCGTGGGGGAACGGCGCGTCGTGCCCGCGGCCGTCGCCGCCATCGCGCTGGGGCTCGGGCTCGTGCCCATCGCGTGGTCGATCCCGACGCTGCTCGTCGCGCTGGGCGTGCTCGCGGCGGGCATGGGCTTCAACGGGCCGTCGCTCACCGCGATGGTGTCGAAGCTGACGGATCCGAGCGACCAGGGCGGCGTGCTCGGTCTGGCGCAATCGCTCGCCAGCCTCGGGCGCGTCGTCGGTCCCGCCTGGGGCGGGTACCTGTTCGATCGCTTCGGCCCGACGACGCCCTACGCGACGTCTGCCGGGTTGATGGCGGCGGCGTTTCTCATCGCGCTCGCGGGCCTGCGGCGAGCGGAGGTCGAGCGATGACGGCGCCCTTCCGGTTCACGCGCTCCGTCGAGGTGCGGTTTCGCGACTGCGACCCGATGGGCCACGTGAACAACGCCGTGTACCTTACCTATCTCGAGGTGGCGCGCTTCGGCTACTGGCGCGAGGTTGTGGGCGAGCCGGGCGTGTTTCCCGGCCTCATCCTGGCGCGCGCCGAGGCAGACTTCCGCGCGCCGGCCGGGCCGGGAGACGTGTTGGAGGTGCGCCTGCGCGTGGACGCCATCGGCCGCACGAGCTTCACGTTCGTGGCGGAGATCGTGCGCCCGGCCGACGGCGTGAAGGTTCTGGATGCGCGCACGGTGATGGTGGTGTACGACTACGAGGCGGCGCGTCCCGTGCCCGTGCCGGGGGTGGCGCGCGCGGCGATGGCGGCGTTCGAGCAGCGGGAGTTCTGACGGCTGACAGCACACACCAAGGGGGCGTCATGATCGTCGGCGCGCACGCCATCATCTACAGCCGAAAGCCGGACGCGGACCGGGCGTTCTTCCGCGACGTGCTGGCGCTGCCGCACGTGGATGTCGGGGACGGCTGGCTCATCTTCGGGCTCGCGCCTGCCGAGGTGGCCATGCACCCGGGCGAGAGAAACGACGTCCACGAGCTGTATCTCATGTGCGACGATCTGGAGGCCTTCTAGGCGCGCCTGCGCGAGCGTGGCGTGCCGTGCTCGCCTGCGCGCAGCGCGGGGTGGGGCGTGGTCACGTCCGTGACGCTGCCGGGCGGCGGATCGCTCGGCGTCTACCAGCCGCGGCACGCGCGCCCGGAGAACCCCCGGCCCCGGTCGTCGCGAGGTGAGCCCTGACCATCTTCCAGATCAAGGTCCTTGGAGGCTCGTGGGGGGATGGAGGGGTGGG
>JBFMCA010000178.1:0-5613 GCA_040754955.1 Acidobacteriota bacterium | reverse complement strand
CCCAGGCCCCCAAGCCCCCAAGCCCCTCAGAAGCCTGCTAGAATCCCGCTCATGGCTGCGCGCTTCACGGCCTACGTCGTCGCCTGCATCGTCACCGTCACCGTCGTCGCGGGGCTCCTCGTCGGTGCGCAGCGCGACACGAGCGGGCCGGTCGACCTCGCCATCGTCAACGGGCGCGTCTACACGGCGGACGGCAAGGGTACCATCGCCGAGGCTGTTGCGGTGCAGGGCAACAAGGTGCTGCGCGTGGGAACCACGCGCGACATCCAGCGGCTGACGCGGCGGCAGACGCGGATCGTGGACGCCAGGGGCGGCACGGTGCTCCCCGGCTTCATCGACGGCCACACGCACTTTCTGGGAGGGTCCCTGGCGCTGGCGCAGGTGAACCTGCTGAACGCGAAGACCCTTGCGGAGATCGAGACGACGATTCGCGCGTGGGCCGAGGCCAACGCCGGGCGGCCGTGGGTCATCGGGCGTGGGTGGTATTACGAGCCGTTTCCGGGCGGACTGCCCACGCGGCAGATTCTCGACGCGGTCGTACCCGATCGCCCGGCGTACCTGACGGCGTACGACGGCCACACGGGCTGGGCCAACTCCGCGGCGCTCGAGCTGGCCGGCGTCACGCGGGACACGCCCGACCCCAGAAACGGCGTCGTCGTGAAGGACCGGCGCGGCGAGCCCACTGGCGTGCTGAAGGAAGCGGCCATGTCGCTCGTGTCGCGGCACCTGCCGCAGCCGACGCGCGACGAGCAGCTGGCGGCGCTGCGCGCCGGCATCGCGGAGGCGCGGCGCTTTGGCGTCACCAGCGTGCAGAACGCGAGCGGCAACGCGGAGGAGTTCGAGCTCTACGACGAGCTGCGGCGACGCGGCGAGCTGGGCGTCCGTGTCTACGCGGCGATCAGCGCCGGCGCGAACGTGACCACGGCCGACCTCGACCGCTTCGACGCCCTGCGCGCGAAGTACCCGGACGATCCGGCGTTCAAGACGGGCATGGTGAAGCTCGTCGCCGACGGCGTCATCGAGTCGCACACCGCCGCGATGCTGGCGCCGTACGCGAACCGCGACGAGAAGGGCGACCCGCGCTTCGATGTGGAATCGCTGCACCGCATCGTGGCGGAGCTCGATCGCCGCGGCTGGCAAATCATGATCCACGCCATCGGCGACGGGGCTATCCGCATGGCGCTCGACGCGCTGGAGCGCGCCTCGCGCTCGAACCCGGCGCCCGAACGCGGCCGCCGCCACCGCATCGAGCACATCGAGACCACCGACCCGGCCGACATCCCGCGGTTCGGCCGCCTGGGCGTCATCGCCTCGATGCAGCCGTACCACGGCGTGCCGACGCCCAACCAGATCGTGGTGTGGAGCGGCAACATCGGCCCCGAGCGCGCGTCGCGCGGCTGGGCCTACAACAGCATCCGCAAGGCAGGCGGGCGCCTGGCCTTCGGCAGTGACTGGCCGGTCGTGACCATCAACCCGCTCCTCGGCCTTCACGTGGCCGTCCATCGCACGGCCCCGGACGGGACGCCCGAGGGAGGCTGGTATCCGGACGAGCGGGTGCCGCTCGAGGCGGCGCTCGACGCCTACACGCGGGACGCCGCCTGGGCCTCGTTCGACGAGCACCGGAAGGGGTCTATCGAGCCCGACATGCTGGCGGATCTGGTGGTGCTCTCGACCGACATCCTGGCCCGCCCCGACGCCATTGCCGACGCCAGCGTGCAAGTGACCGTTTTCGACGGGAAGATCGTCTATGAACGGTAGTGCGACCCCTGCCTCCCCGCCGCCTGGCCCCCGTCCTCGCCGCCCTGGCCCTTCTGGCCGCGGCCGCCGCTCCGGCTGCCCAGACTGATCTCGACCAGTTCATGTCGCGGGTGCTCGAGCGCCGCGACGAGAACTGGAAGAAGATGCAGCAGTACACGCTCGAAGAGCGCGAGGTGCTGCAGCTGACGGGCCCGGCGGACGTCCCCATCTACGGGTTCGTCCGCGACTACACCTGGTACCTGCGCGACGGCATCTTCGTGCGCAGCCCGCTCCGGGCCAACGGCGCGGAGGTGGCCGAGGACGAGCGCCGGCGCTACGAGGACGACTGGATACGCCGCGAGCGGCGGCGCAGGCGCGACGAGCCGCGCTTCGTGTCGGCCGCGTACTTCCTCCGCTTCAGGTTCGATCCCGGGCAGTACGCCCTGGTGGGCCGCGAGACACTCGCCGGCCGCGAGGTGCTGCGGATCGAGTACTACCCCACCAAGCTCTTCACCGAGGGCCGCGCCCGGCCCAGTCGCCGCGTGCGCGAGCGCGACGACGAGGTCGAGGAGAAGATGAACAAGGCGTCGCTCGTGACGCTCTGGATCGACCCGGCGATCCACCAGATCCTGAAGTACGACTTCGACAACCTCGACATGGATTTCCTGCCGGGGCGCGCCCTGGTCCGCATGGGCGAGATCGACGCGGTGATGGAGATGGGGCAGCCCTTCCCCGGCGTGTGGCTGCCGGCCTCCATCCGGATCCGCGTCGGCATGCTCTCGGCCGCGGGCGCCGCCGCCGGCCGCTACGACATCACGTACCACGACTACCGCCTGGCGGACGTGAAGTCGCGCATCCGCGTGCCGTGATGTGGGCCCTCCTCGTCCTGGCGCTCCAGGCGGCGCCGCCCGCCACCATCGCGGAGATCCGCGTGCACGGGAACTACGCCACGCCCGACGCCGACGTCATCGGCCTCTCGGGGCTCGCGCCCGGCCACCCGGCTGACGAACGCACGCTGGCCGCCGCGGCCGATCGGCTCACCGCCAGCGGCCGCTTCGAGCACGTCGAGGTCCGCCGGCGCTTCCGATCGATCGACGACCCCACCGACATCCTCGTCGTCATCCTCGTGGACGAGCATGCGGCGGCGACGCCGGATGATCCGCTTCCGGGCCGGTGGCCGCGCCTGCGATCGTCGCTCATGTGGCTGCCGGTCCTCGACTACGAGGAGGGTTACGGATTGAGCTACGGCGTGCGCGTGAGCGCCGTGGATGCGATCGGCGACAGGACACGCGTGTCGGTGCCGGCGATCTGGGGTGGGGATCGACGCGTGGGCGTCGAGGTCGAGCGGCGCTTCGACGGGGGACCGCTGACCCGCCTGAGCGGCGGCGTCGCGACGTCACGGCGCGTCCACCCGCACTTCGAGCGCGCCGACCGCCGGCACGAGGTATGGGCGCGGGCCGAGCGGAGCGCGACGCGCTGGCTGCGCCTGGGTGCGGGCGTCCGCGCGGCAGCGGTCGCCTTTGGCGGCGTCGACGAAGACCATCGAGCCGCCGGGCTGGACGTCACCGTCGATACGCGCATCGATCCAGCGTTCCCGCGCAACGCAGTCTTTGCGTCGGCCGGATGGCAGCGCCTCTGGTCCGCGGGTGACGATGTCCACCGGTGGACGTTCGACGGCCAGGGCTACCTGGGACTGCCGCGGGGCCTGGTCCTCGCCGCGCGCGCACGGGCGCACCTGGCGGATCGGCCGCTGCCGCGGGCCGAGCGGCCCGTCATCGGCGGGGCCTCGTCACTGCGCGGCTATCGGGCCGGCTTCGACGCCGGCGACAACGTCGCGCTGGCCTCGGCCGAGCTGCGCGTGCCGCTCACCTCGCCGCTCAGCGTCGGCCGGTTCGGCGTCACGGCGTTCGTGGATGCGGGCACCGCCTGGCCGGCGGGCGAGCCCCTGGGCAACCGCCGCTTCGCGCGCGGCGTCGGGGGCGGCGTCTACTTCGGCGTCGCCGCTTTCAGCGCCGGAGTCGACCTCGCCTGGCCCGCAGACGGCAAGGCCCGCGTGCACGCGACGCTGGGGGTCTCGTTCTGATCACGGAAATGACGAAGGGCGAATGGCGAATGACGAAAGGAACGGGGTTCTATTTCGCCATTCGTCATTCGCCATTCGCCATTCCTACCACCGCAGCACCCGCTTCCCCTTCCACACCGGGCCCTCGATGACGTAGCGCCACTCCGGGTTCTCGGCGGGGTTGCGGAGCGCGGCGTAGACCTCGTCGAACACCGGCAGCCCGTGGTCTTCGCACTCGAAGTACGTGATGAAGTCCCACTCGCCCTCGCGCTGGTAGCCGTCGGGGTTGTGGAACAGGCGGCGCGACAGCACGGGGATGCCGGACGCGGCGGCCATCGCATGTCCCTTGACCGGGCAGCGGGCATCGCCGTCGACGTGCGGGTAGAAGAACGTCTGGCGCTCCAGCGGGCCCATCTGCCACCACGCCGACGTCTTGCTGATCGGGACGATGATGGCGTTGCGCACGAGGCGTCCGTTGCGGCGCGCGGGTGACCGGCGGTCCGCGTACTCGTGCATCTCGGCGCTCGTGTACCGCGGCGGGCGGACAGCGCCGTTCACGGTGACCACGTCCGCCGCGTCGCCCAGCCGCCGGCGCAGCTCCTCGTCGATCTCCTCCAGCCGCGGGCGGTACTTGCTCGACACCTGGACGGCGTAGCGTGCCAGCGCCAGGGCCGAGGCGTGCGGCTCGGGCCCCGCGGCGGGTGTGTCGCCGGCGCGCACGAGGAACTGGATGGTCTCGAACGGCTGCGTCTCGCGGGTGCCGTCGATGTCGTAGTCGTTCGAGAAGCCCCGTGCGATGCTGGCCCCGGCCGCCCGCAGGCGGGCGCCGGCCGCATCGTCGTCCACCCGCAGGAGGACGAAGAGAAATTTCGTGTAGGACAGTGCACCGTTGGGGGAGCCGGTCACGCCCATCGATCCAATGGCTCGTATCGGCGGGTCGGCAGGGCTCCTGTAGCAGCGCTCACCCGTCGCCGAGCGCCCAGGTGCGGATGGCGGCGGCCAGGCCGGCCTCGTCGTTGGTCCCGGTCGTTGCGAAGCCGCGCGAGAGGAGCGCCGGATCGGCGTTGGCCATCACGACGCCGACGCCGGCCCAGGCGAGCATCGCCTCGTCGTTGAAGTTGTCGCCGACGGCCAGGACGCCCGCCTGCGGCACGCCGAGCCGTGCCGCCAGCCGCGCAAGGGCGGTGCCTTTCGTGGTGCCCGCCGCGCACACGTCCACGAGCGCGAAGTCGCGCGCGGGGTACTCCGTGATCGACACCGTCAGCTCGGTGCTCGCGCCGAGATCGCCCAGGGCCGCGGCCACGGCGCGCATGGGCTCGAGCGCGCCGTTGAACGCCACCTGCACCGGGTCTTCGGTGAGCGCCTCTTCGAGCGCGTCCACCTCCGTAATGAGATCGCGGTTGCGCTCGAAGAAGCGGGTGCGGTTCGGGTGCGACCAGTCGAGCGCGTCGGAGACGAGCTGTCCGGCGGCGGGGCGGTCGAAGAGCAGCAGCGCCGAGTCGCGCCATGGCCGCGTGACGTCGAGCACCGTGGCCGCGGCGCGGGTCGGCAGCAGACGCCGGTCGAGCGTGTGCCCGTCGCGCGTCCGGACGATGGCGCCGTTGTGGACAATCAACGTGAGCGGCTCGGGCACGGGCGCCAGCGGGTGCAGCGCGAAGCCGAAGCTCCGGCCCGTGGCGATCACGACGTGCATCCCGCGCGCCCCGGCCTCCGCAATGGCCGCAAGATTCGCCGCCGGAATGCGCCCGTGGCTGTCGAGCAGCGTCCCATCGACGTCGATGGCAATGAGCTGAATCCCCACCCGCCCCACCCGC
>JBFMCA010000177.1:0-5690 GCA_040754955.1 Acidobacteriota bacterium | reverse complement strand
GCGGGTCGGGCGGGTGGGGCGCTGCCCGGTGAGGGCGCGTCGACGATCCTGCAGTTCCGCGGCGGCGACGTGTACGACCCGATCCTCGGACGCACGTACAACGAGATTGCCGGCGAAGCGCGCAGCATGCACAAGTGCCAGGGCATGTCGCAGCTGCTGCCGCTGCCCTCGGCGGGCGATAACCCGTTCGGTCCCGGCGGGCTGCGCGGTTATCGCCTCCGGGACACGGTGCTGCCGGATGGCGTGAACCGCCAGGAGTCCGAGCCGTTCGACGGCATCGATACGCGTCTGGCCACGCTGGCGGCGTACGCGGGCGCCACGCCCCCGGCGGCGCTCAGCGATGGCCTTGCGACGATCACCCGCCTCGTGGCCGAGGCGCGCGCGGCGCTCGCCGCCGGAGGCAGCGCCGCCGCCGCCGCGCCCCTCGCGCAGGGCCTGACGGCGGTGCGCGCCCTGCGCCGCGACCTCCCGGGCATGGGGCTCTCCGCCGACGCGCGCTTCGAAATCGACCTCCGGCTCGAGCTGAAGGAGAAGCAGTTTGCCGAGGCGCTGGTCGCGGCGGCCGACGTCCGGCTCGAGGCCATCGCGAACGACGGGCTCGTCGTGCCCGGTCAAAAAGTCGGCGTGCGCCTGCTCGCCGCCGCCCGCGGCAGCGTGCCCGTCGACGTGAAGGCGCGCGCGCTGAACGGCTTCGCCGCCACCGACGCCGAGGGCGGCGTCATCCCAGACGACGCCCGCCTGACGGCTGCACACTTCCGGCGCGGTCCCGACGCCGCCCGCTACGTTTTCGATGACGACGTGCCGTTCGGCCTCCCGTTCCGGCCGACGCCCTATACCGCCACGTTCACGCTGCAGATGGCCGGGGTCGAGTTCCCGGTGACTGTGCCCGTCGAGCATCGGACCGAGGTCGACGTCTTCAGCGGCGAGAAGCGCGCCGAACTCCACGTCGTCCCCCGCTTTGCCGTCTCCGCCTCCCCCGCCATCGTCGTCGTGCCCCTGGCCACGCCGGGCGCCACGCGCGACGTGCGGGTCACGGTCGTCAACCATGCCAAGGGACCTGCGGCCGGAGAGGTCCAGCTGGACCTGCCAGACGGCTGGCGTGCCACACCCGCCGCCGTGCCTGTGGCGTTTTCGCGCGAGGACGAGGCCATCACGGTTCGGTTCCAGCTGTCGCCCGCAAACGCTGGTGCCCTGAAGCCCGGCCGCGTCACGCTCAGGGCGCGGGTGGCTGACGGCGGCACGGTGTACGCGCGCGGGTACCAGGTCGTGGAGTATCCGCATACCACGCGCCGGCACCTGCTGCGGGCGCCGGAAGTGGTCGTCAACGCGCTCGACGTCGCCGTCAAGCCGAACCTGACCGTCGGTTACATCATGGGGGTGGGCGATGACGTGCCGGAGGCGCTCGTGCAGATCGGTGCACGGGTGGCGTTCATCGGCCCGGACGAGCTCGCCTGGGGCGACCTGTCACGCTACGACGTCATCATGACGGGTGTACGCGCTTACGAGCGGCGCGCGGACCTGCGCGCGCACAACGAGCGGATCCTCGACTACGCGCGCGCCGGCGGAACGGTCATCGTCCACTACAACAAGTTCGAGTTCAACGAGGCGCAGTTCGGCCCCTACCCCGGTCGGGTAGGCCGCGAGCGCGTGACGGACGAGAACTCCGAGTTGCGGCTGACCGAGCCGCGGCATCCCGTGTTCAACAGCCCCAACGCCATCGGGCGGCCCGACTGGACCGGCTGGGTGCAGGAGCGCGGCCTCTACTTCTTCGATATGTCCACGGCCGACCCCCGGTACCGCAACCTCGTGGAGTTTTCCGATCCCTTCCCCTTCAACCAGGGCGCCAAGGCGGGGGCTCTCGTCGAAGCCACGGTTGGAAAGGGTCGCTGGATCTACCTCGGCATCGGACTCTGGCGCCAGCTCCCGGCCGGCACGGACGGCGCGTACAGGCTGATGGCGAACTTGATCAGCCTCGGGGGACGTTGATGGGAGGCCCGACCTTGTTCCATGCCCATTCACGGCAACCAGCGCTCATCGCAGCCAGCCGCCGGACGGCGTGGACAGCGTTCGGGCTCTGGCTGCTGCTGGCGGCGGCCGTGTTCGGTACCCCACCCTACGCGGCTGTTGGCGCGCGCGCCGGGGGGCGCGGGCTGCTCGAGGAGCGTTTTGGATTCGACGAAGCCGCGCGCCAGGCGTTTGCGGCCGCCGAGCGGCCTTACCTCGACTACGCCTGGTTCCAGGTTGGCGACGCGGCCATGGTCGCTGCGCTGGCGGTGTGGACGTCGGCGCTCATCGCGGGAGCCGGATGGACCCGACTGGTCGCGCTCCCACTGGCGCTCGCCGGCGTCGAAGCCACGGAGAATGCCGCGCTGCTCGTAGCGGTCTACGCCGAGTCGGGCGGCCCGACAGCCGGCATCATCGCCAGCGGCGTGGCGCCGGTCAAGGCGGTGCTGTTCGCGGCCGTGATTCTCACCGCGCTGGCCGCAGCCGTGCGGCGTCGCCGGCCCGGCAAGGTCCGTCTGAGCATCCCTCCAGAGACGCCCTGAACCCGCGATTGTCTCGGGTAACGACGCCAAGGCGGGGGCCGTTGGCCTCCGGCGCCAGCTTCCGGCCGGCACGGATGCTGCGTACAGGCTGACGGCGAACTTGATTAGCCAGGGGACGGTAGAGGGAGTCCTAAACCTTGTTCTACGCGCGCCTGTCTCACTACGGGTAAGCGGACAGGGGCCGGACCCTCCACCGGAGACCTGACAGAAACGTAATCACGGGAACAGAAGCGGTGCGTTGTCCAGGAAAGACTCACGAGCTAGTATTGTCGGGCTTTTCCTTTGAGGGGCATCCATGAGGGGCAACCCACAGCTCGAGCACGTCGTGCGGCGGATGGGGTTCGGCGCCACGGCGCAGGAGCTGTCGTACTTCGACGACGCTCCGATCCAGTCGGTCGTGAACATCCTGCTCGACTACGAACGCGTCATCGACGATCCGGATGCGCACATCGGCGACAGCGCGTATGTGGGTGTCACGACGCGGGGGCAGTTCTCACCCAACACGGTCATCAACGACGCGCGGCAGCGTGAGCTGTTCCGCATGATTCACAGCCTGCGGCCGCTGCAGGAGAAGATGGCCCTCTTCTGGCACAACCACTTCGCCACGGCGTACAGCAAGGTGGCGGGGACGGTGGGCGGCGAGCACGGCACGAGGCTGATGGCCGGCAAGCCCTCGGAATCGCCGGGCGGCCAGCGGGGGCAGTATCAGCTGTTCCGCGACATGGCGACGGGGAACTTCCGCGATCTCCTTGCGGAGGTGGCGCGCGACCCGGCCATGGTCATCTGGCTCGACAGCCGGCTCAACACGCGCACGCGGCCGCAGGAGAACTTCGGCCGCGAGATCATGGAACTGTTCACCATGGGCGTCGGCAACTACACCGAGGCCGACGTGGTGGCTGCCGCGCGGGTGTTCACGGGCTTCAACATTCGCGTCGTGGGCGACCGCAGGAGCGCGGCGACGTCGTACTACGAGTTCATCTTCAACGAGGGGAACCACGACACCAACGCGAAGGAGTTCACGTTCCCGATTTATCCCGACGGCGGCCGCACGATTCCGGCGCGGCCGGCATCGCAGGGTCTCCAGGACGCGGCCGATTTCATCAACGCGCTGGCGCGGCACCCGGCCACGGCCAACCGTCTGGCCCGGAAGCTGTTCAACTACTTCGTGTCCGAGCTGTACGAGCCGGATCCGGAATGGATCAGCCAGCTTGCCACCGTCTACCTGCAGAACAACTTCAGCATCAAGGCGATGCTGCGGCACCTGTTCGCGCAGCCGTACTTCCTCGACCCGGCGGCGGCGTTCTCGCGCTACGCGTGGCCCATCGAGTATGTCGTCCGCGCCATCAAGGAGACCGGGTACACAGGGCTCTCGGTGGACGCGGCCATGACGCCGCTCGTGAACATGGGCCAGCAGCTCTTCGAGCCGCCGGATGTGAACGGCTGGGCGCTCGGAGCCGAGTGGTTCTCGACGGCGTCGATGCTGGCGCGCATGAACTTCGCGGCGACGCTCATGTCGAACCAGAAGTTCAACCTCGGGCGCGAGGCGCAGCCGTACCGGCAGTCGCCGGAGCGGATTCTCGACTACATGCTGAACCGCTTCGAGTTCGCGCCGATGAGCGGGGACGTATACCAGGCGCTCCGCGACTACGCGCGGGGCGGAAGCGCCTGGACCGGCGCCGACGCGCAGGTGAACAACAAGGCGGCCGGCATCGCCCGGCTCATCGTCGCCAGCGGCGAGTATCAGTTCAACTAGGGGATTCCGACCATGCAGGTATCGAGGCGCACTTTCTTCAGGAACGGCGTCGCGGCGTTCACGGTCGGATTCGTGGCCCCGCGCTGCATCAGCGACATCGCGCTGGCTCAGGGGCAGTCGTCGCGCAACCTCGTGGTGGTGTACCTGAGCGGCGGCAACGACGCGCTCAGCACGCTCGTGCCGTACCGCGACGCGGCGTACTACAGCCGGCGGCCCACGCTCGCCATTCCGGCCGCGAACGTGATCCAGATCGGGCGCGATTCGGGCGGCAACGAGCTGGGCCTGCATCCGCGGCTGACCGGCTTCAAGCAGATCTTCGACGCCGGCCAACTGGCCATTGTCCAGCGGACCGGCTATCTCAACTCGAGCCGTTCGCACTTCCAGGGCTTCGACATCTACGGCACCGCCAACCCGCAGAGCACGCAGGGCACCGGCTGGCTCGGCCGCTACCTCGACACACTCGGCAGCAGCAACCCGCTCGTCGGGTGGAACACGTCGCGTGAGACGCCGCGGCCGCTGATGGCTCGCGAGACGGGTGTGCCGGCCATCACCAACCCCGCGACCTACGCGTTCTCGAGCCCGAACAGCGGGACGGAGGCGACGCTCGAGCGGACCGCCGCGACGCGCATCACGTCGCACCTGCCCGAGGACCGCCCGCACCTGGCGTTCGTCAACTCGCAGGCCCAGGCCGCTCTCGGCACGCTCGACATCGTCGCCCAGGTGGCGTCGTACCGGCCGGCGCAGGCGTATCCCAACAACGGCTTCGCGCAGGCGCTGCAGGCCGTTGCCGGCGCCATGAACAAGCAGGTGGGCACGCGCGTGTTCTGGGTGCAGACCGGCGGCTACGACACGCACGCGTCGCAGGGCGCCAACCAGGGGGCCTACGTCAACCTCATGGGCACCCTGAACGACGGCGTGGGCGCGTTCTACAACGACCTGAACCGCCAGGGCCTGCTCGACTCGACGCTCATCCTCGTGTTCTCGGAGTTCGGCCGTCGCATCAGCGAGAACGGCAGCCAGGGCACCGACCACGGCGCCGCCGGTCTGATGATGCTGCTCGGCGGGCGCGTCCGCGGCGGGCTCTACGGCACGGCCGCCGATCTCCGCCAGGACAACAGCAATCCGACGCTCGAGAACAACGCGGGCGATGTGAGATACGAGACCGACTTCCGGTCGGTCTACGCGACCATCGTGGACCACTGGCTGGGCGGCAACTCGCTCCAGATTCTCGGTGGCGACTTCCGCGCCGGCGCTCCGGCCGTCCTCTAGGAGGTCGCTGAAAAACCAGTGATGATGTCGGTCTCTGCCTCGTTCATGTCGTCGAATCGCGTCTTCAGCGGATCGCGGCGGGCCGTCGCACGGCTGTGCGAGGCGGCCGAACGGCCGAGCGG
>JBFMCA010000176.1:0-5821 GCA_040754955.1 Acidobacteriota bacterium | reverse complement strand
CCCTACCCGCCCCACTGACCCCCGCCCGTCTCGCGGCATTCCTCGTCGCGGAGGGTGCGGTGGCGCTCGTCGAGCGCGGCTCGGACGCCGACACCGTCGCGGGCGGCAGCGACCTGTCGTGGCGTGCGCAGCGGGTCGACGGGGGCACCGTGTTTCCCGGCAGCGGCGGCAGCCGCGATCCAAAGGCCCCGCCGCAGGTGCCCTCGGCGACCATCGCCGTCGAGCACTACAACCGCCTGGTGCGGCTCATCGAACACGGCATCCCGGTGCGGATGGAGCTGAACATCCAGACGCGGTTCCACCCCGAAGGCGACACGCCGAACGGCATCAACACCATCGCCGAGATTCCGGGCACCGACCTGGCGAAGGAAGTCGTGATCCTCGGCGCGCACATGGACGGGGTGCCCTATGCGACGGGCTCCACCGACAACGCGACGGGCACGGCGGCCATGATGGAGGCGGTTCGCGTCATCAAGGCGCTCGGCCTGCGGCCGCGTCGCACCATCCGTGTGGCGCTCTGGGGCGGCGAGGAGCAGGGCCTCCTCGGCTCGCGCGCCTACGTGCGGCAGCACTACTTCGACGACCAGACGAACACGCCGAAGCCCGGACACGAGACGGTCGCGGCGTACTTCAACCTCGACAACGGCACGGGCCGCATCCGCGGCATCTGGGGCCAGGGCAACCTCGCGGCGCTCCCGATCTTCGAGGCGTGGGGCGCCCCGCTTCGCGATCTGGGCTGGCACCTGGTGAGCCCGCGGGCGGTGGGTTCCACCGACCACGCGTCGTTCCACAACGCCGGTCTCCCGGGCTTCCAGTTCATGCAGGAACGCCTCGAGTACGGCGCGCGCTCGCACCACTCCACGATGGACACCTTCGACCGCATCCAGCGCGACGACCTGGTGCAGCAGGCCACGGTGGCGGCGGTCTTCGCCTGGTCCGCGGCCAACTGGCCGGAGAAGCTTCCGCGCCACGCGGTTGCAAAGCCGGCGGGGACCGAGTAAGCTGGGGGTTCCGTGACGATGACGTTCCACGCGCATCGGGCCCATCACCACCGCTCACCGAGCGGACCGGCCGGATTCTGCGTGTAGCACGACATCGACGAACGACGTTTCGCGCGCAGAGACCCCGCCGGTTCCCGGCGGGGTTTTTGTTTTTTGGGGGCGGCGAGGCCCGCGGGAGGCGCGGGCCGCCGAGAGGCTGGGAATGGACTTCACGAAACTGGACGGGCTGGTCCCGGCCGTGGTGCAGGACGCCACGAGCCAGGAGGTATTGATGGTGGGCTTCATGAACGAGGACGCCTGGCGGCTGACCCGCGAGACGGGCTTCGTCACCTTCTTCAGCCGTACGCGGAACGGGCTGTGGACGAAGGGCGAGACGTCCGGCAACCGCCTGGCGGTGAAGCAGCTCTTCGTCGACTGTGACGAGGACACGGTGCTCATCAAGGCCGAGCGCCAGGGCGACGGCAACGTCTGCCACACCGGCAACCGCACGTGCTTCTACACCGAGGTGGCCTCGTGAAGCTGCGGCTCGGCATTCCCAAGGGCTCGCTCGAGAACGCGACGGTGCAGCTCTTTCAGCGGGCCGGGTTCCTCATCAACGTGTCGTCGCGCTCGTACTTCCCCACCATCGACGATCCCGAAATCGAGTGCATGCTCATCCGCGCCCAGGAGATGGCGCGCTACGTGGCGGACGGCGTCATCGACGCCGGCCTGACCGGCATGGACTGGATTGCGGAGCACCAGATTGGCCACCCCGAGGAGGCGCCGCTCGTGCCGGTCTGCGACCTCGTCTACGCGAAGCAGAGCTTCGGCAAGGTGCGGTGGGTGCTGGCGGTCCCGGAGGACTCCCGGTACCGCGCCGCGGAGGACCTCCAGGGCGCACGCATCGCCACCGAGCTCGTGCGGGTGACGAAGAACTACTTCGACCAGCGACGGGTGGCGGTGGACGTCGAGTTCTCCTGGGGCGCCACCGAGGTGAAGCCGCCGGTGCTGGCCGACGCCATCGTCGAGGCGACCGAAACGGGGTCGACCCTCCGCGCGAATCGGCTGCGCATCATCGACACCCTGATGGAGTCGAACACGCGGCTCATCGCCAACCAGCCGGCGATGGCGAACGCGTGGACGCGGACGAAGATCGAGAACATCGCGCTGCTGCTCAAGGCCGCCATCGAGGCGCAGGGCAAGGTGGGCCTGATGCTCAACGTCCGCTCGGCCGATCTCCAGCAGATCCTCGAGCTGCTGCCGGCGCTGCAGCGGCCGACGGTGTCGTCGCTGTCGGATCCTGAATGGGTGGCCGTGAACACCATCATCGAAGAGAAGACCGTGCGGGACCTCATTCCCAGGCTCAAGAGCGCCGGCGGACAGGGCATCGTCGAGTATCCGCTCAACAAGATCGTGTTGTAGCAGCCCGCGGTGGAACGCCCGGCGAGCACCGAGACCGGCGAGGCGCCCCGATGGCCAGGCGCGACGACTGAGGTATATCAGTTGATATCCGAGGAAGGAGCAACGCAGTCATCGGGGATGGATCGCCGGTCGAATGCCGGCGGGCGTTTCACCACTGGCTGCTGAAGCCATGATTCGAATCGTCTCGTCCGATGATCGGCTGGGGGTGGGCGAGCTGCTCTCGGCGGCACGCATCCGCGACCGGGCCACAGAGCGGCGCGCGGCGCGGATCGTGAACGACGTCCGGCAGCGCGGCGATCGCGCGCTCGTCGCCTACGCCCGCCGGCTCGACGGCGTGACCGGCGGGCTCGAGGTGCCGCGCGCGCGATGGGAGACGGCGGCGGCGGCCTTGCCGACGCGCGTGCGGCGCGGCATCCGACGCGCCGCGGCGAACATCCGCCGTGTGGCGCGGGCGCAGGTGCCCAAAGGCTGGCGGATGCAGGTGGCGCCGGGCGTGAGCGTGGAGCAGCGCATCCTCCCGCTCGATCGCGTCGGCTGCTACGTCCCCGGCGGCCGGTTCCCGCTGCCGTCGTCGCTGCTCATGAACGCGATTCCCGCGCGCGTGGCCGGCGTCGGCGAGATCGTCGCCGTGTGCCCGAGGCTCGACGGGGCGGTCCTGGCGGCGGCGCTCGAGGCCGGCGTGGACCGGCTGTTCCACGTGGGCGGCGCGCACGCCGTGGCGGCCATGGCCTACGGCACGCGAACCATTCCGCGCGTGGACAAGATCGTCGGGCCGGGCAACCGCTGGGTGTCGGCGGCGAAGGGCCTCGTGAGCGCCGACTGCGCCATCGACTTCTACGCGGGCCCGACGGAGATCCTCATCGTGGCCAGCGGCGGCAGTCCCGAGTGGATTGCCGCCGATCTGCTCGCGCAGGCCGAGCACGACCCCGACGCGCGCGCGGTGTTCATCACGGCGAACCGGCGGCTGGCCGAGCGCGTCGCGTACGAGGTGGCGGCGCAGATGCCGGTCGACGGTCCCGCGCTGGCCTCCATCTGGCGGCACGGCGGCATCATCGTGTGCCGGTCGATGAAGGAGGCCATGGCGCTGGCGAACGCGGCCGCGCCGGAGCATCTGGTGGTCGAGAACGAGGCGCTCGTCCGGCAGGTGCGGGCCGCAGGCGCGGTGTTCGTCGGTCCCTGGACGGCGCAGGTGGCCGGCGACTACGCGATCGGATCGAATCACGTGCTGCCCACGGCGGGCGCGGCGCGGTTCCGCGGCGGGCTGAACGCGGCGGACTTCGTGCGCCTGGTCTCGGTGCAGCGCCTCACGCGGGACGGGCTGACGCGCCTGGCGCCCGCCATCACCGCGCTGGCACGGGCCGAGGGGCTCGAGGGCCACGCGCGCTCCATCGAGGTCCGCCTCTCATGACGCGCATCCAGGGCATCCCCAACCCCGGGCCGGGGCCGGCGCTCCGGCTCCATCTGAACGAGAACACGGGCGGCTGTTCGCCGGCGGTCATCGAGGCCCTCCGCGCGTTCGACGGGCCTGGCGTGGCCACGTACCCGGACTACCGCGACGTCGTCACCGAAACCGCGGCGTATCTGGGCGTGGATCCGGAGCGCGTGATGCTCACCAACGGGCTCGACGAGGGCATCCTGCTCGCGGCGGTGGGCTACGCGGCGCCGCGGACACCGCAGGCGCTCGTGGCCCTGGGGGCACCGCTGGCGCCGCCGACGGGGATTCCGGAGGTGGTGGTGGCGCTGCCGGCCTTCGACGCGTACATCACGACGGCGAAGGCCATGGGCGCGCGCGTCGTGTCCGTTCCGCCAGGGCCTGACTACGCGTTCCCGGTGGACGCGGTGCTGAAGGCCGTCACGTCCAACACGCGGCTCGTCTACATCAACAACCCGAACAACCCGGCGGGGACGAAGGTGCCGAAGGACATCATCCGTCGCGTCGCGCGCGAGGCCGGGCACGCGCTGGTGTTCCTCGACGAGGCGTATCACGATTTCATGGGCGAGCACTTCCTGGACGAGGCGGCGGAGTACCCCAACGTGCTCATCGGCCGGACGTTCTCGAAGGCGCATGGGCTGGCGGGCATCCGCATCGGCGTGCTCATCGCCTCGCCGGAGGTTCTCGAGCCCATCCGATACGCCACGCCCATCTTCAACCTGAACGTGCTGGCCGTGGCGGCGCTCCGCGCCGCGCTCACCGATCGAGCGTTCCTCCCGTGGTATCTCGCCGAGGTGCGCGAGTCGAAGGCGCTGGCCTATGCCACGTTCGAGCGGCTCGGCCTCCGCTGGTGGGAGAGCGCGGCGAACTTCGTGCTGGTGGATGGCGGGCCGCGCGCGGCCGCGCTGGTCGAGGGCCTGCTCGCGCGCGGCGTGTGGGTGCGCGATCGGACGAAGGACCCGCACTGCCCCAACTGCTTCCGGTTGACGACGGGCGTGGTGGAGCACACCAAGGCGGCGCTGGCCGCGCTGGAGGAGCTGTGCGGCGGGGCGTAATCGATCGGCGGACGGCGGAGACCGACATCCGGGTGGCGCTGGCCCTCGACGGTAAGGGCCGCTTCGAGAACCGGACCGGCATCCGGTTTCTCGATCACATGCTCGACCTGGTGGCGCGCCACGGAGGGTTCGACCTGAAGGTGCGCGCGGCCGGCGACCTCGACGTCGATCAACACCACACGGTGGAGGACGTGGGCATCGCGCTCGGCGAGGCCGTGCTGAAGGCGCTCGGCACGAAGAAGGGCATCAACCGCGCCGGCTACTTCGTGATGCCGATGGACGAGACGCTGGCGGTGGCGGCCATCGACCTGTCGGGCCGGCCCCATGCCGTGGTGGACACGCGCGTCACCGTGCGCCTCGTGGGCGATCTGCAGGCCGAGCTCGTGCACGACTTCTTCGAGGGGTTCGCGATGGGCGCACGCGCAAACGTCCACGTGAAGGTCCTGTACGGACGGTCGAACCATCACAAGATCGAGGCGGTGTTCAAGGCGTTCGCGCGCGCGCTGCGCGTGGCGTCGGCGAAAGACAAGCGGCTCGCGAAGATGCTGCCGTCCACCAAGGGCCTGCTGTGATTGCACTCGTGGACTACGGCGCGGGCAACCTGACGTCGGTGCGCAAGGCGCTCGCGGCGGTGGGCGCGGAGGTGTACACCCCGGGCGCGCCCGGAGAGCTTGCGGGGGCCCAGGGCATCATCGTGCCCGGCGTGGGCCACTTCGACGCCACGAAGCGGCTCGACGCGCCCTGGCGCGCGGCCGTGCGTGCGCAGATGGCTGCCGGCGTGCCGCTGCTGGGCATCTGCGTCGGGCTGCAGTGGTTGTTCGAGGGCAGCGCCGAGGCCCCCGACGTGCCGGGCCTGGGCGTGTTCCCCGGAATCTGCCGACATCTGGCAACAACCGAAAAGTCGCCTGGCACCTTTCCACCCAGTGGAAAGG
>JBFMCA010000175.1:0-6041 GCA_040754955.1 Acidobacteriota bacterium | reverse complement strand
CCGGCGCACCCGCCGGCCAGGGCGCGGCGCCCGCCGCGCCGGCGCCGCCGCCTCCGCCGCCGATTCCGGCGGAGATTGCCCTGACCAACGAGCCGCTGTACGAAGGAGAGCCGATTCTCGCCATTGCCGCCGAGAGCGAGGAGCTGGCGGCGGAGGCCATCGAACGCGTCATCGTGGAGTACGAGCCGCTGCCGTTTGTCATCGACCCGCTCGACGCGCTCCGGCCGGACGGCCCGAACGGCCGCTCGGAGGGCAACGTGTTCGCCGGCGGCGGCATGAAGACGCTGAAGTGGACGGCCGCCGACATCGCCATGGTGGAGGCGGGCCGGTTCCCCTCGAACGCCGAGGCCGCCGAGACGCTCGTTCACGGCGACGTCGAGGCGGGCTTCAAGGAAGCAGACCTCGTCGTCGAGATGGACAACTACCAGGCGACGACGCCGCACCAGCCGCTGGAGTCGCGGACGGCGATGGCGTACTGGCAGAACGGCAAGCTCTACCTGCACGGGTCCACGCAGAGCGTGGCGCGCACGGTGGCGGCGCTCGCCAACTGGGTGGGCATCAAGCCCGAGGAGCTGGTGCTCATCAGCGAGTTCACCGGCGGCGGCTTCGGCAGCAAGATCCCGGGCGCCCAGAGCATGGCGATTCCGGCGCTCCTGTCGAAGAAGCTGAACGGCCGCCCGGTGATGATGCGCATCTCGCGGGAGGAAGAGACCTACATCGGGCGCACCCGCCCCGGCTATCAGGGCTGGGTGAAGATGGGCTTCAAGAAGGACGGGCGCGTCACGGCGTGCGACTGCTTCATCGTCGAGGCGGCGGGGCCATATCGCCGTCAGGGCGACATGGCCACGAGCGCCAACCTCGCGTCGTTGATGTACCAGGTGCCGCACATGCGCTTCCGGGGCATCTCGGTGTGCACGAACACGCCGCCGGGCGTGTCGCAGCGGGCGCCTGGCGGGGTGCAGTTCGGGCTGATGTTCGAGCCCGTGATCGACGCGGCGGCCGCCCAGCTCGCGCTCGACAAGGTGGCGATCCGGAAGATCAACGCGCCGGAAGGCCAGCCGCAGTTCGGCCTGGCGCCGCCCGACGCGCCGCCGGGACGGCCGCGCGCGAAGCTCACGAGCTGCTTCATCAAGGAGGCGCTCGACAAGGGGGCGGAGCTCTTCAACTGGGAGGAGCGGAAGCAGCGCAGCGGCCAGCGGCGCGGCTCGAAGGTCACGGGGGTGGCCGTCGCGACCGGCTGCTACACGGCCGGTTCAATCGGCGTCGACGGGCTGTGCACGATCCGGCCCGACGGCAAGCTGTACATCCAGCAGGGGATCGGCAACCTCGGCACGCACTCGGTGATGGACACCGCGCGCGTGTACGCCGAGGTGCTGAACTTCCCGTGGGACAAGGCGGTAGTCACCTGGGGTGACACGAGCAAGGGCCTGCCGTGGAGTTCGATCCAGGCGGGCAGCCAGACCACCTACGCGCACACCCGGGCGAACTACGCGGCGGCCATGGACGCCAAGCGCAAGCTGCAGGAGATTGCCGCCAAGCGCTTCGGCGGGTCGCCGGACAGCTACGACGTGGGCAACGAGCGCGTCTTCCGGCGCGGCAGTCCCGGGATCGGGATGACGTTCGCGCAGGCGGCGGAGCGCGCCATCGAGCTCGGCGGCATCTACGACGGCCACGAGCTGCCCAAGGAAATCAACGCGATGACCCGCGCGGCGGCAGCGCAGCACGCGGGGCTCGGGCTGATGGGCGTCGCGCGCGACAACCTGCCACGCGACGGCCAGACCTACGGCTTCGAGGCGGCCTTCATCGAAGTGGAGGTCGACGTCGAAACCGGCAACTACCGCATCGTGGACTTCCTCGGGGTCGTCGACGTCGGCACGGTGATGCACCCGCGGAGTCTCGGCGGGCAGGTGCACGGCGGCGCCATCCAGGGCTTCGGCCACGTGCAGGCGCAGAAGCTGGTGTACGACAAGCACTACGGGGCGTCGCTCTCGACGCGGATGCACCAGAACCGGCCGCCGACAATCCTCGACATCCCGGCAAAGATGTCGTGGGCGGCCGTGGAGCTGCCGGACCCGACCAACCCCATCGGCGCCAAGGGCGTCGGTGAGCCGTCGCAGGTAGCCGGCGGCGCCGTGCTGCTCTGCGCGCTGGCGGACGCCGTCGGCCACGACAAGCTGCGGCGCACGCCGGTGACGCCCGAGATGATTCTGACGTCGCTGGCCGAGGGCAGGCCCGCGTACGAAACGCTCACGGCGTTCATCTAGGAGGAGCCGACGATGCCTGTCATTCGCGATGTCATGCCGGCCTTCGAGCTGTTCCAGCCGACGAGCGTGAGCGACGCGCTCGGGCTGCTGGACCGGCACCGCGCCGACGCCTGGGTCATGGCCGGCGGCCTCGACACGTTCGACTGGCTGAAGGACCGCATCAAGCGGCCGCGCGCGGTCGTCGATCTCACCTTCGTCGGCGAGTTGCGGGGCATCCGGGACGCCGGCGGCGGCCTGGAGATCGGCGCGCTGACGACGCTCACCGACGTGGTGGGTCACCCGCTCGTCCGCGAGCGCTTCGGTCTGCTGGCGGAGTCGGCGGCGCTCGTGGCCTCGCCGCAGATCCGCAACCAGGGCACCATCGGCGGGAACGTCTCGCAGGATGTGCGCTGCCATTACTACCGGGCCGGCTGGCCCTGCTACCGCGCGGGCGGCAACATCTGCTACGCGGACACGCCGACGGCGGTCAACCGCGAACACGCCATCTTCGATGCCGACCGGTGCGTGGCCGTGAGCCCGTCGGATACCGGCGGCGCGCTCGTCGCGCTCGACGCCGAGATGGTCATCCGCAGCGCCGGCGGCGAGCGCGTGGTGCGGGCGGAGGACTACTTCGTCGGACCGGGCATCGACATCACCCGCACGACCGCGCTCCGGCCCGGCGAGCTGCTCACGGCCATCCGCATCCCGGCGACGTGGGCCGGCGCGCAGTTCTACTTCGAGAAGATCCGCGAGCGGCAGGTGTGGGACTTCGCCCTCGTCAGCGTCGCCTCGGCCCTGAAGACGTCCGGGCAGACGATTGACGAGGCGCGGATCGTCGTCAATGCGGTCGCCGCCCGGCCGAAGCGGCTCCGGAACGTGGAGACGCTCGTCCGCGGCCGCGCGCGCGACGAGGAGACGGCCAACGCGGCCGCCGCCATCGCCACCGACGGTGCCGAGCCGTTGCGCCACAACGGGTACAAGATCCCGCTGGTGCAGAACCTCGTCAAGCGGGCCATCCGGGGAGCGACCGAATGGACTTCGTAAGCTGGGGACGGAATCCGTGGGAGGAGACCGTCCTCATCCGGATTTCGTGGGATCTGTTCTGGGCCGCGCTCGTCGGGGGCATCCTGTTCCTGCTGGCCCATGGCGGCTACATGCTGTTCTCCGCGTACCGCCCGAAGGAGGACCACGAGGTCGACACGCTCGAGAAGGCGCACGGCCACCTGCCGTCGACCATCGAGCGCCACAGCTTCGTCGCCCGGGCGTTCCACTGGGTGATGGCGTTCTCGATGCTGGCGCTGGTCTTCACGGCGTTCCTGCCGGTGGTCGGCGTCCGGTTCGCCTGGGTCGAGTGGCACTGGTGGGCGGGGTTGCTGCTGACCGCGTCGATCGTGTTCCACATCATCCACACGACGGTGTTCCTCGATTTCTGGTCGATCTGGGTCGGCCCGAAGGACATCCCGGAGGCCCGCATCGAGTTGATGCGGGAACTCGGCAAGCCCGTTCCGCCCGACGCGCCCAAGCCGGGGAAGTACCCGCTGGGCAACCGGCTGTATCACCTGGCCGTGCTGCTGGCAGGTCTGGCCGTGATCGCGACGGGGCTGCTGATGATGTTCCGCGTACGGACCAACCTGGTGCCGCGCGACCCCTACATCATGAGCGACGCGGCGTGGGGCTGGACCTACGTGGCGCACGGCGTGGCGGCCGTGAGCTTCGTCGGCCTCATCATCGCGCACATCTACTTCGCGCTGCGCCCCGAACACCTGTGGCTCACCAAGGCCATGATCTTCGGACGCGTGTCGCGCCGGCAGTACCTCTCGCACCACGACCCGAGCCGGTGGGTGGTGGCCAAGGCGGCAGGCGAGGCCAAGGAGCCGCATGCCGCAGTCTGAAGGGCGCGCCGAGCTGGCGCGCCGCATCGACGCCGTGGAGGCGAGCTACGAGTTCATGCTCGCCTTCGCGGCCCAGGGCGTGGTCATCACCAACGGCCAGGCCAACGACGGGCAGATTCGCGAGTACCTGAAGCGGCTCGACACCGCGCTGGCCGATCTGGCGGGCGCGTGGCGGTCGGTCGTCGAGGCCGAACGGCTGCAGCCCGCCGACGCCTACGCGTCGTTTCTCGACGTCCTGAGCCGGGACGCTGCGGCCGCCCAGGCCGCGGTGCGGCTCGTGCTCGGGCAGCCCGCCATCGGCTCGCAGCTCGTCGACAACCTCAACGCCTCGCTCCACGTGCGCGCCGTCCTGACCGATCTGTTCGTGCTGGACGAGATTCTGAACCCTCATACGGTTCAAACCACGTAGGTTCTTCACGGCGGTTCCTCGCGGGGGTTCCTCACGAGGTTCATCGTGTGGCGAGCCTCGTGGCGGCACCCCGGTGAGGAAACCTCCGGATGGAACCGCCGTCGAGAACCCCGTGGGTCAGGCCGGCAGTGTCAGCGTGGCCCGGCAGCCCCGGGCGTCGGTGCGATTGGCCAGCGCCAGCGAGCCGCCGTGGGCCTCCGCAATCTGGCGGCACAGCACCAGGCCGATGCCCGATCCGCCGGGCTTGGTCGTGAAGAAGGGGACGAACAGGTTCGCCGTGTTGGCCAGGCCCGGACCGTCGTCGTCCACGAGAATCTCCAGGCCATGCCTCGTTCGGCGCCAGGTCACGGTGATGCCGGCCGCGTCCGCCGCTTGCAGGCAGGCGTCGGCGGCATTCCGGAGCAGGTTGATGAGGAGCTGCTCGAGCTGGTCCTGGTCGGCGTCGACGGTCAGGTCGGGGCCGGGCCGGACGACGACCGGCACGCGGCGTTCGAGCCCCGCGACGCGATGCAGGAGCGGCTTGAGGACAACCGGCGCCAGCCTGGGTGCGGGGAGGCGGGCCAGCCGGGAGTACGCGGCCGTGAAACGGCTCAGCGACTCGGTGCGCGAGGCGATGACCTGCAGTCCGCGCGCCATGTCGTCGCGCCAGTCGTCGGGCGGCGGCGTGCGCTGGAGCAGGCTCTCGAGGCTGCCGGCGATGGACTTGATCGGGCCGAGCGAGTTGCCGAGCTCGTGGCCGATGACGCGGATGAGGCGCTGCCACGCCTGGCGCTCCTGCTCTCGCAGCGGCCGGCTCACGTCGGAGAGGACGAGCAGGTCGTGAGGCAGGCCCCCGAGCCGGAAGGTCGTGCGGCGGACCTCCCAGCGGCCGGCGCTGCCGCCCGGCAGCGCGAGGTCGACCACCCGCGGCGCGTCGCCGAACCAGGCCGTGATGCCGAGCTCGGCGGCCGTGCGGCCCAGCATGTGCTCCATGCTGCGTCCCATCAGGCGTTCGCCGGTGCGGTTGCCGAGCCGGAGGCGCGTGTCGGGACCGAAGGCAAAGACCGCCACGTCGATCTGCTCCATGACCGTGCGCAGCAGAGCCGTGGCCTCGACGGCGCCCAGGCGCTGTTCGTGCAGCGTTTCCGCGAGGGCGTTGACTTCCACGAGCACGGCGCCGATAGCGTCGTCGCCGTCGGCCGTGCGGCCGCGGATGGAGAAGTCGCCCTCCCGCATGGCGGCGAGGAGGTTGGCCAGCGTCTGGAGGGGCACGACGACCTGGCGGGCGAGCGAGGCGAGAAAGCCCACCAGGCTCGTGACGATGAGCACGGTCAGCGTCCACTGCACCTTGGCCGTGTAGTCGCCGGTCCAGAGGAGGGCGAGCGCCGTCGCCGCCGCGGGCAGGGCCGCGCCGAGCGCGAGAAGCAGGAGGCGGCGCTCGTGGGTCAGGCGCATCGGAATGCCGAAAGGGGGTCGGGCCTATTTTCACGTTCTGCCAGACCCTGGCAGAACGTGAAA
>JBFMCA010000174.1:0-6044 GCA_040754955.1 Acidobacteriota bacterium | reverse complement strand
GCCGCGGCCGCCGGAGCCGCCCGAGCCACCCGGCACCCTTGCCAACGTCCAGGTCGAGGTCACGGTGACAGAGCAGGGCGCCGCCGGGACGCCCGAGCGAAAGACCGTGACGCTCACCGCTGCCGACGGGTCGCCAGTCCGGTCGGACTCCCGGGGGAGTCTGGTGCGGGGAGCGCTGGGCCTGACCGCGGCGGAGTTCAACCTCAGCGTCCGGCCACGGATTCAGGCCAACGGGCTCGTCCGCGTCGAGATGTCGCTGCACTACGTTGCCGGCCTGGCGGCGGGCGACGCCGCTGCGCGCCCGACCACGATCAACCAGAACCTCACCGTGCTCCTCCCGAGCGGCAGGCCCATGACCGTGTCGCGCGCGGCCGACCCCGCCAGCGATCGGCGCCTCGGCGTGGAGGTGACCGCCACGGTCCTGAAGTGACAACCCGTCGGCTATGATGGGCGCCTCAGGAGGAGGCATGCACTCGAGTTCCGCCGCGCGCGTCGCCGGCATCGTCGTTGCGCTGGCGCTGGCCGCTCCCTCGGCGGCCCAGTCGCCGCTCCCCGTGCTCGCCGTGTGGGCGCAGCAGAAGACGGCGTTCGGCATCTTCGTGCCCAACGAGAACCCGGCGCCCCGTGAGCGCGGCGCGCCGCCGCCGAAGGCGATGTACTCGCGCGAGGGCGGCGAGAGGCTCGCCGCGCACCCGCTCTACGACTTCGTCTTCCTCAACATGGAGGGCAGCTACGACGCAGCGGGGATCAAGGCTATCGCCGAGGGCCTCCGCAGCCCGAAGGCCGTGAGCCGCAAGGCGCTCCTGGTCCGCGTCCCGACAGTGGAGGCGGCGGGCGCCGATGCCGTGCGCGGCTACATCCGGGAGGCGTTCGCGCTCGGCGCCGACGGCGTGACCGTGCCGCACATCCGCAGCGTGGACGAGGCGAAGCTCGTGCTCGGGTTCTTCAAGGAGACGGGCGTGAACATCTGGTCGCCCGCGAATCCGAGGGGCGACAAGCTGGCGATGCTGATGCTCGAGGATCCGGGAGCGGTGGCGCAGGCGGCCGAGATTGCGGGCCTCCGCGGCTACAGCATCCTGGCGTGCGGCATCGGGAGCCTGACGGCCGCCCTCAACGGCGACCGCGCCGCCGCCGAGGCCGGCAACCAGCAGGTGCTGGCCGCGACGAAGCAGGCGAAGCTGGTGAACATGCTGACCGCGAGCCCGCAGGATGTGGCCAAGCGGGTCGGCGAGGGGTTCCTGGCGCTGCTCGGCCAGGGCCCCGCCGCCGAGGAGATGATCACGCTGGGACGGCAGGCTGCGGGTCGGTGACCTGCGGTCAGTGCGACGTTCGCCCCGCCGCCTTGCGGCCGATGTCGATGGCCTTGAATCCCGGTTCGCCCCAGCCCATCACGAACACGCTGAAGCCCTGCTTCATGCGCAGCTCGATGTCGGCGGCGCTCGCCGGGTAGCCGCACGCCACCTTGAACTCCTTGCAGGCGGAGAGCACCTGCTGGATGGCGGCTTCCCACGCCGGCTCGTCGAGCACGCGCTTGCCGTCGTGGCCGGTGGTCGAGAACACCTGCCGGAGCGTGCCGGCGCCCGGCCAGAGCACGCCGATGCCTGGCACCGCGGCGATCTCGCGCACGCGCGCCAGCCCTTCCTTGCTCTCGATGATCGTCCAGTTGACGAGTTCACCGGCCGGGTTGAGCGGCCAGACGTCGGCGCGCCGGCGGTACTCCGCCTCCGACATGCCCCACGCCGCGGGCGCGCCGCCCACGTCGTCCGCGCGCGTGCCGCCCCGGGCCTTGAAGCGCATGGCGGCGATGCCGGTCCGCACCTCGTCGGCGCTCTCGGCGGAGACGAACATGATGCCGTGCACACCGAGGTTGAGCTGCCTGCCGATGTTCGCCACGGCCTTCGCCGGGTCGGGGGCAATCTCGTGCATCTTGACGATGACCGGATGCGTCACGCGCAGGTGCGGCGCCCTGGCGACCAGGCCGGCCTTGGACAGCCCCAGCATGAAGTCGGAGAAGCTGGCGAACCCGCGCTCGAAGTCGCCCTCCATGCTGCCGTCGAAGATGTAGTCGCTGTCCCGGCGCGAGAGCGCCTCGCGCGCCAGCTCGTCGACCGGCTTCGGCGCCGCGTCCGGCTGTCCCGGGAAGCGGCGGTTGCTCGGCGCGTAGAGGCCGAAGACGGGCTGGCCCTGCTCGAGCAGCGTGATCATCGGGTTGTAGCGTCCGGGCGCCTGGCCGACAGCCAGGCTGCCCGCCAGAACCACCCCCGCCACGGTCATCAGAACGGGCGCACGCACGGGACCTCCTTTACTCCTGCGGCTTCTTCGCGGCCGCGCCGGGCACGGTCCGCGGGTCGGGCACGAAATAGCGTTCGGCGGGCATCTTCACCTGGGGCAGCGTCTTCGCGTCCATGACCGCGTCGGCGGCGATGAGCTCGTTCTGGTGGAGCAGGAACGCGACGAGCGCGTACACCTCGTCATCGGTGAGCGATCCCGGCGCATCGGGCGGCATCGCCCGCCGGACGTAATCGAAGACCGTCGAGGCGTAGGGCCAGTAGTTGCCGATGCTCTTGCGGAGCTTCGGGTTGGCGGAGAACGGGAACCCCTCGCGCGGCTCGCGGCCGACGAGCACGTCATTGGGGCCCTCGCGTCCGGTCGGCCCGTGGCACCTCGCGCACTTCCCGGCGTAGAGCGCACTGCCGTCGCTCACCGTGCCGCGTCCGGGCGGGAGCCCGGTGCCGTCCGGCATGATGTCGATGTCGCGGGCCTTGATCTCCTCGGGCGTCGCGGGCCGGCCGAAGCCGAAGCGCGCGGGCGCCTGCGCCTCGGCCACGACGATCGCCGCGGCGACAATCAGGGCAGCGCAGGCGGCCATCCGTGCGGTCAGCCCCACGGCTCCTCCTTGTAAACGACGACGCCGTCTGGCCGAATCACCCAGCCGGTAATGGGGTTGAGGTGGTAGCCCTGCGTGCCGGGGCCGCGCGCGTTCAGCAGCTCGGCGCGCGTCGGCTGCATGTAGCCGCTCTCGTCCACCGCGCGGCTCATGATCACCGTCTCGGCGCCGGACCAGTTGAAGAGGTGCCTGAACCGCGTGTGCGCCTTCGGCAGAACCGGGTCCTGAAGCGTGGCCGCCGTCCACGTCGCCCCGCCGTCGAGGGAGACGTCGACCCGCGTGATGCGGCCGTTGCCGCTCCACGCGATGCCGTGCATCTCGATCCACCCGCGTTCGACCCGCTTCGGGTAGGTCGGGTAGGTGATGAGCGAGCGCGCGTCCATGACGAGGCTGAACATCCGCGCCGTGTCGTCCATGAACGTCTCGGTGTACTTCGACGTCTCCTCGCGCGTCATGAACGGACGGTCCGACAGCTCGATGCGGCGGAGCCACTTGACGCTGGCGTTGCCCTCCCAGCCCGGCAGGAAGAGCCGCGCCGGGTAGCCCTGCTCGGGACGAATCGCCTCGCCGTTCTGCCCGTACGCGATGATCGCATCGTCGTACGCCTTCGAGACGGGGACGCTGCGCGTCATCACCGCGGCATCCGACCCCTCGGCGAGAAACCACGTGGCCTTCGGAGACGCGCCGACCTCGCGGAAGAGCGTCGCGAGCGGCACGCCCGTCCACTCGCTGCAGCTCGTCAGCCCGGCGAGCTGCCCCGGGGTGGTTTCCGGCCCCGCGGTGCGCCCGAGATTCCCCGAGCACTCGAGGAACTGGATGCGCGACGTCGACGGGAAGCGCTTGAGGTCGGCCAGCGTGAAGATGGTGGGCCGCTCGACCATGCCGTGGATGAGCAGCGTGTAGGTGGCCGGGTCGATGTCCGGCACGCCGCCGTGGTGCCGCTCGAAGTGCAGATCGGACGGCGTGATGATGCCGTACAGATCCTCGTGGGGCGTGCCGGTGGACGTCCCGAACCGCGTCCACCGCTGCGTCTTCTCGTACGGCGACCGCTGGCCGACGGGCCGCACCGGCTTCCCGCGCACCTTGGTCGGGTCCGGCGCCGCCTGCCCGGCCGCCGCCGCGGCCGCCGCCGGCCCGAGGGCCACCGCCCCCGCCGCCGTCGCCAGCACCTTGCGTCGTGACACCTTCTTCATACTCTTCCCCTCACGCCCCAGGCCTCAGGCCCCCAAGCCTCCAAGCCTCCAAGCCTCCAAGTCCCCAAGCCTCCCAGCCTCCAAGCCCTACCGAACATGCTTGTTGAAGAACGCCACCGTGCGCGCCCACGCCAGCTTGGCCGCGGCGGCATCGTAGCGCGGCGTCGTGTCGTTGTTGAAGCCGTGCTGGGTGTTTGGATACATGTGCATCTCGTGCGGCACCTTCGCGGCCTTGAGCGCGGCCTCCCACGCCGGCCAGCCCGCGTTGATGCGCGCATCGTCGCTCGCGTAGTGGATGAGGAGCGGCGCCTTGATCTTCGCCGTATCCTCCGCGCTCGGCTGCCCGCCGTAGAAGACCACGCCGGCCGCCAGGTCGGGCACGCGATGGGCGAGCATGCCCACGATGCCGCCCCCGTAGCAGAAGCCGACGGCCCCCACCTTGCCGGTGCATTCCGGACGGCCCTTGAGGAACTGCACCGCCGCCACCATGTCCTCGCGCGTCTTCGCCTGGTCGAGCTTCTGGAAGAGGGCGCGGGCCTCGTCCTCGCCCGACGCCGGGTAGCCGCCGAGCGGCGTGAGCGCGTCGGGCGCGAAGGCCACGAAGTTGTCGAGCGCCAGCCGCCGCGCGATGTCCTCGATGTGCGGGTTCAAGCCGCGGTTCTCGTGGATCACGACGATGCCGGGCAGCCGGCCCGAGGCGTTGGCCGGAGCCACCAGGTAGCCCTTCATGGTGCCCGAGCCCTGCGGCGAGGAGTACTCGACGACCTGCGCCTTGATGCGCGCGTCGTCCCTCGGTACAACCTGGGCCTCGGCGAACTTCGGGTTGAGCTGGTCGAGGAGCACCGCCGCCGTGACGCCGCCCACCGCGTATTTCCGGGCCTTTTTCAGGAACAGACGGCGATCGATATCGCCGTGGACGTAGGCGTCGAACAGCACGAGCACATCGGGATGGAAATCCTGGGCGGTCTTGCGGTCCATTGTCTTCCTCCGGTGCCCGGAGGATACTCCAGAACCCCGTCCCGCGTTTACCCCGCCAGTGTGCTACAACCTCCGCATGACACACCGAGCTACCCTCGCGTGCGCGCTGACGTGTGCGCTGGCCGCGCCGTCCCTGGCTCAGCAGGTGGGCCCGGCCCGCGGCGCGCTCGTCATCGTCGGCGGCGCCATGCAGGACGCCGCCATCGTGGCGCGCTTCATCGATCTCGCCGGCGGTCCCGACGCGCCCATCGTGGTGATCCCCACGGCCGGCGACGACGACGACTACGACCAGTTCTGGTCGGGCACGCGCCAGTTCCGCCAGCAGGGCGCGCGCCAGATCACGGTGCTGCACACGCGCGATCGCGCCGTGGCCGACACCGAGTCGTTCGTCGAGCCCATCCGCCGCGCCCGCGGTGTGTTCTTCACCGGCGGACGGCAATGGCGGCTCGCCGACTCGTACCTCCACACGCGGACGCACCGCGAGCTGCAGGCGCTGCTCGATCGCGGCGGCGTCATCGGCGGCAGCTCCGCCGGCGCCACCATCCTGGGGTCGTTCCTGGTGCGCGGCGACACGAAGGGCAACGAGACCATGATCGGCGACCACGTCGAGGGCATGGCCTTCCTGAAGCACACGGCCATCGACCAGCACCTGCTGCGGAGAAACCGCCAGTTCGACCTGATCGAAGTGATCGAGAAGCACCCGACGCTGCTCGGCATCGGCATCGACGAGGACACGGCCATCGTCGTGGAGGGCGATCGGTTCCAGGTGATCGGGCAGGGCTACGTCGCCATCTACGACCACGGCCGCATGGTGCCGCCGGCCGGCCGCTTCTACTTCCTCGCGCCCGGCGATCGGTTCGACCTCGTCACGCGGGAGGCCACCCGGCCGCAGCCCGGCGCCCGCCCGCTGGAGCGGGTGACGCCGAAGCCGTGGAAGCGGTAGGGAGGCTTGGAGGCTTGGAGGCTTGGAGGGGTGGAGGGGTGGA
>JBFMCA010000173.1:0-6077 GCA_040754955.1 Acidobacteriota bacterium | reverse complement strand
CAAGCCTGCTAAGATCCCCCCGTGGACGAACGCGCGTTCTTTCTCGAGACGCCGGAGATGCGGCCGGCGAAGTACACGTGCCCGCGCTGCCGCCGCACGAACGAGTACAGCGTGCGCTGGGTGCGGCGGACCCGGAAGGACCGGTTGCCCCCGGGAGCGCGGGACGAGGATCGCGCGAAGTTCGCCAAGCTCCGCAATCACCTCCTGCGGCTCGACGAGGAGGTCGTCTGCAGGACCTGCTCGAAGCGGTTCGAGATTCCCTCGCAGCACTCCCTGCTGTTCCTCGACCAGCTCGAAGGGCTGCCGGACGACGCGGCGCTCGAGGCCGAGATTGCCGCCGCCGAGGGGTCGGCGGCGGCGCCAGCGACCGGCAAGCCCCTGCCGGCGCGCTTCACGCGGCCGTCGCGCGGCTGGCGCGGCGACTGATCGGACCTCGTTCGGCTACCAGAGCCCCGGCAGGAGCCGCCAGCGCACCTCGCGCTGGTACGCGCGATACGCGTTGCCGTGCGCGGCCACCAGCGACCGCTCCTCGAAGGGAATCGCCAGCGCGAGGTATGCCGTGCTCACGGCGGCGAACAGCAGCCGGTTCATGGTCATGTGCGGCGCGCACCACACCATGAAGATCCAGCCCAGGTAGATGGGGTGCCGCACGAGGCGGAAGGGGCCCACGATCCGCAGCGCGACGGCGCGCTCGCGCCGCACCGCCTGGCGAATGCCGGCCAGCTCGAGCGGGTCGACCACTGACGCGCCGCGCAGCGTGAGCCAGACGCCCAGAATCTGTCCGCCGCGAAGCAGCCAGGCGACGGGCGCCGGGGCCGTGTACGCGGTGCCTGGCAGCGGCTGCCACGCGAGGCAGACGCCGAGGAAGAGCAGGCTCGACACCCACACGTACAGCGTGCGCTCGGCGGCGGGGGAGACGTGGCGCGCGATCCACGCCTTGGCGCCGCTGCGGGCCATCGCGCTGTGGTGCAGCGCAAAGGCGGTGAAGAGCGCGACGTCGATTGCCGCCGCGGGGGCGACGGGCGTGCCGGGGGCAGCCGGCACGGCGAGCTCGACGAGATAGAACCAGCCGCCGTAGGCAAGCGACGCCACGAAGGTCACGCCCCCGAGCCAGGCACAGGCGCGAAGCACGGAGCTATTATGGTTCCTTCATGGAGGTTCCTGACGGGGTTCCTCCACGAGGGTTCCTGCACGGGGTTCCGGCCGAGGCCGTTGTGAAAGTCGCCATCACTGGCATGGGCGTCGTGTCCACGTTCGGCGTGGGACGGGAGCGGTTCTGGGAGGCGGTGTCCCGCGGTGAGAGCGGGACGCGGGCCATCACGGAATTCGACGCCTCGAGCTACCCGTGCCGCGTGGCGGCGGCGGTGCCGCCCGTGAGCATCGACGCCGCGCTGGCGCTGCCGGGCGACAACGGCACCGCGCGCGCCGATCCCAAGCGGTATTCGCGGGCGGCCCTGTTCGGCGTGCTGGCGGCCCGCGAGGCCTGGGCCGATGCGGGGCTCGCCGTCGGCGAACCGAACGCCGGCGTCATCATCGGCAGCGGCGGCGGCGGCATCGACGTGGGGGAGCGGCAATACCGGGATTTCTTCACCAACGGCGGCCGCCACGTGACGCCGTACGCGATCGCGGTGGGCATCTGCGGGATGGTGTCGAGCGAGATCTCCATCTCGCTCGGGCTGCACGGCATCAGCCATGTGCTGTCGACCGGCTGCACGAGCTCGACCGACGCCATGGGCTACGCGGCGATGCTGCTGCGACAGCGCGAATTCGACGTGCTGCTCACCGGCGGCACCGACGGCTGCGTGCTGCCCGGCATGATCTTCGGGTTCTCCCGCATGCGGGCGGTGTCGACGGGGTGGAACGACCGCCCGGCGCAGGCGTCGCGCCCCTTCGACCGGGGCCGCGACGGGTTCGTCCTCGGCGAGGGCGCCTGGATGTTCGTCGTCGAGCTCGAAGAGCGGGCGCGTGCGCGCGGCGCGCGCGTGTATGCGACCGTCGACGGCTACGCCTCCACGTGCGACGCGTATCATCGGGTCCAGATGGACCCGGACGGCGCCCAGATCGTCCGCTGCATGCGCGATGCCGTCGCGCGCTCGGGACGCGCGCTCGAGGAGATTGGCTACATCAACTACCACGGCACGTCGACCGAGCTGAACGACGTGATCGAGTCCCGGTGCACGCGTGAAGCCTTCGGCCGGCTGGCCGATCGCGTGCCGGGCTCGTCGACCAAGTCGATGATCGGGCATCCCCAGGGGGCGAGCGGCGCCGCCGGCATCGCGACGGCCGCGCTCGCGCTCTCGAGGGGGCTGCTGCCGCCGACCATCAACCTCGACAACCCCGATCCGCGGTGCGATCTCGATTTCATTCCCCACCAGGCGCGCCGCGCGGCGCCCGCCGCCGCCCTGTGCAACTGCCTCGGCTTCGGGTCGAAGAACTCCGCGGTCGTTCTCGGGGCGGTGTGACCAGGGTGAAGGGCGCCGCTGACGTGGTCGTGGCGGGCGGCGGACCGGCCGGCGCGCTGGCGGCGTATGTGCTGGCGCGCGCCGGTGTGCAGGTGCGCGTGATCGAACGGCACCGGTTCCCGCGTCCCAAGCTGTGCGGCGATACGCTCAACCCCGGCGCGCTCGCCGCGCTGCGACGGCACGTGCCGGTCGCCGCGATCACGAAGCGCGGCCTGCCGATCGGCGGGATGGTACTGACCGGGCCGACCGGGGTGACCATCGACGGGGCGTACGGCCCGGCCGGTCCCGGGCTGGCCATCGTGCGCAGTGAGCTCGACGCCTGGCTCCTGTCGGCGGCCGCCGACGCCGGGGCCGTCGTCGAGGAAGGCACCCTCGTGACGGGACCGGCGATCCGGGACGGCCGGGTCGGCGGCGTGGTGACGCGGCGTGGCGGCGTCGATCGCATCGTCGCGGCGCGGCTGACCATTGGCGCCGACGGCCGGCGCTCGCGGCTGGCGCTCGGGCTCGGCCTGTCCCGGCATCCCGCGCGCCCGCGGCGATGGGCGATCGGCGCCTACTTCGACGGCGTGCCCGGTACTGCGGCGCGCGGCGAGATGCACGTCGGGCGCGGTTCGTACGTGGGCGTGGCGCCGCTGCCCGGCGGGCTGACCAACGCGTGCCTCGTCGTGGGCGAACCGGCGGCGCGGCAGGCCGCGGGCGCGCCGGCCGCTGCCCTGATGGCGGCGCTCACCGGCACGCCGCGGCTGGCCGCGCGCTTCGCCGGCCGCCGGCCAGTGGCGCCGCCGGTGCTGCTCGGACCACTGGCGGTCGATGTGACAGCCGCGGGCGTGCCGGGCCTGCTCCTCGCCGGCGATGCGGCCGGCTTCATCGACCCCATCACGGGCGACGGGCTCCGCCTGGCGTTCGGTGGCGCCGAATACGCCGCCGAGGTCGCGCTCGACGTGCTCGGCGGGCGTCTCGACATCCACGCGGCCCCCGCGGCGCTCGCCGCGCGGCGTCTCGCCGCCTTCCGTGCCAAGTGGCGGTTCAACCGCGCGCTCCGGAGGCTGCTGGACGTGCCCGGCGGCGTGCGGGGCGCCGCGTGGGTCGCCCGCGCCTGGCCGCGCGCCTTCGCCGAGATCATCCGCTTCGCGGGAGACTGTTCGACGTGGACGCGGGTTTCGCGATAGCCGCTGCGGCGCTGGCGGCGGCCGGCGCCCTCATGGCCGGCGAGGCGGTGCTCTCGGCGCACAACGAGCGACAGTTGCGGGCGCGCGGGGCCGTGGAGCCGGCCGGCGACGTCTACGCCGCCATGCGGTGGGCGTACCCGGCGTGCTTCGCCGCGATGGCCGCCGAGGGCGCCGTGGTCGGACCCGCCCCCGAGACGGCGCTTGCCGCCGGCCTGATCGGCTTTGCGCTCGCGAAGTCGCTCAAGCTGACGGCCATCTCGGCGCTCGGCGCGCGCTGGTCGTTCCGGGTGCTGGTGGTGCCCGGCGCCCCGCTCGTGACGAGGGGCCCGTATCGCGTCTTCCGCCACCCCAACTACATCGCCGTCGCCGGCGAGATCGTGTCGTTCGCGCTCATCGTCGCGGCGCCCGTCACGGGACCGCTGGGCCTGCTGGGGTTCGGCTGGCTCATGCGCCGGCGCATCGCGGTCGAGGACCGCGCGCTCGGGAGGGAGCCGTGACGCCGCTCCCGCGCTGGGCGCGCGCGCTCGACGCCATCGCGCTGCTGTGCCTGGCGCTCGCCGGGTCGGTGCTCATCGGCGGCAGCCTTCGGGCGTGGTTTCTCGTCGGCCGGGTGTCGGTGACGGGCGCGGAACGCCCCCTGGTGGTGGCGGTCCTCGCGCTCCTGGTCCGTCACGGGTTGCGACGACACCCCGTGCTGCCGGTTGCGTTGTGGCACGGCGTCGCCGCCTGGTGGCGCGACCCGGCTACCCGCGCCGCGCTGCCGATCTTCGTGGCAACCCGGGCGGGCGTGATGGCCATCGGCCTGCTGGCGATCATCGCGTTCGGCTACGCGAGCCCGGACGGGCCGCCGTACCGTCTGTATGAGAGCGACGCCCTGAATCTGCCGGCCCGGTGGGATGCGGGCTGGTACATCGGCATCGCCATCGGCGGCTACGAGTTCGCGCCCGACCGCTGGCAGCTCCAGCAGAACATCGCGTTCTTCCCCGGGTACCCGATGGCGATCCGGTATGCGCGGCTGTTCCTGGCCGGGCAGACGCTGTGGGCCGGCGTCGCGGTGTCGCTCGTCGCGTTCTTCGCGGCGCTGGTGTACCTCTACCGCCTGGCGCGCACCCTGATGGACGAGGAGCGCGCGAATCTCGCCCTCGCGCTGGCGTCCGCGTATCCGTTTGCGGTGTTCTACAGCGCCCCGTACAGCGAGGGGCTGTTCCTGCTGGCGAGCGTGGCGGCGTGGTACCACTTCCGGGAGGACCGGCTCGTGCCGGCGGCGGTGTGGGGCCTGCTGGCGGGCCTGAGCCGGCCGAACGGCGCCTTCCTCTCGGTGCCCTTCGCGCTGATGGTGATCTGGCCGCTCGTTACTTCCGGCGCGGCGAGCCACGGGGCCGGCGGCCGCAGGCGGCTGGCGGACCGGCTGGCGGTCGCGGCGATGCCCGGCCTCGGCATGCTCGTCTATTCGGCGTTCGTCTTCGATCTCACGGGCGACTGGTTCGCCTGGGCGAAGCTCCACGGCGCGTGGGGCCGCGCGTACCAGGGCCTCGACACGCTGGTGGCGCGCGAGCTGGCGAGCTTTGCGACCGCCGGTCTCTACGGCGTGATGTCCACCCGGCTCACCGATTTCCTCAATCTGCTGGGCGTCCTGTTCGCGCTGGGCTGCACGTGGGGTGTGTGGCGCCGGCTCGGCGCGCCGATGGCGGTGTACATCGTGATCACCGTACTGCCGCCGCTCGCCAACGGCGGGCTGCTGTCGATGGGGCGGGTAACGTCGATTCTGTTCCCGTGTTTTCTCTGGCTGGCGGCGACGCTACCGCCCACGCATCGGTCGGCGTGGGTGATCGGCTTCGCGGCGCTGCAGGCGTTCGTCGCGGCGCTGTTCTTCACCTGGCGACCCTTGTTCTGATTGTCGATCGCCCGTCCACGGTGTTCCCGGCGGCGTCTGAGCGGAGAGGCCCGCCGAAGACCGTGGGCTATACTGGTCGATGACTCTCCCATGACCGTGTCTGGCTGGCGTCAGGGCCGTCAATCGTCGGCGGGGCTGTGGCGGACGCGACGGCTGGGCCGCTCCTCTGCACTGGTCCTGACGCTGGTGGCGCTCGTGGTGGTCGTGCCGCGCGCGCAGGCGCCCGCCGCCGCCGCGGAGCGCGCCCTGCTGGCCGGTCGATTTGACGAGGTGGTGGCCGCCGCCGCGTCGCAGCCCGGTGACGAAACCCTCGCGGTGTTTGCCGCACGCGCGGAGGTGGCCCGCGGGCAGTACGAGCGGGCCGAGGAACGGCTCCGGCCCCTGGCCGCCGAGCACCCCTCGGGCGATGCCGCGCTCGAGCTCGGCCTGCTGCAGCAATACCTGGGGCGCCGGAGCGAAGCCCGGCGGACGCTCGCCCTCGTGCTGCTGGGGCAGCCGGACCGGCCGACGGTACGTGACCACGCGCGGGCGGCTGCCGCCGCCCGCGCGCTC
>JBFMCA010000172.1:0-6085 GCA_040754955.1 Acidobacteriota bacterium | reverse complement strand
ACCTTTTCTGGGAAAAGGTGCCAGGCACCTTTCTCCGCCAGGCACCTTTCTCCTGCTCACGCGCGGGCGGACAGGACCTCGTGCTCTTCGCGCAGAGCCTGCCGGTTAACCGTGGCGCGACGTCCGCCGCAACCGCCTCGCCCCAGTCGCGAGCGCGCTCGACGCATTGAACGGCGCCGGGCAGTGCCCCACCGAGCGACCCCCGCGGGTGTATCATCGCCCACACATCGGCCGCGCTCTCCCTCTCTCGCGCGGCTGGCGGAGGCCCGACCCATGACCCCACACGACGTCTCCCGGCGCGGGTTCCTCGGCGGCTCGCTCGCCGCCGCGCTCGGCGGCCTGCTCCCCGCCCCCGCCGCCGCGCAGCAGCCAGGCAACCAGGCGCCGCCGATGGCCGCGGGGCTCGATGCGCTGAAGCCGAGCGGCCCTCTCGATGAGGCGTACTGGCGGAAGGTTCGCGGCCAGTTCAACCTGGTCGACGGCATGACCTACATGAACACCGGCACCTACGGGCCGAGCCCACGCGTCGTCATCGATACCAACGACCGCATCACGCGCGAGCTGTCGGAGGACCCCACGAACAACTACCGGGCCGCCGATCGCGACATCGTGCGCGAGCGGGTGGCGCGCTTCGTCGGCGCGACGGCCGACGAGATCGCGCTGACGCGCAGCACCAGCGAAGGCATGAACATCTTCACGCGCGGCCTCGACTGGAAGCCCGGCGACGAGGTGCTCTTCAACACGCACGAGCACGGCGGCGGCATCCAGCCGTACACGCAGATGGAGGCGCGCTACGGCATCAAGCTTGTGCGCATCGAGATCCCCTCACCGGTCGAGAGCGTGCAGCAGATCCTGCAGATCTACGAGCGCGCCATCACGCCCCGGACGCGCGTCATCATGGTCAGCCACATCCCGTATGTCACCGGCGCGATCCTGCCCATCAAGGAGCTGGCGGACCTCGCCCACGCACACAAGCTGCTCATCTCGGTGGACGGCGCGCATCCGCTGGGGATGCTCGATCTGAACCTCGCAGCCACGGGCGTGGATCACTACGCGGCCGCCGGCCAGAAGTGGCTCCTCGCGGGCTCCGGCACGGGCGTCTGCTACGTCAAGCGAAGCCTGCAGGAACGTCTCTGGCCGCTCATGGGCTACGTCGATCCGAAGGCCTGGAGCGAGCCCGACGCCGCCTCGCGCGGCGCGCGCAAGTACGAGCTGGGCGGACAGCGGCACGCGCCGTCGGTCCTCGGCATGGGACCGGCCATCGCGCTGCAGGAAGCCATCGGTAAGCAGAACGTTGAAGCCCGCGTGCGAGAGCTCGGCACGCGCCTGCGCCGGGGCCTCGCTGACATCCCCGGCGTGAAGCTCTGGACGTCGAACGACCCGCGCTTTTCCGCCGGCATCACGACCTTCAGCGTCCGCGCCGTCCCGATGGAAAACGTCGTCAAGGCCATCTACGACTACAACCATGTGTGGATCAGGACCATGACGACCGGCAACCTCAATGCCGTGCGCGCCTCGACGCACATCTACAACTCGCCGGAAGACGTGGACCGGCTGCTCGACGCCGTGGCGTACGTGTCGAAGAACGCTTCGCGGTTCATGGTGCCGACGACGGTCCAGGGGCCGCGGTTCGACGACTGATCGGATGACGGGCGCGGAGCGACAGCGCGTGACGGGCGTCACGCTCTTCTATGTGGCGCTCGCTGTCGCGCTTGCCTGGCCAGTGTCGGTCAACCCGGGGTCGAGGCTCCTCGTCGACAACCCGGACGCCGAGCTGTACATCTGGACGCTGGCGTGGAACGCGCACGCGTTCGTCGCGCAGCCCCTGTCGATCTTCGACGCGAACATCTACCACCCGTACCCCAACACGCTCGCGTATTCCGAGAATCTCATCGGCAGCGCTCTGATCGCCGCGCCCGTCATCTGGCTCACGGGCAACCTCGTGCTGGCCGTCAACGTCGTCCAGATGCTGTCGCTCGTGCTGTCCGGACTCGGGGCGTATCTGCTGGCCCGCCGCGCGGGGGTGGGACCGCTCGGCGCGGTGCTGGCCGGCATTGTCTTCCTGGCCGCGCCACCCCGCTTCATGCGGCTCGGCCAGCTCCACCTGACGACGATCCAGTGGGTGCCGTTCGGCCTCTACTTCCTTCACGGATATCTCGACACCGGGCGCGCGCGGGACCTCCGTCTGGCGCTGTGGACCTTCACGCTCCAGGCAGTGACGAGCGGGCACGGCACCATCTTCCTCGGCGTCTCCATGCTGGCCCTCGTCCTCTACCGGGTCGCGCTCGGCGAGCGGCTCGCCCTCCGGCACCGCGCGCGAGACGTCGGCGTAGCGGGCGCCCTGGCGCTCGGGCCGCTGGTGCTCGTCTTCCTGCCTTACCGCGCCGCCCAGCGGGATGTCGGACTGGTCCGCACGCTCGAGAACTGGCTGCCGACACCCGAGAGCTACCTGGCATCGCCGTCGCACCTGCACCAGTGGCTGCGCGCGCTCGTCACCGACGTCGACTTCAACGCCGCCGCCACGGCGTGGCTCTTTCCCGGCGTGACGGTGCTCGTCCTGGCGCTGCTCTCCGTGCTCACGCTGCGCGCGCAGGGGCCTGGCGGCTGGCGTGAGCGGCTCAGGACCGACCCCGGCGCCTTTTACGTGCTCCTGGCGGTTCTTGCGGTGCTCTTCATCGTGCCGCCGCCGCTCGGACTGTGGCCGCACGTCTACTGGATGCCGGGCCTGAACTTCATCCGCGTGCCGTCGCGCTTCATGATCCTGGCCATGCTCGCGCTCGGCGTCGCGGCTGGCGCGGGCTTCGACCGTCTTGCGGCCGGGCTCCGGAGCGGCGGCCGACGGGTGGCGTTCCTCGCTCTCGCGGCGCTGTTCGTCGCCGAGTACTTCAGCGCACCGGTGGAATCGGTTCGCTACCGCATCGAGATCCCGGCCGTCGACCGGTGGCTGGCGACGCAGCCCGGGCCGTTCGTCGTCGCCGAGGTGCCCGTCCCCAGCCCTCGCAATGCAGGCGCCTTCGAGCGGCATCACACCATGGCGATGCTCCACGCGACGGCGCACTGGCAGAAGACCGTGCACGGCTACAGCGGCATCAGGCCTCCGCTTCACGAGCGGCTGTATCGTGAGCTGGCGATGTTCCCGGACGAGACCAGCCTCGCGAGCCTGCGCGAGGTCGGCGTAACATACGTGGTCGTCCACGAGGAGCTGTATCGGCCGCACGAACGGGCGGACGTGGAGGCGCGGTTCGCACGGTTCGCGGATCAGCTCCGCCTCGAGCATGCCGCGCCCACGGGCCGGGTGTATCGCGTGCTGGCCCCTTGAGATCGGCGACGATGGGAGGCGCTATGGATCGACGAGAACTGCTGCAGGCGGGACTCGCTGCGCTGGCGACCGCGGCGGCCCTGCGCGAGATGACCGCGTCGCCGGCCGTGGCCAAGGAGGCCGCGCAGGGGCAACCCCCAGCCGGCGCGCAGTCGAAGCCGCTCGGCGCGCATCCGCTGGGCGCGCCATTCGACGGCTGGCAGGGGACGATGCTTGAAGTCACCTATCCGCCGGGCGCGAAGTCAGCCGCGCACCAGCACCCGGGACCGACGTTCGGGTTCGTCATCAGCGGGCGCATCCACTGGGCCATCAACGGCGAGCCGCCGCGCGTCATCGAGGCCGGCGGCGCGTTCTTCGAGCCCACGGGCTCGGTGCACAGCACGGCCGCGAACGCGAGCGAGACAGAGCCCGCCCGCCTCGCGGTGGTCATTCTGGGCAAAGCTGGCGACCCGCTCTCCCGGCCGGCGGCGCCGCCCGGGGCGTAGCGGCTCTCACCTCGAGGGGCAGCCCCGCGAGGCGCGCATCGTCAATCCAAGGCGGCGCCCGCGCGTCGCCGTGTGACCCGCGTCGCCGTTTGAGCCCGATGACCGCCGAATCGAAGTCCCTGATAGCGGTCATGATGCCCCACATGGTGCCGCCGATCGGAAGATGGCAGCGCCTCGATGAACGCCACGCCGTCGCCGGCGCGGCCGCGCACGACGGCGCGCCCGACCCGTGGTTGGACGACGCCACGAGAATCGCGTCGAGCAGGCGGCGCTCGAACGCCGAGGGCAGGCGGAGCGCTGATCGCCGTGGTTCGTGGTGGACCGTCCTGCTGGTCGTCGTGGGCCCGATGATCGGGTTGACCTGATCGGGTGCCGGCGTTCGCCGCGCGCGGCGATCGGGCGCCCGCCAGCGGAGGGGCCGGGCGCGCTACGGCGCGACCTGGGCCGCGTGAGTCGACCGGGTGAGGGCCAGCACGGCGTCGGCCGCGCGTCCGCTCGCGCCCGGCCCCCCGAACTTCTCGCGCACGGCGGCGAGGTCGCCAATCATCCGTTCGCGGAGATCTCCTGGCGCGAGGAGTGCGGTGATCTCGGCCGCGACGCGTTCGGGAGTGCACTCGTCCTGGATCAGCTCGGGCACCACGCGCCGGCCGGCCACGAGGTTCACCATGCTGAACATGTCCACCCGGACGAGCGGACGCCCCAGCCGGTAGGTCATCGGCGAGAGCTTGTAGACCACGACCATTGGCGTGCCGTGGAGCGCTGTCTGCACCGTCGCCGTGCCGCTGGCGGTCACGACGGCGTCGCTCGCGGCCAGCACGTCGTCGGTGCGTCCTTCGACGAGACGAATGTCGACGCCGATGCCGTGGAACGGTGCGAACAGCGCGTCGGCCAGCTCCGGCGCGCGGGCCACCAGAAACGCCGCGTCGGGCACGTCCGACTGGATCCGCGGGAGCGCCGCGGCCAGGACCGGCACGTGCCGGTGCAGTTCGTTGGGCCGGCTCCCTGGGAGCACGCCGACGATGCGGCGCCTGGCATCGAGGCCCAGCTCGGCGAGAAGGCTGGCGCGGTCACGCCGGGCCACGGCAAGGTCGACGAGCGGGTGGCCAACGAACGTCACCGGGATGCCTTCGGCCTCGTACATCGCCGCCTCGAACGGAAAGATCGGCAGCACGAGATCCACGGAGGCTTTCATCGCGCGAATCCGTCCCCGCCGCCAGGCCCAGAGCTGCGGGCTCACGTAGTACGCAATCGGCACACCGAGCTTGCGCACGGCCGACATGAGGCGGAAGTTGAAGTCGGGGTAGTCAATAAGCACGAGGACGTCGGGCCGCTCGCGCCGCGCGGCCTCCACCAGCTGTCGGTAGACCGCGTAGGACTGCGGCAGCACCCTGAGGGCTTCGGTGAGGCCGGTCACGGCGAGGCCGCGGTAGTCGGCAATGAGTCGCGCGCCCGCCGCGGCGAAGCGCGGTCCGCCGAGGCCGAAGACGTCGATCGTCGGTTCGCGGGCTGCGAGTGATTCGACGAGCGCCCCGGCGTACAGATCGCCGGACGGTTCGCCGCACGAGAGCATGACCCGAGTCACTGGGGCTTGGAGAACGTGTCCCGGGGCAGATCGGGATTGAGCTGCACCGCGGTGAGGACGCGCTCGAGCACGGTCGTCCCGTTGCGAATGAGGGAGGCCTTGAAAGGGAGGCTGACGCCGTTCACCGGGCGATAGTCGTCGAAGATCTCCTCGGTGGCGACGGGGCCGTCCGGGCCCGCCGACTGGTAGGCCAGCTTGACGACGGCACCGGAAGTCGGGTCGATAAAGAGGCGAACCGGCGCCAGGTCGTCGCCGGACGCCGAGACAATGCGCAGCACGCGGCCCTCGTGGCCGGCCTCGCCTTCGGCCGCAAGCGCGAGGCGTCGGGCACCGGCCGCGCGCAGCAACGCCACCAGGTCGCGGCGGACGCCGGCGCGGAACTCGTCGACCATGGGCGGCGGCGCGTCGTAGGTCCCGGTCGGATCGCGCATCCACGCCCGGCCGTCGGCGTAGACCTGCACAATCTCGTGCGAGCCGACCGTGGCCTCCACGCGCAGGCGATCCGGATACTCCACGTAGGTCCGGCTGCGCGTCTGCATCCGCCCCTGCGGCGCGGTCATCGTGGTCTCGGCGTCGGCAATCAGTGTGCGAATGCCCGCCAGCGCCTCCAGCCCCCCGCGCGCCGCGACCGCCCTGTCCACCAACTCCTGCGCCCCGAAAAGGTGCCTGGCACCTTTTCCGGGCTCACCCTGGAAAAGG
>JBFMCA010000171.1:0-6314 GCA_040754955.1 Acidobacteriota bacterium | reverse complement strand
GGGTGGGGCAGGTGGGGCGGGTGGGGCGGGTGGGGTATGGCCTCGAGCGCGAGGGCGGGTTCTCGCTGCCCGAGCTGCTCGTGTCGCTGAGCATCACGCTCGTCGTGACGGCGGCTGCGCTCACGGCGTTGCAGGACGCCAATCGCACGACGCAGGCCGCCACCGTGATGAGCGACGTCAACCAGAACCTGCGCGTGGGGATGAACCTGCTCATCCGCGACCTGCTGCTGGCCGGCAGCCGCGTGCCGACGGGAGGCATCCCGGTGCCCAGCGGCGAAGGCGCGCTGCCGATTCTGCGCCCGGGGCCGACCGGATCGACGCTGACGTTTCCGCCGGAGTGGACGACGCTGCCGGCGGTCAGTCCAGGACCCGCTCTCGGCCAGGTCATCAACGGGGTGCAAACCGACGTGGTGACCATCCTGTACGTGGACGTCCGCCTCGATCTCGGCACGGCCGCCGCCATCGCCGAGGACGGCTCCAGCATCACGCTGCCCGACACGGTCGCCGTCGACGACCCCGCCGCCGGCATCCGCGAGGGCGATCTCATCATGATCACCAACGGCCTCGGCAACGCGCTGCAGGAGGTAACGGCGGTCGAGGGCCAGCAGCTGATCTTCGCGGCGACGGCCGAATCCGGCCTCAACCAGCGCGAGGCGCCGCAGGGGTCGGTGCTGCAGCTCCGGAATCCGGACGGCACCTGGCCCGCCGGCGGCGTCACGGCCACCCGGATTCAGATGGTGAGCTACTACCTCGAGGTGCCGAGTTCGGGACCGGTGACGGCGCCGCATCTGATCCGGCGCATGAACTACGGCGAGGCTCGTGCCATCGCGGTGGGCATCGAGAACGTGCAGCTCACGTGGGACCTGGTCGACGGCGTCACCAACCCGACCAACATCGACACGCCCGAGCCGCCGCAGTCGCCGCACCAGATTCGAAAGGCCAACGTGTACATGGCGGCTCGCGCCATCCAGCAGTACAGCGGGCTCGACCAGGTCCTGCGCGGGAGCCTGACGACGCAGGTGAGCCTGCGCAACATGGCTTTTGTCGATCGCTACCGGTGATGATCATGCCTGCCGCGACCCGACGGCACGACGAACGGGGCATCGCCCTGGTGACGGTCCTCCTGCTGCTGGTGCTGACCTCGACGATGCTGGCGGGGTTTCTGTCGATGGTCTCGACCGACGCGCGCCTCCGAGGCGTGGACCGGACGCGAACGCAGGCGTTCTACGCGGCGCACGCGGGCCTGGAGAAGCTCACGGCCGATCTCGGCGATCTCTTCGCCACCGATTTCTCACCGGAGCCCGACGAGCTCGAGACGCTCGAGGGCCAGCCGCCGGACCTGGAGAGCGTCTCGTTCGCGGCCGACGACGGCCTGGGCTACGACATCGCCTTCACGCCGGACGCCAACGGCAACCCCGCCGCCGACGTGGCGACCATCGAGACCGGGCCATACCAGGGCCTTCGCTCGCTCAAGACCCCGTACACGCTCACGGTGACGGCTCGGATGGCCGACGGCGCCGAGGCGCGGCTGCGACGGACGATGAACACCGTCAGTATCCCCGTGTTCCAGTTCGGCGTGTTCTCGGAGACCGACCTGAGCTTCTTCGCCGGGCCGAACTTCAGCTTCGGCGGACGCGTGCACACCAACGGCAACCTGTTCCTGGCCTCTGGCGCGACGCTGACCCTGTCGGACCGCGTGACGGCGCTCGGGGAGGTCGTGCGCACGCACCTGTCGAACGGCTGGTCCACCAACTCGGGCTACACGGGGACGGTGCGCGCGATTACGGCGCCCGGCGCCTACCGCAACCTGGCTCGGACGGAGGGCAGCCTCGTCGAATCGCTGGGCTCGGCGGAGAACGAACCGACCTGGACCAACCTCTCCATCGGCACCTACAACGGCAACGTGCGCAACGGCCGAACGGGGGCGCGCGAGCTGGCCTTGCCGCTGCTCACCGTCGGCGGGTCACCCATCGACATCATCCGGCGGCCCGTGCCGGGCGAGGAGGTGCTCATCACCGAGCAGCGGCTGTTCGCGCAGGCGAGCATCCGCATCCTGCTCTCCGACACCGCTGATGCCATCGTGGGTCTGCCCGACGTATCGCCGGGCACCGTCGATCTGTCGACGCTCGCGACGGCCCAGGCGGGAGGCTACGTGGGCACCGTCCCGCCGGCGCTCTCGTCGGGCGTCGCGGCGGACGGCTATCGCTCCGACCCGAACACGCCGCTCATCGGGGGCCAGCTCAAGGTCGAGTACCGGGACAACGCCGGGACATGGCGAGACGTCACGGCGGAGATCCTCAATTTGGGCTTCTCGCGGCGGAACATCGACGCCGATCCGAATGTCTGCGCCGAACTCCACCCGAACGCGATCCTCCGGCTCCAGCGGATGCGGGAGACACCCGCCGCGAACGCGCCCTGCGGCGTCGACGGCGCGGGCGTCCCGAGCGCCAACGCGTTCGACTACTGGCCGCTCGCGCTCTACGACACGCGCGAAGGCACCTACCGCGACAACAACCCCGTCAACAACGACAACGACATGTGGGTGACGGGGGTCATGCACTACGTCGAGCTCGACGTGAACAACCTGCGGCGGTGGCTGGCCGGCGAGATCGGGGCGAGCGGCCCCAACGTGGCGAACGAGGACGGCTTCGTCGTCTACTTCTCCGATCGCCGGGGGAACCGGGACGCCGGCGGCAGCGAGACCGGCGAGTTCGGCTTCGAGGATTTCGTGAACCGCAACAACGGCGCCGGCCTCCCGGATTCGAGCCTCGAGACCGGTGAGGACGTCAACGGCAACGGCGCGCTGGATGTGTACGGGGGCGTTCCCGTGGTGCCACCCGGCGCCACCGGCCCGCTCAACGCGGCCGCGACGCCGCGGAGCCAGGTCACGATGAGCGTGGCGCGCGTCAACCGGCCGATCTTCTTCAGGCGGGCGCTCAAGATCGTCAACGCCGCGCTCGGAAGCCTGCCCGCGGACGGGCTGACGCTCGTGTCGGAGAACCCCGTGTACGTCGAGGGCCACTTCAACGCCAACGCGGCAGGCTTCGGGCCCGGCTACGCGCCGGCGGCTATCATCGCCGACGCCGTGACGCTGCTCTCGGCCGATTGGTCGCAGCCGGCCGTCATCAACGGCCCACCGGGTCCACCCACCCAGCAAACCTGGCACGGCGACACGCGTTCGTTTCTCTATCCGAACAACCCCGCCCGACGCCGGGCGGCGACGACGTGGTACCGCTTCGCGGTCATCGCCGGCAAGGGGCCGTCGTTTCCGCAGGTGGCCGGCACGGCACAGGACTTCGGCACCGACGGCGGCATCCACAACTTCCTGCGCTATCTGGAGAGCTGGAGCGGGCGGACGCTCAACTACCGCGGGGCGATGGCCAGCTTCTACTTCAACCGCCAGGCGGTGGGCACCTACAAGTGCTGCCAGAACGTCTACAGTCCCCCCACGCGCGGCTACGCGTTCGACACGGACTTCCTGGACCCGACCCTGCTGCCGCCGAAGACCCCGATGTTCCGTGACGTGAACACGACGGGGTTCACGCTCATCACCCGGTAGGTGCGGGTCCGCCTCGAACGCCGGACCTCGAATTTCGTGGGCCGTGGCGTGCAGTCCCGCGCATCAGCCGACCGCTGCGGACCCTCCGAGAGCGGTGCAACTGTCCCACAACGTGACGAAATCAGGTTTGCGTGTGTCATTAGCGCACAAGTACACGTAAATAACTGCAAAACATAGTCTTATAGTCCAGACATTTCCATGGATCGCCGCGTGACTGTCCTGAAGTAGAGCAAATGTCGCATGTGTCTGTGAGACAGTCAGGATCAGGCGCACACGAGACAACCCAGACAGGCCGCTATTTTCGGCCTATTTCTGACTTTATAGGACAATTTTGACGTTCGGCTACCTGTAGTAGCGGACTTGGCAGGGGGGTTGCTCATACGCCGGTCGCCATGAGTGTGACGTCACCCCCGGTCTGTGAAGCCAAGAAGGCGACGTGGGGTCGGATCTATCGGAAGGCCACCTGGGGCAGCAGGATGATCGTGGCCCTGCTCTCTCTGGTCGCCCTTTCGGCAGCCACCCCGACCGCCGCCGCCCCGAAGTCCACCAACAGCACGCGAATCGACGCTCCGGCCTCGGCCCAGGCTCGCGCCCTCAAGCGCCGTGCCGGCAAGCTGGACGCCGCGCTCGAGTCGCGGTCGAAGCGCCAGAACGGCACGTCGAGGGTGATCCTCGAGTTCGTGCCGGGCTGCAACGCCGGCAACTCCGTGCGCGGCCTCGGCGGCAAGCTCGGCCGCCGGCTCGGCATTCTGAACGGCCAGGTCGCCGAGGTGCCCAACTGGGTGCTGAAGCGGCTGGCCGACAACCCGTGCATCAAGGCCATCAGCGACGACCGCCTGGCGACGGCCTCGAACGGCCGCACCGCGGTCACCGTGGGCCAGCGCACGGTCACCGACGTTCTCGGCTACACCGGCACCGGCGTCGGCGTGGCCGTCATCGACTCGGGCATCACGCCATGGCACGACGATCTCACGGTGGCCAACCGCCAGGGCCAGCGCGTGGCGGCGTTCGTGGATTTCGTCAACGGCCTCACGACGCCGTATGACGACTGGGGCCACGGCACGCACGTCGCGGGCACGATCGCAGGCAACGGCTACGACTCCTACGGCACACGCAAGGCGATGGCGCCTGGCGCGCACATCGTGGCCCTGAAGGCGCTCGACGCTCAGGGCCGTGGCCGCATCAGCGACATCATCGCGGCGCTCGACTGGGCCGTCGCGAACAAGGCCGCCTACAACATCCGCGTCGTCAACATGTCGCTCGGCGCGGGCGTCTTCGAGTCGTACAACACCGACCCGCTGACCCTGGCCGCCAAGCGCGCCGTCGACGCGGGCATCGTCGTCGTCGCGGCCGCGGGCAACCTGGGCAAGGCCGCGAACGGCCAGCCGCAGTACGGCGCCATCACGGCCCCGGGCAACGCGCCGTGGGTGCTCACGGTGGGCGCCTCGAGCACACAGGGCACGGTCCGGCGTCAGGACGACGTCATCGCCCTGTACAGCTCCCGCGGCCCGACCATGTACGACTTCGCGGTGAAGCCGGACCTGGTCGCGCCGGGCACCGGCACGGTGTCGCTCAGCGACCCGACAAGCCGCCTGTATCTGGAGCGGCCGCAGAGCCTCTTCTCCAGCGTGCGCCAGCCGGCCTACAAGCCCTACCTGGCGCTCTCCGGCACGAGCATGGCGGCGCCGGTCGTGTCGGGCGTGGTGGCCACGATGATCCAGGCCAACCCGAACCTGACACCGAACCTGGTAAAGGCCATTCTGCAGTTCACCGCGGAGGTCAAGAGCGACTACAACTACCTGACGCAGGGCGCCGGGTTCCTCAATGCGCTCGGCGCCGTGCGGCTCTCGCGCTACTTCGCGACGGCCCAGCGCGGCCAGAAGTACCCCAACATGCGGGCGTGGTCGCGTCACATCTTCTGGGGCAACCGCCGCGTGACCGGCGGCGTGCTCACGCCGGGCGGCACCGCCTGGGGCCAGAACATCGTGTGGGGCGCCGACTCGACCGGCACCGGCGACAACATCGTCTGGGGCGAGTTCTGCGGCACCGAGTGCGACAACATCGTCTGGGGCAGCAACGTCGTGTGGGGCAACTCGGACGACGACAACATCGTCTGGGGCAACTTCGACGACGACAACATCGTCTGGGGCAATTCCTGGGACGACAACATCGTGTGGGGCAACGGCGATGTGGACAACATCGTGTGGGGCCTGAGCGACGACAACATCGTCTGGGGCAACTCGTGCGACGGCGCCGATTGCGACAACATCGTGTGGGGCAGCTCCGACGAGGACAACATCGTCTGGGGCAACACCGATGGCATCGACAACATCGTGTGGGGCATGAGCGGCGACAACATCGTGTGGGGCACCAGCACGGTGGACGAGAACATCTCCTGGGGCAGCTCGGCCGACGAGGAGCACCAGGACTTCGGCGACGACACGGCGGAGATCGAGAGCATCGACCTGACGCTCTGGGAGGAGTTCCTCCCCGGCGTCGAGCCCGTGGACCCGCTCACCGACCCGAGCACGACCACGGATTCGACGACGACGGACCCGACGAGTGACCCGACGCTGCCGGGCGGCACGGATACGCCGCCGAACGACACCACCACCGAGGTGGGGGTGCTCTAATCCCGGTTCCCAGTTGCATGACCGTACCCGGCATGGGCAAAGAATTGGCGGCAATGATGGGGCGTGACGACATAGCGTGCAGCTCGCGCGACACGTCGCAGTGCGGGGCCCGTCCGCGGCGC
>JBFMCA010000170.1:0-6334 GCA_040754955.1 Acidobacteriota bacterium | reverse complement strand
GCGGCCGGTCGCGTCCGGCGCGCGGCGCCGCTCGGGCGGGCGCTCGCGGTGACGCTGGCCGCGGCCGGCGTGGCGTACCTCTGGTTCCTGGCCGCGTGGGGATTCAACTACGCGCGGCCGCCCCTGGAGAACCGCATCGGGTTCGCGCGCGAGCGCGTGACGCCCGAGGCCTTCGAAGCCCTCGCCCGCGAGGCGGTCGCGGCCTGCAATCGATGGCATCCGGACGCGCACCGGGCGGGCTTTCCCGCGCCGGGCGTCACGCCGCGCGTGCTGGCGGCGGCGCTCAACGACGTGGAGCGCGCGCTCGGGCGGCCGCGTCCGACCGTGCCTGGCGTGCCGAAAGTCACGCTCTTCGCGCCTTTCTTCCGCGCGTCGGGCACCGACGGCATGCACGTGCCGTGGCTGCTCGAGACGCTCGTCAACCCGTGGCTGACGCCGCCCGAGCGGCCCGCCGTGGTCGCCCACGAGTGGGCACATCTGTCGGGTTTCGCGCCCGAGGATGACGCCAGCTTCGTGGGCCTGCTGGCGGCCCTCCGCGCCGACGCGGCCTCGCGGTACTCGGCCTGGCTGACGCTGCTGGTCACGGCCACGCCGGGTCTGGGACGGGATGCGGGACGGGCGATCGTCGGCGGGCTCGATCCGGGGCCGCGCGCGGATTGGGACGCCATCATCGAGCGGCTGGCGACACGGGTGGCGCTGGTCGAACGTGTAAGCTGGAAGGCCTACGATCGGTACCTGAAGAGCCAGGGCGTCGCCGAAGGCGTCCAGAGTTACAGCCGGGTCGTCGAACTCATGCTGGGGATGGATCCGTCTCACGACATGTACTGGAGGAGGACACCGTGATGTCGAGGTGGCTGATCGCGGTCGCGCTGGCCGTCTGGGCCGGCGGCGCCGCGCTGCCGGCGCAGGCGCGTTTCGAGGTGCCGGTGGAGTACTTCACGCTCCCGAACGGCTTGAAGGTGGTTGTCAGCGAGGACCACCACGCGCCGGTGGTGCTCGTGGAGGTCATGTACAACATCGGCTTCCGTATCGAGCCCAGGGGGCGCACCGGCTTCGCGCACCTGTTCGAGCACATGATGTTCCAGGGCTCGGGCAGCGTGAAGAAGATGGAGCACGTGTCGATCATGCAGCAGGCCGGTGGCATCGTGAACGGCTCGACACGGTTCGACTACACCAACTACTTCCAGGCGCTGCCGTCGAACGCGCTCGAGCTCGCGCTGTGGCTCGAGGCCGATCGCATGCGGTCGCTGGACGTGAGCGCGGAGAACCTCGAGAACCAGCAGAACGTGGTCAGCGAGGAAGTGCGGGTGAACGTGCTCAACCAGCCGCACGCGCAGTTCCACTGGCTGGAGATCTGGGAGCGGGCGAATACCAACTGGGCGAACGCGCACAACTTCTACGGCGATCTGGCCGACCTCGAGGCCGCGACGCTCGAGGACGTGCGCGCGTTCTTCCGGACGTACTACGCGCCGAACAACGCCGTGCTGGTGGTCGTCGGCGACACGACGCCCGCCGAGGTTCGCCGGCTTGCGGAGCAGCACTTCGGGTCGATTCCGCGCCAGGAGCTGCCCCCGCCGCCCGACGTGAGCGAGCCGCCGCAGACGGACGAGAAGCGGTTCAGCCGCGAGGACAAGCTGGCACGGACGCCGGCGCTGGCCGTGGCCTGGCACCTGCCCGAGCGCATGTCGAAGGACTTCTTCGCGCTGAGCGTGCTGGACCCGCTCCTGGTCGGCGACGAGAGCGCGCGGCTCCATCAGCGGCTGGTCCGCCAGGATCGGCTCGCGATGTCGGTGGTCGGCGCGTTCAACTTCCTCGGCAACAACTGGGACGTGCGCGGCCCGATGCTCTTCACCCTGCGCGTCGACTATCTCAACGACAAGACGGCCGACGCCGTGCTCGCCTCGATCGAGCAGGTGGTCGCCGAGGTGCGCGAGAAGGGCGTGAGCGAGGCGGAGCTGGCACAGGCGAAGACGGCGCTGCGCTCGTCGTTCCTGGAGGACATGGAGGGCGGGTTCATGCCGCTCTTCGGGCGCGCCAACCTGCTCGGCGCGTTCGCGCTGTTCGACAACGACCCGCGGCGCATCAACACCATCCTGGACGAGCTGGACAGGGTGACCGTGGCGGACGTCAAGGCGGCTGCCGCCCGGTGGCTCGTGCCGACCAACCGCACGTCGATCGACAGCCGGCCGGCGGCGACGACCGGGCCCGAGGGAGGTGTTCGATGAGCGCCCGCCACCTGCTGCTCGGTGCGATGCTCCTCGCGGCGCCCGCGTCGGTCGTCGCGCAGTCGGCGCGGCCCGCCGTCGGGCCCGAGCGCCAGTTCACGCCGCCCCCGCGCGTCGAGCGCACGCTCGCCAACGGCCTGCGCGTGGTCACCGTGCGCTACGCCACGGTGCCGAAGGTGACCGCCATCCTGACGGTGCTGTCGGGGCTCTCGGCCGATCCCGCGGCGAAGGCCGGGCTCGCGCAGTTCGTCGCCGACGCGGTGCAGGAGGGCACGACGTCGCGCGACAGCCGGCAGATCAGGCAGGAGATCTTCGCCATGGGCGCCTCGCTCAGCGGCGGCGCCGGCCAGGACACCACCACGTTCAGCATGCGGGGGCTGGCCGACACGCTGCCCCGGATGCTCGATCTGCTCGCGGACGTCGTCCGCAATCCGACGTTTCCGCAGGACGAAATCGACCTGCTGAAGGCCAACACGGCACAGGCGCTCAAGGCGCAGCTGGCGTCGCCCCAGGCCGTCAACAACCGGGTATTCCGCCAGACGCTGTTCGGAGACCACCCCTACGCGCGGGTCGGCGCCACGCTCGACACGGTGCCCGCCATCGACCGCGCGTCGATTGTCGAGTACCACCAGACCTACTACCGGCCCAACAACGCGTTCCTCGTCATCTCCGGCGACGTCACGCCGGAAGCGGCAGTGGCCGCGGCCGAAAAGGCCTTCGGGTTGTGGCCCCGCGCCGCCGTCCTGGCGCCGCCCGCGGCGGCGCTGCCCGTGCTCAAGGGCCGCCGCGTCGTGTTCGTGCAGCGTCCGAACAGCGTGCAGTCGTCGATCTCGGTGGGCAACTTCACGATCCCGCGCGACGATCCTCGCTGGTACGTGCTGCAGATGGCCAACCAGATCTTCGGCGCCGCCTTCGACTCGCGGCTCATCCGCAACATTCGTGAGGACAAGGGCTACACCTACTCCCCGGGGTCGATCTTCCAGTCGATGGGCCAGGCAGGCCTGTATCGGGCCGTAGCCGACGTCCGCAACGAGGTAACCGGGGCGACGCTCGCCGAGGTGTACAAGGAGATCGACACGTTCAGGGCCGGCGGCCCTGAGGCGGCCGAGCTCGACAACGCCAAGACCTACGTCCGCGGGCTGTTCGTCATTCAGAACGCGACCCAGAATGGGCTGGCGGGGACGCTCAACAACATCTACAGCTTCAACCTGCCGAAAGACTACCCGGAGACGTTCCAGAAAACCATGTCGGGGCTGTCCGCGGAGGCCGTCAGGACCGGCGCCAGGATGCTGCTGGGATCGCAGGACTCGGTGATTGTGATTGTCGGCGACTACACGCGCGTGAAGGACCAGCTCGCCGGGTTCGGCGACATCACCTTCGTGGACCTGACGGGCAAGCCCATCCCGATGCCACAATAGCCGGGTGGCCCCGCTCGAGACGCGGGTGCTCGCCGTCGACCGCGAGCATCCCGATCCTGCCGTCATCGATGAGGCCGCCGCGCTCGTCCGGCGCGGCGGCCTCGTCGCGTTTCCGACCGAGACGGTGTACGGCCTCGGGGCCCACGCGCTCGACGCCGCGGCCGTCGCGCGGGTGTTTGCCGCCAAGGGGCGTCCGTCGGCCGATCCGCTGATCGTCCACGTCGGCGCGGCCGACGAGGTCGCGCGCGTCGCGCGTGCCGTCCCGCCACTCGTGGCCACGCTCGCCGCCCGCTTCTGGCCGGGCCCGCTGACCCTGATCCTCCCGAAGCGCGCGGAGGTGCCCGGCGCCGTCACCGCCGGGCTCGACACGGTGGCCGTGCGTGTGCCCTCGCATCCGGTGGCGCGTGCGCTGCTCGCGCAGGCCGGGGTGCCGATCGCGGCGCCCAGCGCCAACCGGTTCGCCAGGCCGAGTCCCACGCGCGCCGCGCACGTCCTGGCGGATCTCGCGGGGCGCATCGACCTCGTCCTCGACGCCGGCCCGACGGACGTTGGGGTCGAGTCCACCGTGCTGGACCTCACCGTGTGGCCGCCGGTCGTGCGCCGGCCGGGTGGCGTGGCCCTGGAGGTCCTCACCGAGGTGGTTCCGGACCTCCGGCCGGACGAGCGGTACGCCGCCGCCGATGTCGCGCAGCCCTCGCCCGGGCAGTCGGTCCGGCACTATGCGCCGAGAGCGCGCGTGACGCTCTATGCCGGCCCGGCAGACGCCGCGCTCCGGCGCCTCGCCGCCGACGCGCGCCGGCGCGCCTCGGCGGGTACCCGGGTGGGCGTGCTGGCGCCGGAGGACGATCTCGCGGCGCTCGCGCCGGATCTGGCGCCCCTGGCGGCCCATGGCCGCGTGATCACCCAGCCGTACGGTGCCCGCAGCGACGTGCCGCGGGCCGCGCATGAGCTGTTCGACGCGCTCCGCACCCTGGACGCGCGCGGCGTGGACGAGATTCTGGCGACGGCGCCGCTGCCCGAGGGCCTGGGACGGGCGATTCACGACCGGCTGCGGCGCGCCGCGGAGGGGCGGGTCGTCAGCGCCGGGTAGCCGGCCTCACCGCCCTATCGCTTGAGCTCACCACGCCTGAGCTGGCGGTACATCTCGAGCGCGTCGCGGATGATCCGGACGGCCTGGTCGATGCCCAGGAAGTCCTCCACCACCACCTGCTTGCTCTCGAGCACCTTGTAGTCTTCGAAGAACCGCCGGATCTCGCGCAGCATGTAGGCCGGGAGCTGGCGGTGGTCGGCGTAGTCGGTAAAGGCCGGGTCCTTCGTGCTGACCGCGATGATCTTGTCGTCGAGCCCCTTCTCGTCCCGCATGCGCATCACGCCGATGGCCCGCGCCTCGACGATGGTCAAGGGCAGGACGCTTTCCTGGCCGAGGACGAGCGCGTCGAGCGGGTCCCAGTCGTCGCAGTAGGTTCGGGGGATGAAACCGTAGTTGGCGGGGTAGTAGACTGCGCTGTGGAGCACGCGGTCGAGCCGGAGTAAACCGGTGTCCTTGTCGAGCTCGTATTTGTTCTTGCTCCCCATCGGGACCTCGACAACGACGGGGAAGTTCGATTCGATGAGGTGATCGTCGACATAGACGTCGTGCCACGCGTGCATCTCCCGATGATAGCGCCCTCTCCCTGCGCATGTGGGGGATGGGACGTATGACGAAAAATAATACGTTGGGCGTAAAGCCCGGTTTCGTTTACACTTCCGGCGGTCAATCCACACCAGCGAGGTGAGTGCACCATGGCCCACGAGAGCGAAGGCACCGTCGGACAGGGAGCCAGCGGGTTCTCCCGACGCAACTTCATCAAGGGCGTGATCGCGGCAGGCGCCACGGTCTCGACCTCCGCGTATCTCTTTCGCACGACCGCAACCGGCCAGAATCAGGCCGGCACGGCGGATCGGCTGGTCACGCTGACGGTCAACGGCCAGGAGCGCCGCGTCGACGTGGTGCCGCAGGAGACGCTGGCCATGACGCTCCGCTACAAGCTGGGGCTGACGGGCACCAAGCTCGGCTGCGACCGGTCGGAGTGCGGCGCCTGCACCGTGCTCGTCGACGACGTGCCGCACTACTCCTGTTCGGTGCTGACGCACAGCGTCCGCGGCAAGCGCATCCAGACCATCGAGGGGCTCGCGAGCGCCGACGGCACGCTGCACCCGGTGCAGCAGGCGGTGGTGAACGGGCAGGGCTTCCAGTGCGCGTTCTGCATGTCGGGCTTCGTGATGGCGACGGTGGGGTTCCTCAAGACCAACCCCTCGCCGACGCGGCAGGAGCTGGCGCACGGGATCTCGGGCAACCTGTGCCGGTGCGCGGATTACAACAAGATTCTCGACTGCATGATGGATGCGGCCGAGCTCGCGCGGAGGGCGTGAGATGGCTGAGTACAAGCTGATCGGCCACGACTACACCACGCCGGACCTCATCGCGAAGGTGACCGGCCGTGCGAAGTATGCCGAGGACTTCCGCGCCGAGGGCATGCTGTTCGTCAAGCTGCTGCTGAGCCCGCGCCCGCATGCGCGGGTGCGGCGCCTCGACGCCAGCGCCGCGCTGGCGATGCCGGGCGTGCACGCCATCCTGACGGCCGAGGATTTCCCGCCGCCGCCGGCACCGCCGACACCGCCGGCGCCGCCGGCCGCGGCGCCGGGCGCGGC
>JBFMCA010000169.1:0-6400 GCA_040754955.1 Acidobacteriota bacterium | reverse complement strand
CGGGTAGGGCGGGTAGGGCGGGTAGGGCGGGCCTTGCGCCGCACCGACGCACGGTCGATCGCGCGCGACTACCGGCGTGGCGTATCGACCTGCAGGCCCAGTCGCTCCGCCGCGGTGGCCATCCGGGCGTCGTAGGTCACCACCGCCTCGAGTTCGTCGCCCAGCGTCCGGGCGGACGCGAGGTGAATCGCGTCGAGGCTGCGGAGGACACCCCTGTCCAGGGTCGCCGCATCCTCCAGCAGCTCGTCGTCGAGGTGGATGAGATCGATCCGTCGGAGCACCTGCCGCGCGCGCGTGACGGCAGGCGCGCCGTGCGCCCGCACCGCCCGAATCACCTCCACCTTGGCCAGAGCGCTCGATGCACGCCCGGGACGACCGCGCAGGTAGCGGCGCAAGGCTCCCGACTCGGCCTCCGCGACGACCAGCTTCACCAGCGCCGAGGCATCCAGGTAGACCATCGGCCACTCATCGCTCGTCGCGCCGCGCGCGCATCAGCAGCGCGCTGGCGGCCTTCACGCCCCTGGCGCCGGGCACGGGGGCGCCGAGGTCGAGCACGTCGCCGTCGGCCGGTGTCAGACGCGAGCGTGCCGCGAGCAGGGCCCGGCGGCCGTCCGGACGTACCGGCACCAGCTGGGCCACCGGACGGCCGTGGACCGTGACTTCCAGCGTGGCTCCCTTCTCCACCTCGCGGAGGAACTCGCTGGCGCGCTGGCGGAGCTCGCGAACGCCGATTGTCTTCATGTGCTACAGCGTAGCACAGTGCCGCCGGCCGACGTCGTGCGGCGGGCGCCGGACGCCCGCCTGCCTGGCGAGGCGCGTGCGGACCAGTTCGTCGCCGCCTGCCTGCGACACGATGGCGAGCGGCTCGATGGCCCGAGCGTCCGGCCCAGGGCGCGAGGCGCCGCCTCACCCAGGCATCGGGAGCGATCGGCCCGCGGATCGACATAAAATGATGGCATGGCCTCTTCGACTACCGCCATCGCCATCACTCGGACCACGGCCTCTCGGCTGACACCGGAGCTGCGCGACTCGGCGGCGTTCGGTGCCGTCTTCAGCGACCACATGCTCGTGGTGGACTACGCCGGTGGGAAGTGGGGCGAGCCCGCCATCGTGCCGTACGGCGAGCGCCTGCTGCCGGCGGCACCGCTCGTGGCGCACTACGGCCAGGGCATCTTCGAGGGCTTCAAGGCCTTCCCGCGGCCCGACGGACGCGCGGTGATCTTCCGGCCCGACGCCAACCACGCGCGCATGAACCGATCGGCCGAGCGCATGGCTATGCCCGCGGTCCCGGCGGATCTGTTCATCGAGGGCACACGGGCGCTGGTGGCGCTCGATCGGCAGTGGATTCCCGAGAAGCCGGGGAGCGCCCTCTACGTCCGGCCGGTGCTGTTCGCCACCGACGACGTGCTCGGCGTGCGCCCGTCGGAGACCTACCGCTTCATCATCGAGACGTGCCCGAGCGGGCCGTACTTCTCGGGCAGCGTGAGCCTGCTGGCCGAGGAGACCTACGTGCGCGCCTTCCCGGGCGGTACGGGCGCGGCGAAGTGCGCCGGCAACTACGCCGGCAGCCTCGTGGCGGCGCGTGAAGCACAGGCGAAGGGCTTCCACAACGTGCTGTGGCTCGACGCCGTCGAGCGGCGGTACGTGGAAGAGGCCGGGCTGATGAACGTGGCGTTCGTCATCGACGACACGGTGGTGACGCCAGCGCTGTCGGGGACGATTCTCCCGGGCATCACGCGCGACAGCGTGCTGACGCTGCTGCGCGACATGGGCGTGAAGGTGGAGGAGCGCCGCATCGCCATCGACGAGGTGTTCGAGGCCCATGCCGCCGGCCGCCTGCAGAGCGCCGCGGGCATCGGCACGGCCGCCACCATCGCGCCGATCGGACGGCTCCGCCACAAGGACCGCGAGATCACGATCCCGACTGTGACGCCCGATTCGCCGCTCGGCCGCGCCGGGGAGGCGCTCGACGCCATCCGGATGGGCCGCGCGCCGGACAAGTTCGGCTGGCTGGTGGCGGTTTAGAGAGGGCGGGTAGGGCAGGTAGGGCAGGTGGGGCAGGTGGGGCGGGTGCTCGCGGCTCTCCTGCTGACGCTCGCGGCGGCGGGCCTGCCGGCGCGCGCCACGCAGCCCGCGACACCGGCTCGCCAGGTCGTCCTCGTCACCATCGACGGCCTCCGCGGCGACTACCTGGGCCGCGCTGACGAGCTGCGCCTGGGCATTCCGCACCTGCGCCGCCTGATGCGCGAAGGCTCGTGGAGCCCGCGCACCGTCAGCGTCTACCCGACCCTCACCGGCACGGCGCACACCGCGCTGGTCACGGGCACCGGCGCGATGAAGCACGGCATCCTGGGCAACAACAAGTTCGACCCCTCGACGTGGATCTACCGGGACGACAACCCTGACAACTACGACTTCCAGCCGCCGTACCGCGAACACGCCGACATCAAGGCGGACACGCTGTGGACGGCGGCCCGCGCGAAGGGACTGAAGACAGCCGCCATCGGCTGGCCGCAGACCACGGGCGGCCCCATCGACTACCGGCTCGACATCCTGATCGCCCCCACGGGCTCCGAGTCGCGGCAGCGCACCGCGCGAAGCGCGTCGCCCGGCTGGCTCGAGGAGGTCGAGCAGACGCTCGGGCCGATCCACGCCATCGACCTCCGCATGGCCGATCACTGGAAAGCCCTCGTCGCCGTCGAGATCCCGAAGCGCTATCGGCCGTCGTTCATGGCCGTCCACTTCTCGCTCACCGACTCGGTGCAGCACGCGAACGGACCGCTGACGCCGGCGGCTTTCGCCGCGCTCGAGGACACGGATCACAACATCGGCGTGCTCCTCGCCGGGCTCGCGTCAGCCGGGGTGGCCGAGTCGACGACGATGGTCGTCACGGGGGATCACGGGTTCCTTCCGATGCATACCGAGCTGGCCATCAACCTGCCGCTCGTCGAGGCCGGGCTGATCGCGCGTGGCGCGGACGGCCATCCCCGGTGGCAGGCCATCGTCGCGGCGAACCGCGGCCTGGGGTCGCTGTACGTCAAGGAGGGAGCCGCGGAGACGGTGGCGCGCGCGCGCGCGGCGCTCGAGGCATATGCGGCGCGGTACCCGGGACGCTTCCGGATTCTCGATCGCGCGGCGCTCGACGCGCTGCGCGCGGATCGCGATGCGGTGCTCGGAATCGAGCCGCTGCCGGGCTACGTGCTGGACGCGCGCCTCGCGCCGCCGTTCGCGCAGCCGCACAGCCGCGCCGCCGGCCATGGCTACCGGCCCGACACTCCGGGCATGGAGACCGGCCTCATCGTCCACGGCGCCGGCGTGCGGGCCGGAGCGGTACTGCCGGAGACGCACACGGTGGACATCGCGCCGACCATTGCCCTGCTCCTCGGGCTGGATCTGCCGGACGCCGACGGGACACCCATCGTCGGCGTGCTGACGCGCCGTTAAGGTTCGTCTGCCGGCGCCGCCGGCGCTCTACGACGTCGCGGCCGCGGGTCCACGGATGGCGCGCATCACGAGGTTGCGCATCAGCGGGATCTCGTAGCGGTTGTGCGCGAGCGGCTCGGCGCCCTCGACCGCGAGGCGGGCGGCCATCTCCGCGGTGGCGGCGGAGCGCGGCTGTCCCGCGAGGGCCGCCTCGACCTGCGCCGGCCGGCGCAGAACCGCCGACACGGCGGCCTCGGCGAGCAGCCCGAACCGCTCGCGCACCACCGGGTGCCGCGCGATGGTCGTCAGCGTCGTCAGGGCGCCAATCTCGAGGCCGCCGTCGACCGCTACAGGTTCGACGTCAGCGGGTCGTGCATCGGCCGTCCCGCCTCGAGCGCGCTGAGAATCATGTCGGGTGTCACCGGCGCCCGTCGGAAGACCTCGTCGCCCACGGCCGCGGCGAGGGCATTGAGGATCGCGCCGATGCCCGCGCCCACCGGCGACTCGCCGACGCCGCGGGCGCCGACCGGCGTCTCGGGGTCGGGGATGTCGAGCGCCACGGCCCGCATGCGCGCGGGCGCGTCGAGAATCGTGGGCGGCTTGGTCTGGTAGAACCGGCGCGCCATGGGCGCCCCGTACCGCTGGTCGTACACCCACTTCTGCGCGTGCGCGTGCCCGATGCCCAGCATGACGCCGCCGAGGATCTGGCCGCCGAGATTCCTCGGATGAATCACGGTGCCGACGTCGGCCACGGCGAGGAAGTCGAGAATGCGGTACGCCCCGATCTCGACGTCGACCTCGACCTCGGCGAAGCCGGCGACGTACGACTTCGACGCGCCGTCGCGGCCGTAGTTGTCCTTCGCCACGCCCATCAGGCCTCGTCCGGCCAGCGCGGCCGCCGACGTCTTCGTGAAGGCGTTGATGTCGTCGGGCAGCTCGTGCCCGTCGAACCTCCCGCCGAGCTCGATGGCCCGCTGCGCGGCCTGCGCGAGCGTCAGACCCCGGCCGCCGCCGCGGCGCGCGACGCGTTCGTGGGCCACCTCGTAGTCGTCGGGCCGTCCGCCGAGCGTCAGCGCGGCAATCTCCTGGAGCTTCCGCCGCGCATCGGTCCCCGCCGCATGCGCCGCGCGCGTCATCGCGTGCGTCGTCTGGCTGCCGACCGAGCTGCACGTGGACGGCAGGTGCTTCGACGTGTTGCCCCAGGTGATGTCCACCTTCTCCCACGGGATGCCGACGAGATCCGCCGCCACCCGGTGCACGTCGAACACCGACTCGGTGCCGAGGTTGCCGATGCCCGACTGGACGACCATCCGGCCCTCGGGCGTGATGACGAAGAGGCCGTCGAACCCGATCGAGCCCGCCGAGTAGCAGCTCACCGCCATGCCGACGCCGCGCACCTTCGATCCGTTGCGCACCCCGCTCCGCGCCTTGCGGTCGTGCCAGCCGAAGAGCTCGACGCCTCTGTCGATGGCATCCTTCAGGAACGCGCTGGTGGTGTGATTGCGGCGTCCCTGCGCGTTCGGCGCGCCGAACGTGGCCTTCCCTTCCGGCGCGTTGATGCGGTGAATCGAGACTTCGTCCAGCCCGAGCTTCCGGGCCGCCTTGGCCAGGATGGGTTCCATCATCGCGTTGCCCTGCATCCCGCCCGGCGACCGCTGCGCGCCGCGCGGCGGCGTGTTGGTGAGCACCGACACGCTCCGCCAGCGCATGGCCAGCGGCTGGTACGCCAGCGAGATGTGATCGCCCGCGGAGCGCGCATCGCTCACCGCGTCGTACGGTCCGTTGTCGACGATGACGAGGCCGTCGAGGGCGAGCAGCCGCCCGTCCTTCGCGAAGGCGGCGCGGATGCGCGAGTGGAGGGCGGGCCGGGCGCGGCCGATGTACTGCTCGTCCTCGCGCGTGATGCGCATCAGCACCGGCGCGCCGGTCTTCTTCGCGAGCAGCGAGGGGATGACCGTGAACACGTCGCCGGACCCCTTGCTCCCGAACCCGCCGCCGGTGTACTCGCTGATGATCACGACGTCGGACGGCGGGATGCCGACCCACCGCGCCACGGACGCAACCGTCCGCATCGTGCTCTGGGTGGAGCAGTGCACGAAGAGCCGCCCGTTCTGCCAGTACGCCATGGAGCTGCGCGTCTCCAGGGGCTGATGGCTCGTGTTCGGGCCGAGGAACGTCTCGTCGAGCACCAGCGCGGCCTTGGCGAAACCGGCCTCGACGTCGCCGTACGTCCACTCGTCCGGGGCGTGGCCCATCGGCAGCTGGCCGGGTCCCGCCGCCGCGAAGTCCGCGGCCGTCCACTTCAGCTCCTGCACCTGCGGGCGCGCGGGCGCCGGCCGTTCGCCCGGCGCCGGCGGCGCAGGCTGCGGGCGGACCCAGACGTTCCCCTGCGTGCGGGCGTTGGGGCTGCCGGGCCGGAGCGATTCGAGCGGATCGACGACGAACGGCAGCGGCTCGTACTCCACCTGGATGCGCTCGATGGCGTCGGCGGCCGTGAGCTCGTCGACGGCGGCCACCGCGAGGATGGGCTCGCCCACGTAGAGGGGTTCCATCGTGAGGCCGCGCTCGCTGAGCGTGCTGGCGACGATGCCCTCGCCGAGGTTGGCGCCCTCGACGACCTGCGGCAGGTCGTCGGCGGTCAGGATGGCCTTCACGCCGGGCATGGCGAGCGCGGCGCTGGCATCGATGCGCGTGACGCGCGCATGGGGGCGCGGGCTGACGAGCAGCTTCGCGAAGAGCATCCCCTCGGCGCGGAAGTCCTCGGCGTACCGGGCGCGCCCGGTGACCTTCGCGATCATGTCGGGCGTGGTGTAGTTCTGGCCGACGAGCGTGTTCGCCACGATTGAGCCCTCCTCATCAGCTCGGCGCCGCGCATGAGCGCGGTGAGGATCGTGTCGCGGGGACGATCAGGCGGATTGTAGGCCCGCGCGCCGGCGCTGGGAAATGGGGGTCGGGCCTATTTTTTCGAATTTCGAAA
>JBFMCA010000168.1:0-6490 GCA_040754955.1 Acidobacteriota bacterium | reverse complement strand
AAAAACCGAAAATAGGCCCGACCCCGTTAGTCCTGGCGCAGCGCGCGGGCCGGGTCCACCGCCGACGCCCGGAGCGCCGGCACCACCGCCGCCAGCACACCGCCCGCCAGCAGCACCGCCACTGCCCCGCCAAACGTCGCCGGATCGGTCGCCGTCACCCCGTACAACTCCGCCCGCACGATGCGCGCGCCCGCCAGCGCCGCCGGAACGCCAATGACGATGCCCGGCACGGCCAGCGCCAGGCTGTCGCGCACCACCATGCCCGCCACACCTCCGCGCGAGGCGCCGAGCGCCATGCGCACACCCAGCTCGCGCCGCCGCGACGTCACCGCGTAGGCCAGCCCGCCGTAGATGCCGAGCCCGGCCAGCAGCACCGCCAGTCCCGCCGCTGCCATCGACACGGAGACGATCAACCGCTCCTGCAGCAGCGCGCTGTCGAGCCACTCCTGGAGCGTGAACACAGCGGGCACGTAGTGCTCCCCCTGCGCCTCCACCACACCCCGGTACGCGGCCTGCACGGCGGCCACGTCCCCACGCACCCGCACGTGGGTCATCGGCCACTGCGCGCGCGCCAGCGCCTGCATCATCGGGCGAAACACCACCGGCAGGCGCGGCTCGCGGATGCTGCCGATCGGCGCGTCCGCGACGACGCCCACGATCTCCAGTTCCTCCGCCTTCGCCGCCTCGCCGAGAAACAGCCGGCGGCCAACCGCCTCGCCGTCAGGGAAGAGCGCGCGCGCCAGCGACGCGCTGACGATGGCCACGGCCGGCCGGTCGCCGTCGTCCGCCCACGTGAAATCGCGGCCGGCGAGCTCGGCGATCCCCACCGTACCGAAGAAGTCCGGTGTCGTGTACTCGGTGAGCCCGGACACCGAGGGGGCCTCCTCGCCCGCGCCCGAGGCGAACCGGTCCCTCGACAGCTCGCCGCGGTAGCCGAGGTAGGCCGGGAAGTACGCGGACATCGCCACCGAGTCGGCGCCAGGGATGGCCTTCAGCCGCTCCACCAGGCCGTGGAAATACGACGGCCCGAGTACGCGGCCTCGCTGGCCGGGCGTGCGGGCCAGCCGCGTCCACACGACCGGCTCGTCGCGGAACTGCGCGTCGTTCGCACGCAGGTGCGAGAGCATCCCCGCAAACAGTCCCGCACCGGCCACGAGGATGAGCGACAGCGCCACCTGCGTCACCAGCACGAGCCGTCCCGACCGGCCCAGCGCCCGCGCGACGCCGCGTCCCTGCCGGACGACGTCGGCCACGGGCCGGTTGACGGCGCGCCACGCCGGGAGCACCCCCATGGCCACGCCAACCAGCAGCGCCGCGACGACGGCGACGGCGACCACGGAGGCGTCCGGCGTCATCGGCCGCTGCAGCGGCACGGTGCGCGCGACCGTCAGCGTGGCTTCGAGCACGCCGCTGGCCCACCACGCAAGCGGCAGCCCGACGGCCAGACCGGCCATGGCCAGCAGCAGCCCGTCCGTCGCCCATTGCCGCACGAGGCGCCAGCGTCCGGCGCCCAGCATGAGGGCGACCGCTATCTCGTGCTGCCGCGCGATGGCCCGGGCCGACATGAGGCCGATGAGGTTCACCGCGGCGATGGCCAGCAGCAGCGTGGTCAGCCCCACGAGCACGATGAACGCCGTGCTCCACTGGCGCCGCATCGACGAGAAGCCGGTCGAAATCGGCTCCACCTCGAAGCGGAGGTCCTGCGCCGCCTGGCGCTGGCCCGAAGTCGCTGCGCCAGCCGTGTCCGCGTGAATGGCCGGCCACCGCGCCAGCACTTCGGCGCGCGCCTCCTCAAAGGACACGCCGGGAGCGAGCCGGCCAATGACGTGCGGCGCCCGGACAACGCCCGGACGGTCGCCGGCGCGCCCTCGCACGAAGGTCAGCGGCAGGAAGAGGTCGACCCCCGCGTCGATCTGCAGTCCGAAGAAGCCGGGAGCGGTCACGCCAACGATGGTGACCTCGGCGCCGTCGATCGTGATGCGTTCGCCGACGGCCGCTCGGCCGTCGCCGTAGGCGCGCCGGCGAAGGCGGTCGCTGATGACCACCACCGGCGCCGCCGCTCCCTCCCCATCGTCGTCGGTCAGCCACCGGCCTTCGGCAAGTCGCACGCCGACAACCTGCAAGTATTCGGGCGTCACGCCTTCGGCGACGACCTCGCGTGCCCCATCCGGCGTTTCGGTTCGCAGCACGGCGCCGCCAGAGTAGAGGCTCATGGACGAGAACGCGCGCTGCGACGCGAGAAACGCCGCGAGGGTCTGCTGGTGGAGCAGGCCGGGCCGGCTGGACTTGTCGTCGTGGGCCGACAGCGCCACCAGGCGCTTGGGTGCGTCGGCGACCACAGTGCGGAACGTGGTCGCGTTGAGGAGGCTGACGACGGTGGTGTGTGCGCCGATCGCCAGCGCCAGCGTGGCGACCGCGACCAGCGACACGCCCGGTACGCGGCCGAGCCGCCGCAGCGAATGGCCAATCTCCGTCCTGATCGCGTTCAGCATGCCGGCTCCCAGGCGGGAGATTCTACCCGACCGGCGGCTTTGGCGTGTAGCCAGGGCTCCAAGTAGAGCGCCGTGTTCGAGCACCGCGTATTCGGCCCGGTGTAGCCGGCCCGCATGGCGCGCACGGCGCGGCGGAACGGCTCCGGCTCGACGACGCCGAGGGCGGCGAGCTGGTCGCCCGTCAGGCGGCGCTCGAGGCGCGGCCAGTTCGCCCGCAGGCCGTCCAGCAGCGACCCGCCGTGACGGCTCCGCCCAGCCGAGAGGTGCAGGGCGTCAGGAAGCAGGTGCCTGAAGGCCCGCCGCAGCAGCCACCGGTCCTCACCCGGACGGGCGAGGTGCGCCCAGTCGAGCCCGAGCAGGAACTCGACGAGCGGGCGGTACACGAACGGGCGCCGCTCGTCGGGCAGCACGCGGCCGTGGTACGGGATGAAGTGCAGCGTGGCGCGATACACGCGCTCGCGGGCATCGCTCTCGAAGACACGCGGCTGGCCGTACAGGTAATCGTGGTGCGCGTCGCGGATGGCCGAGCGGAACGCCGGCGTGAGCCAGTCCGGCAGCGGCGCGCGGAACGTCCCCGCGAGCGGATCGAGGGATCCGACCGTGCACTCGCCCAGCAGATGCCACGCGCTGACCGACCCCTCGGCCAGGTGCGCGGCGACGTGCCGCGCCCACCGGATGAGCCGCCCCTCGCGCAGCCACTCGGCCAGGTACACGGGAGGCGGGCACCCCTTGAGGAGCAGCGCATCGGCGCCGTACCCGGTGAGGCGCGACCGCAGGCCGCGCGACCCGGCAAACGCGCGAACCGCGCGGTCGACAGCGCCGAACTGGATGTACCCGCCGGCGGGCAACTCCGTCTCGCTGAAGGCCTGGAACGGCAGGTGCCGCTCGAGATCGATGAGATGGTGATCCACGCCGAACTGCTCGCGGACCGCTTCCTGGAAGCGTCGCTCGCCCGAGCGTGCCGTCGCGTACGACCAGGCTACGACGCCCGGCCCGGCGCCGTCACGACACAGGCGCGCGGCCATCGCGCAGATGGTGGACGAGTCGTAGCCGCCGGAGAGATCGCACAGCACCGGCCCTGGCGAGCGCAGGGCGGCGCCGACGGCCTCGCGCAGCAGGGCGGCAAAGGTCTCCTCGACCTCGACGGCCGACTGCCGCGCCGCGCGCGTCACGGGTCGTGGCTGCCACACGACGGCCTCGCGCAGCCGCTCGTCCTGCTGCACGAGGGCCTTGCCGCGTCCGAGCTCGCGAATGCCGCGCCAGATGGTCCGGCCGGACCAGGGACTCATGATGCCCGCGAAGTACTCGCGCAGCACGTCGCCATCGAACGCCGGCCGGGCCTCCGGGTCGATCTCGAAGAGGAACGCGAGATTCGACGTGATCCGCACCTCGTCGCCGCGCTGGGTGTAGAAGACGCGGCGGACGCCGAGGCTGTCCTGGCCCGCCGCGAGCTGCCGCGTCCGGCGGTCGAGCGCGACGTACGCGTACTCGCCGATGACGCGCGCCGACAGGGCCGGGCCCCAGGCTTCGAAGGCGGCGGCCAGGACGTCGCCGTCGGCGGCGCGCGCGAGATCGGGCCGCTCGAGCAGGCGGGCCACCTCGGCGCGATTGTCCACACGGCCTTCGTAGGCGAGCACAGTGGTGCCCGTCTCGATGGGCTGCACCTCGTGCACGGCCTCCGGCGTGCAGGCGTACGGCCTCACGGCGATGGAGAGGCCATCGGATGCCAGCATCACGCGGCCGTCGCCGTGCGTCTCCCGCACGCAGCGCGGCCGCCGGAGCTCCGCGAGCCGGGCCGAGACGACGAAGCCGTACGCCCCCGCGCCGAGCATCAGAACCTGCCGATCGTGACGAACTCGAGGCGCCGGGCCAGCGACTCGTTGAGCACGACGCCGCCGCTTTCCACCCACGCGTGCGCGGCGAAGGGGACGTCGACGATGCCGATGCAGAGGTCGGCGGAGACACCCCGCCGCCGGAGCACGGCCGCGAGCGCAAGCGATCGGAACAGGCAGTCGGTGGCCGTCCGGCCCTGGCGGAACGCGCGGCGCACTGCCTGGTACGCACGCACGGTGCGAAGGGTGATGGCGTGTGGGTCGGGCGCGGCAGGGTGCGTCTCGCGCTGCAGGCGCACGAGCGCCGAGGCCAGCCCCTCGGAGGCGACGGCGTACCGATACTGCCGCTCGGCTGCAAACAGCCGCGCCATGACCAGCGGCGAGGCCCGGAAACGCCGCGCCTCGGCGGCTGGCCACTCGCGCGGCGGCGCGAGCGGCTCGGGCCTCGGCGTCGGCAGCGCCGACGGGCGCTCGCGCGGGTTGACGAGCCCGGCGCGCTCCCACGCGTCCAGCTGGCGCCCGAGCAGCGCGCGGGCGGCGTCGGCCGTGGCGGACGTCTGGCGCGCGATGGTCCGGACGAGCCCGTCGGCATCCTGGCCGGCGGCCGCCCCGCTCCAGAGCGCGGCGCTGAGCGGCGTCAGGGCAATGAACCGATCCCCGGCAACATCCATCAGCGTGCCCCCGCTGAATGTCTGCACGAACAGCACGCCGGGTTTGAGGCTCACCTGGTTGACCATGATGGCGGCGCCTCCGTGAATGCGCCCGGGGCCGCGGGCCGCGGTGGACGCCGCGGCCCCGGACGCCTCATGCGGTGTGACTAGAAGTTGCCCCAGACGACGTTGTCGTCGTCATCGGAGCCGCACGCTGCGGCTGCCGTCGCTTCCGACACCTTTGCCAGGACGAGGGGCTCCAGATCGTCCGCCTCGAGCTCGGCGACGAGGGCATCGATCATCGTGTGTTCGTGCATCGCGCTGACCTCCCGTGAGTGAGTGTGTGAGGCTCGACCGGGGATCGATCGAGCGCGCCGATTGTCGGCCACGCGCGCCGCGCGGAGAATCCAACGTTCGATGGAAAGTGGATCTGGGGGTGGTCTAGTCCTGCCCCGACGCGTGGTCTAGACCGAACGGCCCGTGTTGGAGGACCGGCACGTCCGGTCGCCGCACCGGCGCCTGATGGACGGCGTACCGACGCGGCGTGGCCGCACCCGTACGCGCAATCGCCTGCGCCCGCGTCGTCACCTTGAGCTTGGCGAGCACGTGGTGCACGTGGTTCTTGACGGTGGACTCGGCCACGTGCAGGCGGGCGGCGATCTCCTTGTTCGAGTACCCCCGGCCCATGAGCCCCAGCACCTCGGCCTCCCGGGTGGTGAGCCGCTTCAGCTCGCGCGGTTCGCCCGACGGCCGCCTCCCGCTCTCCGCAATGCGCCTGAAGAGCCGCGCGGCCACGCGCGGCGAGCACACGAGCTCCTCGCGCGCGATGCGATCGATGGCGTGGGCCAGATCGTCCAGGGACGCATCCGGAGGCACGTACCCCGCCGCGCCGGCTTCCGCGCAATCGAGGATGTCGGACCCGCCGTCGTCCACGGCGAAGGCGAGCACCTTGGCGGTGTCGGCCTGTGCCCGGATGTCGCGAATGAGCTCGAGGCTGTCGCGCATGGCAATGTCGACGACCACCACGTGCGTCGATCCGTCCCGCACGATGCTCAAGACTTCGACGTGGGTGGAGGCGCCGACGACCGTCCAGCGCCGGTGCTGGGTGAGCCCGCTGACCAGACACTCCCGATAGACGCGCACATCGGTGGCGACGACGACGCTGAGACGACGGTGAGATGAGGTGTTCGTCACGGCTGCTCGTGCGCGCGCGGGGGTGTGTCTGTATACCACGGGGCACGCCGCGACTGATGAGGGCGGGGAGGGCGCCGTCGAAAATTTTTCGGGTTCAGCGTGAACGCGCGCGCCGTGGAATGGCGCAGTGTGGCCGCTCTGATGACACGAACACCAGCACACGCGCAGCGGTGAACTCTGATGCGAGTTGGCGACCACGAGGCGCCACGGCCGGCGGCGAAGCGAGATCCGGGTGTCGGCCGACCGACTGGGGGTCGGGCCTATTTTCGGTTTCTGCGTACGTGCGCGCGACAGCGCGCTGGTACGCAGAAACCGAAAATAG
>JBFMCA010000167.1:0-6518 GCA_040754955.1 Acidobacteriota bacterium | reverse complement strand
GTTCAGGACGAGGAAATCGGCGCGCCGGCCGTCGGCCAGGACGCCGGCATCCTCGAGGTGCAGGAACGCGGCGCCGCGGCTGGTCGCCGCCACGATGGCCGCCGCCGGCGTCATGCCCGCCTCCACCAGGGCCTCCAGCTCCAGCTGCTCGGCGTAGCCGAACAGGTGATCCTCGAGCCCGGTGTCGGCGCCGATTACCACCCGCGCGCCGGCGGCGGCAAGCTTGGCCAGGCTCCGGCGCAGGATGTCGTACCGTTCGCGCGCCGTCGCCACCGCGTCCGGGTCCCGCCCCGTGAACGAGGCGCGCATCCGCTCGATCACGTCGCCCGGCGTGGTCGCCCGCAGGAGCGACAGCATGGGGTCGCCGTCCCGGAGGAACGGCGGGAGGCTGTCGTAGGTGGCCCGCCTCGGGTTGGCCATGTTGGCGTTGACGTAGATGCCCTGTTTCACGATGGCGGCCACGAGCGCGTCGCTCATCTCGCGGTCGCGCACCATGTGCGAGAACGCGTCCACGCCCGCCGCCACCAGGTCCTCGGCGTCGTCGTGATAGAAGACGTGGGCCGTGACGCGCAGGCCGAACCTGTGGGCTTCGTCGATGACCGCCCGGTAGAGCGCGGGCGCGAGCTTCGGCGCGCGGCCGCCGCGATCGTCCACCCAGATCTTGACGATGTCCACCCGGCGGCTCGCCAGCTCGCGGACGCTCGCCCGGGCGTCCTCCGCGGTCCTGATCTCGTACGCGATGCCGGCAAAGGCCGCGAGGCCCGGGCCGGCGTTCGGCGCGCCGATGCCGCGACCGGCGAGCATGAGGCGCGCCCCCAGGCGCGCGCCGCCGCGCTGCTCGTCGCGGATCTGGAACGCCACGTCGCCGCGGTCGATGCCTTGCGAGAGCACCGTCGAGACGCCGAATCGCAGCGCGCGCCGGAGGTCGTCGAGGATGGTCTCGCGCGTGTAGTTGGCCGCGCCGTAGGAGAGCCCGCGCTGGAAGCCGGGGTGCACATGGGTCCCGATGAGCGGTGGCATCACGGTCTTGCCGGTGAGGTCGATACGCGCCGCGCCGGCGGGCAGCGGGATCTCTCCGCGCGCGGCGATGCGGACGATGGCGCCCCGGGCCACGAGCATGGCCGTGTCCTCGCGTGCCGGACGCCCGTCGCCTGGAATGAGCCGGGCGCCTTCGAACAGCACGGGCGCGGTCTGCGCGGCGGCCGTGGCGGCTCCGAGCAGCAGGCATCCGGCGGCGAGCAGCAGTCGTGTGCGCATGGGCTGCATTCTACCGGCCTCGACGGACGGCGAAACAACGTTCGCCGCGCAGCCGTCTAAGGAGCTTGCAGCCCGCGTCCGCTACGGGCTGCTGGACCTGGGGGACGCATGAGGGAATGGCCGGCCGACGTCAGGATTTCGATTCGCCAGCTCGTCAAGTCGCCGGGGTTCACGCTCGCGGCCGTGGCCGTACTCACCCTGGGCATCGGCCTGAACGCCGCGATGTTCAGCGTGCTCTACACCATCGGGTTCATGGGCCGGCCGTTTGCCGAGCCCGATCGCCTGATGCAGCTCTACTCGAGCCGCACGGCGGAGCCCGATTCGTACCGCCCCTTCTCGTATCCGGCGTACGAGGCCATCGCCGGCCAGGCTGACCTCTTCGGCGGCGTCCTCGCCCACAACCCCACCATCGTCGGCGTCGGCGATGGGAGCGAATCGAGGCGGTCGTTCGCCGTGGTCGTCAGCGGGAACTACTTCGACGTGCTCGGCGTGGCGCCCATCCAGGGCCGCACGTTCACCGAGGAGGAGAGCCGCCCCGGGCAGGACATCCCGGTGGTCGTGGCCTCCTACGCCTACTGGCAGCGGCGGAACCTCGATCCCGCGCTCGTCGGCCAGACCGTGCGGATCAACGAACGGCCCTACACAGTGGTCGGCATCATGCCGCGCGGCTTCACGGGCACGATGACGACGTTCGGGCCGGAGCTGTTCTTCCCGCTGGGGGTGTTCGACACGGTGTCGAACGACTTCCAGGGCGAGTCGGGCCGGACCCTCCAGCGCGCCGACACCTACAACCTGTTCCTGGTGGGCCGGCTCAAGGACGGGGTCACGGCCGAGGCCACCTCCGCGCGGCTGGCGACGGTGGCCGGGGGCCTCGAACGCGCCTATCCGGCGGAGTACAGGGACGCCCGCCTGACGATGGCGCCCCTGCCGCGGTTCGGCACGAGCACATCGCCCAGCGACGAGAGCGCGCTGACGGTCTTCAGCGCGCTGATGATGGGGCTCACCGGCGCCGTGCTGCTGACGGTGTGCCTCAACCTGGCGTCGATGCTGCTCGCGCGCGGCAGCGCGCGCCGCAAGGAGTTCTCGATCCGCCTCGCCCTCGGGGGCGGGCGGTTCCGCATCGTGCGTCAGCTCCTCACCGAGGGCTTCCTGCTGTCGATCGCCGGCGGCGTGCTGGGCGTCGCGCTCGGTCTCTATGCGGTCGAGTGGCTGGTCGGGGCCTTCGCGGCCATGCTGCCCATCACGATCGTGCTCGAGGGCACGGTGTCGCCGGCGCTCGTGACGGCCACCATCCTGCTGTGCCTGCTGGCCACGGTGGGCTTCGCCCTCGGGCCGGCGCTCCGGCACTCGGGCGTCGATCTCCTGTCGGACCTGAAGCGGCACGCTGGTGAGGACACGCAGGCACGGCGGCGGCGCTTCGCCGTGAAGAACCCGCTGCTCGTGTCGCAGGTCGCCCTCTCGCTTGCGCTGCTCATCGCGGCCGGCCTGTTCATCCGCATGGCGCACGACGCCACGTCGGTGGACTTCGGGTTCCGCGCCGACAGCACGGTTCTGGCCGAGGTGGACACGACCATGGCGGGTTACGCGACGCCGCAGGCGCTGGACGTGCTGGCGGGGGTCGAGCGGCAGCTCTCGGCGCTCCCGGGCGTGCAGGTCGCGGCTGTCGGCGCGCTGGTGCCGCTCGGCACCGTCAACATCGAGCGCGAGGTGCGCCGCGCGGGCATTCACGTGCCGCCCGGCGCCGCGCCGGCCACACCCGAGGAGGGGCGCGCCTTTGACGCGCCGTGGAACGCCGTCAGCGGGGGGTACTTCGAGGCGATGGGCCTGCCGCTGCTGTCCGGCCGAACGTTCACCGACATCGAGTCGTTCAGCCAGGACGCGCCACCGGTGGTGGTCATCGACGACACGCTCGCGCGCCGCCTCTGGCCCGACGGCGACGCGCTCGGCCAGCAGGTGGCGTTCGTCGAGATCGCCAGCGTCCGAGCGACCGCGTCGGAGCCCGACTTCACAGTCGTCGGCATTGTCGGATCGACTCACCGGGATCTCTTCGAGAAGGAGCTGCCGGGCGCGGTGTACGTGCCGTACTCGCGGCGGGTGGCGGGCGGCGCGTGGCTGCACGTCCGGCCTCGCTCGCCGTCGGCGACGCTGGTCGACGAGGTGCGGCGAACCGTCCGCGCGGCGGCGCCGGCCCTGCCGCTCTTTGCCGTGAAGACCTTCGAAACCCACATGGAATCGTCCATCGAGTTCTGGGCGCTGCGCCTGTCGGCGGGCCTGTTTGCCGCCTTCGGCGGGCTCGCCATGCTCATCGCGCTCCTCGGGATCTACGGGGTGATGGGCTACACGGTGGCGCGGCGCACACGCGAGATCGGCATCCGGATGGCCGTCGGCGCCCTGCCGGGCGCCGTGCGGCGCATGGTGCTCGGCGAGAGCCTGTCGATCACGCTCCTCGGCGTCGGCGCGGGCTGGGTGCTCGGCGTCGGTGTGGGCCGCGTGCTCGACAGCGTGTTCGTGGACGTGGCCGCGTTCGACGCGACGGTGTTCACGCTGGTGCCGGCCGCGTTCGTGGCGGCCGGCCTGCTGGCCGCGTGGCTGCCCGCGCGGCGGGCCACGCGCGTCAATCCCGTGACGGCGCTGCGGACGGAGTGAGCGGCGCGGGGCAGCGCCGCTAGTCGCGGCGCTGCTGCGTCGTCTGAACCGGCTTCGTCTTCGTCAGGTCCTGGCTGTCCACGGAGTACTCCGTGAACGGCTGGAACATCTCGTCCCAGCTCTGCTCCGACCAGTACACCTCGAGGTGCGGCGCCGGGTTCCACTTGTTGCGGGGCGAGTTGTCGTAGAAACCGATGCCGGTGATCTTGCTGCCGGCGGGAATCTTCAGCGGCTCGACCAGCTCGTAGTTGAACTGCCAGTTGAAGTCGAACTTCGGCACGCTCAGGATGGTGACGTCGCGCCCGTCCGGGTAGGTCACGACCCACTTGAGGCTCTTGCCGCGCAGGTGCATGTGCGGCGACATCGCGTAGAGCGTGATGTCTTCGGTCACCGGCGTGATGCCCGTCAGGCTCCAGTTCTCCACGTACGGCGGGATGTTGGGCGTGCGGCCGCGGCGGCGCGTGCTGCCCTCGTCCGCGACGTACTCGACTTCGCGGCCTTCGGCCCGGTAGAGCGACAAACCGCCCGTCATCGTCGCCAGCGGATCGCCCGCCTGGCGGATGAGCACCTCGTGCGTGACCGGCGCCTTGTTGAACCAGATGCCCAGCCGCGTACGGTCCTTCTCGGGCTTGCCCGTCGGGTTGTAGTGCACCTGCCAGTTGACGTACTTGCCTCCGGGGATGCGCTTGCCCACGTGTGCGCGGTGACGGTCGAGGCCCCGGCCAGGGACCCACGACAGCAGCTTGCTCGAGCCGGGCAGCCCGCCCTCGGTGGAGGGCAGGCCGCGCGATCCGCGGTCGCCGACGACCTTGCCGTCAGGTCCGATGATGCGGCCGCCGACGAGCGTGGTGCCCTCGGGGATGTCGACGAAGAAGATGCCGGCGTGGTGCACCACCGCCGGGTTGCCAGGTCTCAGCTCGACCACCTCGGCAAACCGATCCTCGTCCCACGGCACCTTCGAGTAGAACATCTGGACGCCGAGCTCGCCTTCGGCGGGAATCTCGAACTCGACCGGCATCTCCAGAATCGCGTCGGGCTCGCTTCCGTAGGTCCAGCCCGTCGTGAAGGTCGGCGCCGGCGGCATGTCGGCGGCGTCACCCTTCGGCGCGCCTCCGTTGACCCACGCCACGATGGTGGCAATCTGGTCGTCGGAGAGACTCACGTCGTTGCGCATCGGGAGGCTCTCCTTCGGATCGGCCCCCCAGGGCGGCATCTCGCGCGACACCACCTTGTTCCGGATGGCGCGCGCCCACGGCCGTACCTCGTCGTACGTCATGAACGACATCGGCGCCACCTCGCCCTCACGGTGGCAGGTGACGCACTTGCTGAACATGATGGGCGCAATGTCCTTCGTGTAGGTCGGCGCCGAGGCGCCGGCCGGTGCCTGGGCCTGCACGACGGGGCCCACGCTCGAGATCGACGCGGCCGACAGGACGACGACCGCGGCGAACAGGCAGACGACGCGCTTCATAACGCCCCCAGATGGGTGGGTTTCCGGAACGCCGGCGCCAATACTAGCCGATCTTCGGGCAGCTCATGTCACCTGGCCGCGGTCCGTCCAGGCCGGCCGTGCCTCGGCGCCTGTGGCGCAGCCGAGGTCTATTTCGGCGGGGCGCCGGGCGCGCACGTCGGCACGGCGTCGACGACCGACGTCACGTTCAGGCGGCTCAGCGTGTCGGTGATGAGAAGCCCCTTGACCACCACGGTCTTGTCCCGGTGAGCGGGCAGGTTGAACTCCCCCACGCCGATGAGCTGGAAGCGCGCCTTGCCGGCCGGGGGGGTCGTCGGGATCTCGCTCTTCGGAGGCGCATTGGCAATGCTCACGACCGGCTCGGTGGCCGCCACGAGGAGCCACGTGTCGGGCGCCTGCAGCCGAAGGCAGCCGGTCACCGAGACGATGTCGACCTTTTTCGGGGCAGGCCGCTGCGCCGCGGCACTGCTCCCGACGACGAGGGCGAGGCCTGCGGCCACCAGCACGGGTCTCATGGGGTCGGTATGATACCCGACGCCGGGGCCGGGCGGCCCCGAATGAGGAGATCAGCATGCGAACCGTTCTCGCCGCCGTCGGCGGCCTCGTCCTGGGATGGGCCGCGGCGACCGCCGCCTCGCAGGCCTCACCGGCCCTGGCTGACGACGAGACACGCCGCGCCGTTGCGGCCGTCAAGGAGGCCATCGTCGTGGGTCACCGGACACGCGACCGTGGCGCGCTGGACGCCCTGTACGCGCCCGACTACACCGCGATCGATGCGCGCGGCACGCTGCGGCGCAAAGCCGACCTCCTGCGCAGTCTGCCCACGGACCCCGAGATGCTGGAAGGCGGCTACACGCTCACCGCCGCCCGCCGGTGGGGGCCCATCGTTGTCGCATCCGGCCACGGCCGCATGGTCTACCGCAACGCGGACGGCACGACACGCCTCTCCGAATACGACTCGGTGAACGTGTTCGAGTGGCGCGACGGCCGCTGGCTCTACGCGGCGGCCTTCCTGCCCTAGGAGCTTGCTGAAAAACCATTCAGTTTTGGGGATCGACAGATCGTCGATCGCGTACTACCATGTCGGGCATGCGAGGAGACGACCGCCAGCCCGATGCGATGTTCAGTTATGTCTCTGCCGAGC
>JBFMCA010000166.1:0-6557 GCA_040754955.1 Acidobacteriota bacterium | reverse complement strand
ACCCGCCCCACCAGCCCCACCAGTCCTACGCCGACCTCACCCGCCGCCAGGTGGCCTTCACTGTCGCCGGCATGATGGTGACGCTGCTCCTCGCGGCCATGGACCAGACCATCGTTGGCATCGCCATGCCGCGCGTGGTCGAGAGCCTGGCGGGCTTCGACCGGTACCCATGGGTGACGACGTCGTACCTGCTGACGAGCACGGTGGCCGTGCCCATCTTCGCGAAGCTGTCGGACCTGTACGGGCGGAAGTGGCTCTATCTGGGCGGCGTCGCGGTGTTCGTCGTCTCGTCGTGGCTCTGCGGCGCGGCGGGCAACGCGCCGCTGCCGCTCGACGGCATGAACCAGCTCATCGTGTTCCGCGGACTCCAGGGCATCGGCGGCGGCGCGGTGATGGGGCTCACCTTCACGATCATCGGGGACCTGTTTGCGCCGGCCGAGCGCGGGCGCTTCCAGGGGCTGTTCGGCGGCGTGTTCGGTCTGGCGTCGATCGTCGGGCCCGTGGCGGGCGGGTTCATCACCGAGCGGTTGTCGTGGCGCTGGGCGTTCTACGTGAACGCGCCGCTTGGCATCGCGGCGCTGGCGATTCTCTACTTCACGTTCCCCGACGTCCGGCCGACGGCGACGACGCGCCGCATCGACTGGGCCGGTCTCGTCACGCTCGTCGGATGGACGGTGCCGCTGCTGCTCGCGCTGACGTTCGTGGACGAGCGCGGCTGGGGCGACGGGAGGGTCGTGACGCTGCTTGCCGCGTCCGCCGTCGTGCTGGCGGTCTTCCTGGTCGTGGAGCTCCGCGTCGCCGAGCCGATGATTCCGCTGTCGCTCTTCCGCGATCGATCCATCGGGCTTGCGTCGGCCGCCGTGTTCCTCGTCGGCTTCGGGATGTTCGGGATGTTCGTCTACCTGCCGCTGTACCTGCAGGGGGTGGTCGGCATGTCAGCCGCGGCCGCGGGGTCGATCTTCACGCCGCTCGTGCTGGCGATGGTGCTCTCCAGCATGACGTGCGGCCAGATCATCGCGCGCACGGGGCGCTACAAGCCGCTGGCGGTGGGCGGCGCATCGCTGGCCACGCTGGGCATGCTGCTGCTGACGCGCATGAGCGGCACGCCGGCTACCGCCGAGATCGTGCGGAACCTCATCGTCTGCGGCGTCGGCTTTGGGGCCGCGCAGCCCATCTACGCGCTCGTGGTGCAGAACGCCGCGCCCGCGGCGCAGCTTGGCGTGGCGACGGCGTCGGTGCAGTTCTTCCGGTCTATCGGCAGCACGATTGGCGTGGCGGCGTTCGGGACGCTGATGGTGGGCGCGACGGCCCGCGCCGGCCTCGACCGCGGCATGCACCTGGTGTTCATCGGCGCGGCGCTGGTGATGGGGGTGACGCTGGTGCTGAACGCGCTGCTGCCGGAAGTGCCGCTGCGCCGGAAATAGGGGTCGGGCCTATTTTTACGTAATACGTAAAAATAGGCCCGACCCCTATTTCAGCAGGTCTGCGGCTTTCTCCCCGATCATCACGCACGCGGCGTGCGTCGTGGCGTTCACCACCGTCGGCATGATCGACGCGTCGGCCACGCGCAGGCCCTCCACGCCGTGCACGCGGAGCTGGGCGTCCACGACGGCGTCGGGGCCCGTGCCCATGCGGCAGGTGCCGCCGGGATGGTAGATGGAGTCCGCCGCGCGCCGGGCGAAGGCGCGCAGATCCGCGGCCGACACCGCCGTCATGCCCGGCTCGGTCTCCTCGCCCCGCAGGTCGTCGAACGCGCGCGACATGGCGAGCATCCGCGCGAAGCGGACCCCCGCGACGAGCGCGTCCACGTCCGCCTGCTCGCGCAGGTAGTTGCCGCGAATGACCGGCGCATCGAGCGGGTTCGACGTCCGGAGCAGCACGCTCCCGCGGCTTGCCGGCCGCACGAGCGACGCCGTGATCGTGACGAACGGCTCCGGCTGATCCGAGCCGCGGCCCACGTAGAACTGGAGATTCGGAATCGCCCCCGGCTCGTCGCGCATCTGGCCGCGCGCGGCGAAGGCAAAGAGCCCCGCCGTCACCGTCGAGGGCGGCAGCGTTCGCCTGCTGCGCCACCGCACCGAGAGCTTGAGGTGGTCCTGCAGGTTCGCGCCGACGCCCCGGAGGTCCGCGATTACCGGGATGCCGAACGACCTGAGGTGATCCGCCGGCCCGATGCCCGAGAGCATCAGCAGCTTCGGCGAGTCGATGACGCCCGCCGACAGCACCACGGCGCGCGACGCGCGGGCGCGCGCCACGCGCCCCTCGCGCAGGTACTCCAGCCCCACGCACCGCGTGCCCTCTATGATCAGGCGCGTCGCCTGCACGCCGGTGAGCGCCGTCAGGTTCGGCCGCGAGAGCACCGGCACCAGGAACGCCGCTGCCGCGCTGTGCCGGCGGCCGTCGCGGATGTTCTTCTGGTAGTACCCCGCCGTCATGTCCTGCCGTTCGCCGTTGAACTCGAACGTCTCGCTGGCGCTCCAGCCCATGTCCTCGACGGCGTTGAGGAACGCCTCGTGCCCCGCATGCGGGTCCACGCAGTCCGAGACCGCCAGCGGTCCGCCCACGCCGCGGTACAGCGACCGGCCCCGCGAGTTGTCCTCGGAGCGGGTGAAGAGCGGCAGGACGTCCTTGTAGCTCCAGCCGGCGTTGCCCTCGGCGGCCCACCCATCGAAGTCGCGCCGGTGGCCGCGCACGTAGGTCATGGCGTTGATGGCGCTCGACCCGCCGAGCACCTTGCCCCGCGGAAACGCCAGTCGTCGTCCCTCCAGGTCCGCCTCTGGTTCGGTCTGGTACTTCCAGTCGTAGGCCGACCCCAGGAGCGACACCCAGCGCCCGGGCGTCGTGATGGCCGGGTCGTCGCCGCCGGGTGGGCCGGCCTCCACGATGAGCACGCGCATGGAGGGATCGGCCGACAGCCGGTTGGCGATGACGCACCCCGATGATCCGGCGCCCACGATGATGTAATCCACGTCGGACTGGACGGCTGCCGTCACGCGTGCGCGGGCCGCAAGCGGGAGCGCGCCGAGCGAGAGGAGAAACCGTCGCCGATTCATCGCACGCCGCCCGCGAGAAACGCGCGCAGCCGGTCGAGCCGCGCGAGCACGCGGTCCTTCCCCAGCACGACCAGCATCTCGAACAGCCCCGGGCTCACCATGCGCCCGGTCATGCCGATGCGCGTGGCGTGGATGAGCGTCCCGGCTTTCACGCCCCGGGCCTCGGCCAGCGCGCGCAGGGCCTGCTCGAGCGGCGCCTCCTCGAAGGGCGCCTCCGCAAACGCCTCGCGGAGCGCGGCCAGGTGCTCTCCGACGCCGTCGCCGCTCAGGTGCTTCTTCACCGCGTCCGCATCGTAGCCGTCGGGATCCACCAGGAACGGCCGGAGCTGATCGACGAAGTCCCCAAGCGTCTTGGCCCGCGGGCGCAGCAGGGCGAGCGCGCGGCCGAGCCACGGCGCCTCGCCCGCCTCCAGCGCGTCGCGCCACAGGCCGGCGTCCACCAGGCCCGGCTTGATCGCGGCGATGAGCTCCGCGTCGGTGAGCTTCAGCAGGTACTGGTGGTTGAACCAGTCGAGCTTCTCGGTGTTGAACACGGCGTTGCCGCCGCTGATGCCCGCCAGGTCGAACGCGGCGATGAGCTCGTCGCGCGAGAAGATCTCCTGGTCGGCGCTGCCCGATCCCCAGCCGAGGAGCGCCAGGAAGTTCACCATCGCGTCGGGCAGGTATCCCGCCTTCGCGTACTCCATCACCGACGTCGCCCCGTGGCGCTTGCTCAGCCGCTTCCTGTCGGGGCCCATGATGAGCGGCACGTGCGCAAACCGGGGCGCCGGCTTGCCGAACGCCTCGTAGAGCAGCACCTGCTTCGGCGTGTTCGAGATGTGATCGTCGCCGCGGATGACGTGCGTGATGCCCATGTCGATGTCGTCGACCACCACCGACAGGTGATAGGTCGGGTTGCCGTCGGAGCGCAGGACCACGAAGTTCTCGATGTGCTCGTTGTCGAACTCGATGGGGCCATGCACGGCGTCGGCGAACGACGTCCTGCCGGGCGACACCTTGAACCGGATGGCGCCCTCGTCGCGGAACGCCTTGTCGGCACGGAGCAGCGCGTCGGCGGCCGCGCGGTACTTCTCCAGGCGCTCGGACTGGAAGTACGGCGCGTGCGGGCCGCCCACCTCCGGGCCCTCGTCCCAGTCGATGCCGAGCCACCGCAGCCCGTCGAGGATGCCGCCCACCATCTCCCACGTCGAGCGCGCGGCGTCGGTGTCCTCGATGCGCAGGATGAAGACGCCCTTGTGACGCCGGGCGTACAGCCAGTTGAAGAGCGCCGTCCGCGCGCCGCCGACGTGCAGGTAGCCGGTGGGCGAGGGGGCGAAGCGCAGGCGTGGCACCGTGCTCATGTCAGTCGCCGCCCGATCCCTTGAAGTGGTCGCCCTCGTCGGCGAAGAGCACGTTGAAGCTCGTCAGCGAACCGTAGCAGCCCGTCACATATCCCTGCAGCTTCACCTTCACATCGTCCGGCAGGTCCGACGCGTTGAGCTGCTGCTCGAGCGTGCGCAGGCGGTTGCGGAGCATCACGACCTTGTGGAAGAAGGTCTCGATGGGCCAGCTCTTCTCCTGGACGCCGGGCGTTCCGGGCCGGAGCACGAGCTGGCCGCCGCGCCACTTCTCCGCGGGCGCCACGGGGCTGATGCCCGACTCCTCGCGGATGATGCGGCGGAGCAGCAGCTCGAGGTCGTCTGTGGAACCGGTCGCCATGGGTGGCGCGCTCCTTTCGCGGGCGCTGACGGTGGGAAACGGGGCGCGGGCGGCCGGCGGCGCGGTGCGCCGCTCGAGGGTCCCGTGCTCGGACGTCGCAGACCGGCGCTCGGCAGGGGGCCGCTCCGGCGCGGACCGACCGGGCGTGGTGGGCCGCGCCGGCGGCGCCGGGCTCTCGCCGACGGCGCGATGCACGCTCACCGCCGGCCGCGCGCCCGGTGCGGCCATCCGCGGACCGCCGCGGTAGTTGTGCTCGCTCCGGCAGTAGCCGCAGACGACGCGGATGGGCTGCCCCTCGTCGTCAACGGCCATCACCGTGTGCTGCCGATCGATTCGGCAGGCGCGGCAGTAGTCCTCGATCGACTCGCCCGCCCGGTACGCGCGCCCGGTCATTGCATGATGCCCATGAAGAAGAGGATGAGCTCGAAGACCAGGATGAGCACGATGGCGAGCTCGAGGAACGCGCCGCGCTCCATGCCGGTCTGGTCCACGGCGAAGCGGTAGATCTCGTCGAGCGTCTTGAGCTTCTCGTGCACCGAGTCGCGCCACGCGGTGACGCCCAGGCGCGAGTGCGCGAGCGCGAGCAGCCGCGAGGCGTAGACGTCTCCCACCAGCTTGAGCGCGTTTTCCGTGCGATCCGTGAGCTCGGTGACGTCCACGAACAGCGCGTGCACGTGCCGCGCCGCGCCGGTGTAGCGCCGCCGGAGCCAGCTCTTGTAGCCGCGCTGGCTCTCGAGCTCCGCGTAGAGCTTCTCCATCTCGGCGTCGAGCAGCTCGTCGTAGTAGCGGAACTGGAGGAGCTGCGAGTTGGCGAACTCGAAGATCTCGACGGCGGCCTGGGCGCCGGCCTCGGTGTCGTAGACGAACGCGGTGCTCCAGGTGGGGACCACGAGGTCGTCGGCCAGGTACGAGAGGCCGTGCCGGAAGATCTCGTCGCGCTCCTGGGCGCTCAGCGCCGACTGCTCGCCCCGCACGAGGCGCGCGATGTCGTCGCCGTGCTGGCGCACCAGCGCGTCCGCGGTCATGGGCTGGTCGAGCCCCGTCACCGCGAAGACGAGGTAGTCCTCCGACAGGTAGCGCTCGCGGGGCTTGCGCAGCGCGGGTCCGATGCGGTCCACCAGCGCGCGGCACCGGGCTTCGGCGCTCCGCTCGAGCGCGGCGTCGGACGTGATCCGTGCGGCGAGCGCCGTGGCCTCGGTCCAGTCGCCCGTGAACTGCCGCGTGAGCGAGACCGACACGACGCCGTAGTCGAAGACGCGGAAGCGCAGCCGCCAGCCTTCGACGTCGTCCATGCCGAGCGCAGCGGCGTCCACCTGCACGGGCGGCACGTGGTACCGCACGTACGCCGGCGCCGACGACTTGGTCTCGAGCTTCGCCGCCACAGCGCTCGTGCCGAGCAGGGCCGGCAGCCGCGCGAGGTCGATGGACTCGGCGACGTCGAAGAGTTGGAGCGCCGTGACGTGGGCGCGCACCAGCCCGTTCCTCTCCCCTGTCCGGCGTCAGGGCGTGATGGTGAAGCGGGACGGCGCCGACTGCGAGACTACCGCCGTGCCCCTGAACGCCGTCACCTGCCACACGTAGGCCTCCGGCTCCATGGCGACGGTGTTCGGCAGCTTGGTCTCGGTGGCGGTGATGGGCGGGCTGTCCCACACCGTCCGGCCGTCGGTGGTGGCCGTGATCCGCACGCGGTAGCTGTCGGCGCCTTCGACGGCCTGCCACCGGAAGATCTCGAAGTGGCCGGCGATGGCGCCGTCGAACGGCTCGAGGGTGGGGACGGCCGGGGCGGCCGCCGCCGGGGGGGCCGGC
>JBFMCA010000165.1:0-6606 GCA_040754955.1 Acidobacteriota bacterium | reverse complement strand
GGCACCTTTTCTTGCGAAAAGGTGCCAGGCACCTTTTCAGATTTTGCCCAGTGTGTGCGCGAACTGCGACGTGAAGAGCGCCGGCGCGCCACCAGTGTGCAGGAACACGACAGTGGCATCCGGTGCGATGACGCCTGCGCGGATGTGGCTGATGAGCGCCGCGAACGCCTTGGCCGTGTAGGTGGGATCGAGGAGGACGGCCTCCGTGGCGGCCAGCAGGCGGATGGCCTCCACGGCCCCGGCCGTGGGGATGCCGTAGCCGTCGCCGATGTGGTCCTGGTCGGTGAAGAGATCCTCGCGCGCAATCCGGTCCGATACGCCGAGGCGCTCGGCGGCCTCATTCGCAATGCGCCGCGCGCGCTCGACCTTCTCGGGCTCGCCGGCGCTGACGGCCACGCCGTAGAGCGCATAATCGGCGCCCGCCAGTCGGGCGCCGAGCGTGAGTCCCGCCTGCGTGCCGCGCGATCCGCTCGCGTAGTACACGCGAGCCGGCGACGCGCTCATCGCGCGCAGCTGCTCGACCAGTTCCAGCGTCCCCGCGACGTAGCCCAGCGCCCCGACGCCGCTCGATCCGCCAACCGGAATAACGTACGGGCGCCGGCCCGCGGCCGACTCCTCCGCCAGGACCCGCTCGACGGTCGGCTGATCGTCGCCGACGGCCAGCATCGGGTCGCTGGCGGGCACGTACTCCACGCGCGCGCCGAAGAGCGCATCGAGCAGGAGATTACCTTCGAGCGCCGGCGCCGCCGTGCGGGCCGTCAGCACCAGCACGCACCGCAGCCCGGCGACGGCCGCGGCGGCCGCGGTCATCCGCGCGTGGTTCGACTGCACGGCGCCCGTCGTAACAAGAGTCGTCGCGCCCGCGGCAAGGGCGTCGGCGACGAGAAACTCCAGCTTGCGGGCCTTGTTGCCCCCCAGCCCGAGGGCCGTCAAATCGTCGCGCTTGATGAGAATGCGCGGACACCGCGACCTTCCGCCCAGCGCCTCCCGGAGTCGAACCGCGTCCTGAAGCGGCGTCGGCAGCACGGCCAGCGGGTGCCGCGGGATTGCAGCGAGGCGACGGTCGAGAGTCACTGTCAGTAGCCAGTAGTCAGTAGCCAGGGCCGAGAGCCCAAAGCCCAGAGCCCAGAGCCTGAAGCCCCGCAGGCCTCAAGCCTCGAGCCACAGGCCTTTACGGCTCCAGGTCCTCAAGCCTCCCGTATTATCTCCACATGCCGCCTCCCGTTGGTTTCATCGGCCTCGGCCTCATGGGCAAGCCCATGGCTCGGAACCTTCTCAAGAAGGGGTTCCCGCTCGTCGTTCACTCGCGCAGCCGCGGACCGGTAGACACGCTCGTCGCGGAGGGCGCCACCGCGGCGGCTTCTCCCGCCGATGTCGCCCGTGCGGCCACGCGCATCGTCACGATGCTGCCCGACGGCCCTGACGTGGCCGACGTGCTGGAGGGGCCGCGAGGCGTGCTCGAGGCGATGCAGCCCGGCACGGTCATCATCGACTGCAGCACCATCGCGCCAGCGGCGGCGCGGCGGATGGCGCAGGCCACGGCCGCACGGGGGGGCGTGTATCTGGACGCGCCGGTCAGCGGAGGGGAGATCGGCGCCATCGACGGCACGCTCTCCATCATGATCGGCGGCGATGCCGCGGCCATCGAGGCCGTTCGGCCCGTGCTCGAGGGTATGGGCCATCCGGATCGCATCCTCCGCATCGGAGCGTCGGGCGCAGGCCAGATCTGCAAGGTGTGCAACCAGCTCGTCATCGGAGGCACCCTCGCGGCGGTGGGCGAGGCGATGGCCCTGGCGGGGAAGGCCGGCGTCGATGCTTCGCGGGTCCGCGCGGCGCTCCTCGGGGGGTTCGCGTCGAGCCGCGTCCTCGACGTGCACGGCCAGCGCGTCATCGACGGCAACTTCAAGCCCGGATTCCGATCGCGGATGTACCAGAAGGACATGCGCATCGCGCTCGCGACGCTGACCGAGCACGATGTGCCGGCGCCCCTGACGGCGCTCGTCCAGCAGCTCGTGACCGCGGTGCTGGCGGCCGGGCAGGGCGACGAAGATTACTCGCGCGTCGCCACGGTGGCGTCGAGGCTCGCGCGCGGCGGGGCCTGAAGCCCCGCGGCGTCCATCAACAGGCGGAGGTCACTCGGCACCGGCGACTCGATGGCAAGCGCCGCGCGCGTCACCGGATGGAGGAGGGCGAGCCGCCAGGCGTGCAGCGCCTGTCGGGGAAACCCGCGCGCCAGGGCGTCGAGCACCGGGTCCGCCAGGCGTGCCCGCGGCGGATCGCCGTAGGTGGGGTCGCCGACAAGGGGCCAGCCCTTGTGGGCGAGATGGACGCGGATCTGGTGCATGCGTCCCGTCACCAGCCGGCATCGGAGCAGACTGAGCGACGCCTGCGCCGCGGTGGCCTTCCGAGCGGGCCACGTGCACAACCGCTCGTAACGCGTCACGGACGGCTGTCCGCCGCGATCGCGGACCTGCACACGCCGCCGGTCCCACGGATCGCGATCGAGGGCCAGGTCGATGGTGCCGCGCGCGGGCGTCACGCGACCCCACACAACGGCCAGGTAGTCCTTGTCGATGCGCCGCGCGTGCAGCTGCGCCTGGAGCGCGCGGTGCACCTGGGGCGTTCGCGCCACGAGGACCACCCCGGACGTGTGCTTGTCGAGGCGATGGATGAGGCTGGGGCGCTCGACGCGCGCGAGCAGCGCGTTCATCAGCGTGCCAGTGGCGTGTCCGTACGACGGGTGCACGACGACTCCGGCCGGCTTGTCCACCGCGAGCAGCCACTCGTCTTCGTACAGGATGTGCAGCGGCGTCGGCTCCGGTCGCATCCGCGTCCGCTCGCGCGCTTCGGTCAGCCGCACCGCGATCTCGTCGCCGGCGGCGACGCGCCACGCCGCCCGCGGGATCGGACCGCCGTTCAGCCGGACGTCGCCGGCGTCAATCCACCGCTGAATGCGTGTGCGGGAGATGCCGGGAATGTCATGCAGGTGGCGGAGCAGAACGCGGTCGACGCGGATGCCCACGTCGCCCCGATCGAGGACCACCACTCTCCACGGGGTCGGGCCTATTTTCACTTTCTGCCACGGGGTCGGGCCTATTTTCAGAAACTGCGAGGGTGGCAGAAAGTGAAAATAGGCCCGACCCCGAATTAGTAGCCGTTGTGGCGGATCTCCGCCTCGAGGTTGCGGCGGCGGGCGCTCGCCTGCGAGTGGTCCGAGAAGAAGAAGTTCGTCAGCCGGTTGCCCTCGCCGTACTTCTCGAGGAACCGCCCCCACACGCCCGGCGCGCGCTTCACGTTGAACCCGGCCTCGTACGCGTACCGCAGGCCCACCCGGTCCGCCTGATCCTCGAGGTCCCGCCCGTAGCCCGACGTCAGGGCCGACAGCGTCAGCGCCGCGCCCACCTGCGCGGTCGTCCGCAGCGCGTCGCTGTCGATGGCCTCCGCCGCCAGCAGCGCCGCAAGGCCGCCGAGCCCGGTCCAGATGCCGCGCCGCATCTGCCGGCGCGAGTGCTCGTGCGTGTAATGCGCCAGCTCGTGTCCGACGACGATGGCGAGATCCTCGTCGGGCATGTCGTCCATGATGCCGCTGAACACCCAGATGGCGCCGTTGCCCATCGCCATCGCATTCCATTCCTTGTTGTCGATGACGTAGACGCGGATCCTGCCCTGGTCCACGTACGGCGGCGCCAGGCGCTCCACCAGCCGGCGGACACGGTTCACCCGGGCGCCGCGCTCCGAGATCTCGCCGATGACGATCTTCTTGCCATCGTCAGCCGCCTCGAACGCCTCGCCGTTCCGGAGCCACAGCCGCTCGAGCTCGGCGGAGCCCTGCTGCACCTCGCTTTCGAAGAGGGCGTTGCCGTTCGGCCGCACGTCGATCTCGCGCGCGACGACGACGCCGTCTCCGCGGCGCGTGCCGCTGACGCGCACCTCGTCGCCCAGCGGGACGTCCTCGACGCGGCGGTAGGTGCCCTTCCACCTCGTCCGGCCGTCGACCATCACGCGCTGGCCGTCCACGATGAGCGCGCCGTCGCGCTTCCACTCGGCGTACGCATCCAGCTTGACGCTGCCCTGCGCGGACACACCCGTGCCAGCCGCCAGGCCGACGACGATGATGACCACGAGCAGCGCCGCATGGGCGCGATCGCCGAGGCTCCTCATCGGATGGCTATCAGCTCCACGTCGAACACGAGCATGCCGCGGGGCGCGCCGCTCTGCCCCTTGTAGGCGAGCCGCTCGGGAATCCAGAACCGCGTTTTCTCGCCCACGACCATGAGCTGCACGCCCTCCGTCCAGCCCTCGATGACCTCATCGAGGCCGAAGCTGGCAGGCGATCCCCGCATGACCGAACTGTCGAACAGCTTCCCGTCGGTCGTCCACCCCGAGTAGTGGACGGTCACCCGGCTCCGCCGCTGCGGCTTTTCCGAACCCGTGCCGGCCCTGAGCACCTTGTACGCCAGCCCCGACGCCGTCTTCTGCGCGTCTGCCGGCGGGGCCGCGACATCCGACGGCGCCACGGTCGGCGACTGCTGGATGTCGAGCAGCTCGATCTCGAACACGAGCATGCCTTGCGGCCGGCCCTTCTGGCCGGCGTACGCCAGCCCCTCGGGAATCCAGAGCCGGCGCTTCTCGCCCACCACCATCAACTGCACGCCCTCGCCCCAGCCCTTGATGACCCGGTTCAGCGGGAACGTGCTGGGCGCCCTGCGCGCGTACGAGCTGTCGAACATCTTCCCGTCGGTGGTCCAGCCGGTATAGTGCACGGTGACCAGATCCTCGGGTCCGGGCTTCCTGTCGCCCGTCCCGGCCTGAATGACCTTGGAGGCCAGCCCCGATGCCGTCCTGTCGGCGTCGGCGGGCGCGGCCGCCACGTCCGGGGGTGCGGGAATCGGCGGCGGGGCAGGCTGCCAGGCGGGAGCTGCCGCCAGCACGGTGCCGGCGGCGACGGCGAGAACGGACGCGAGGGTCGGTCGAATCATGCTGTTCATGGTACCGCAAGGAGGCGGACGCCGATGGTCCCCGGTTCGGTCTTTCTGAAAGCCACGTTCGCGCTGATGGCCGTCGTGCTGATTCTGGCCGCAGCCGACCTGGTGCGCCGCGGGTCGCTCGCCTGCGGCGACGATGACGCCCTCGCGCGCCGGCGCGCGTGGCGCTTTCTCGTTCTCTCGGGCATCTGGGTCGCCGCCGCGCTGGCCCTTGCCGCCTCCGGCGTGCTCGGACGCTTCGACGCGACGCCGCCCCCCTTTCTGCTCCTGCTGCCGGCTATCGTCGTCCTGGGCCTTCTCATCGCACGTTCGACGCTCGGCGACCGCCTCGCGCGCGGCGTGCCGCTCGCGGTCCTCGTGGCGTTCCAGGGCTTTCGGCTGCCGCTCGAGCTGATGATGCATCGCGCGTACACCGAGGGCCTCATGCCGGTGCAGATGAGCTACTCCGGCCGCAACTTCGACATCGTCACCGGCGCCACGGCCCTCGTGCTGGCCGCGGTGATGATGCGGCGCGACGTCCCGCGCGGCGTGGTCGCCGCCTGGAACGTGCTCGGGCTCGCGCTGCTCGTGAACATCGTGACCGTCGCGGTCGTGTCGACGCCGCGGTTCCAGTACTTCGGCCCCGATCGGCTCAACGTCTGGGTGACGTGGCCGCCCTACGTGCTGCTGCCGACGGTGATGGTCCTGGCGGCCTGGGCCGGCCACCTCGTGATCATCCGCGCGCTGTCCGCGCACGCGCAGAAAGCGTAGCCGATCAGCCCTCGAGCAGCATCCACGCCGGGTCCTCGATGTACTCCTTGACCTTGACGAGGAACTGCACGGCCTCGCGGCCGTCGACGATGCGGTGGTCGTAGCTGAGGGCGAGGTACATCATCGGCCGGATGACGACCTGCCCGTTCACGGGCACCGCGCGATCGGCAATCTTGTGGAGCCCGAGGATGCCCACCTGCGGCGGGTTCAGGATGGGCGTGCTCATGAGCGACCCGAAGACGCCGCCGTTGGTGATGGTGAACGTGCCGCCCTTGAGGTCCTCGAGCGTCAGCGTGCCCTCGCTGGCCCGGGCGGCGAAGTCGCGGATGGCGAGCTCGATGCCGGCGAACGACTTGACGTCCGCGTCGCGGATGACGGGGACCACGAGCCCGCCCTCGGCGCCGACGGCCATGCCGACGTCGTAGTAGTGCTTGTAGACGATCTCGTCGCCCTGGATCTCGGCGTTGAGCCGCGGGAAGGCCTTGAGGGCGCCGATGGACGCCTTCACGAAGAACGAGGCGATGCCGAGCCCGACGCCGTGGGCTTTCTGGAACGCCTCCTTCCGGCGTGCGCGGAGCTCCATCACGGCGGTCATGTCCACCTCGTTGAACGTGGTGAGCATGGCGGCGTTGTGCTGTGCCTCGACGAGCCGGCGCGCGATGGTTGCGCGCCGCTTCGACATCCGCTCGCGCGTCTCGGTGCGGGCGCCTGCGGGCACCGCGGGGACGGCGGCCGTGCGGGCGGCCTTCAGCACGTCGCTCTTGGTCACGCGGCCGCGCGCGCCGCTGCCGGCCAGCGCGTCGAGCGCCACCTGCCGATCGCGCGCGACATTGCGGGCGGTCGGGGTCGGGGAAGGGCGCGGTGGGGCAGA
>JBFMCA010000164.1:0-6741 GCA_040754955.1 Acidobacteriota bacterium | reverse complement strand
CGCCCGAGGCAGCGGCTGGACGCGCAAGTCCCACTTCACGATGTGCAGGCCGGCCGTGTTGCGCCCGCGCAGGTCGTCGCCGCTCAGCTCGCGGACCACATCGTTGCCGCTGCGGATGGTGAGCTTCACCTCCTTGGCCGCGGCCCGGAGGTAATACGCGAGCGTCGCGCCCGGCGCGGGGTTCGGCCCGAGGAACAGCCGGTCGCCCTCGAAGCCCTTCATCTGGTCGTTGGCCGCGTTGAACGCCACCGCCGGCTCGGCGTCGAACAGGAACGCGGCGGCGCTCTCGGCCTTCGCCCACTGCTGGATGGGCGTCATGTCGTCGAGAATCCAGACGCCGCGCGCGTGCGATGCCAGGATCAGATCGTTGTCTCGCGGGTGCTGCTTGATCTCGTAGATGGGCATCGTCGGCAGGTTGGCCTTGAGCCGCATCCACTGGCCGCCGCGGTTGAACGACAGCCAGAGGCCCGTCTCGGTGCCGAGGTACAGGATGTCGGGATTGCGCCTGTCCTCGGCGATGGTCCGCGCCACCTCGCCCTTCGGCAGCCCGTTCGCGATGGCGCGCCATGAGCCGCCGAAGTCGGTGGTGGTGAACACGTAGGTGCCGTAGTCGCCCTGCCGGTGGCCGTCGAACGTCACGTAGGCGGTGCCGGCGGCCGCACGCGAGGGCACGACGTCGGACACGTAGGTGAACTTCGGCACGCCGGGCGGCGTCACGTTCTTCCAGCTCTTGCCCGCATCCTGCGTCACGCTCACGACGCCGTCGTCGCTCCCCACCCACACGATGCCGGGGCGGTTGGCTGACTCCTCGAGCGTCACGATGTTCCCGAACGAGCTGACGCCGTCGTGCCTGGCAATGCGGATGTCCTTGTCGGGGACGCCCATGATGGCGAGCGTGTCGCGGCTGGTGTTGGTCGTGAGGTCCGGGCTGATGGGCTGGTACGAGCGGCCGCGATCGGTGGACTTCAGCACCAGGTTGGCGCCGATGTAGATCGTGCGAGGGTCGAATGGCGAGAGCTGCATTGCCGTGTCCCAGTTGAAGCGGTACGGCGGCGGCTCGCCGGGCTTCTGCTCGGCCGGCTCTGGGCGCACGGTCGTCCGCTCGTTGGTCCGCCGATCGGTGCGGCTCATGCGGCCGTCCTGCGACTCCGCGTACACGATGCGCGCGTCGGTCGGGTCCATCAGCGGCTGGAAGCCGTCGCCGCCGCTGATGACGTACCAGTTGTCGTTGTGGATGCCCGAATTGGTGCGCACGGCGCTCGGGCCGCACCAGGTGTTGTTGTCCTGGAGGCCGGCGCAGACGTGATAGGGCGTCTGCATGTCGAACTCCACGTGGTACGCCTGCGCCGCGAGCAGGTTGGGCATCCACACCCACGTGGCCGAGCGGTCGTAGGAGATTGCGACGCCGCCGTCGTTGCCGATGATCAGGTGCCTGGGGTTGGCCGGGTTGATCCAGAGCGCGTGGTGATCCACGTGGATGCGCTCCGCCCCGTTGTTTCTGAACGTCCTGCCGCCGTCGTCCGACACGTGGAGCTGGACGCCGAGCACGTAGATGCGCGAGTCGGTCTCGGGGTCGATGCGGATCTCACTGAAGTACATCGGCCGCGGGTTCACCGTGCTCAGCTTCTGCCAGTTCGCGCCGCCATCGTCGGTGCGGTAGACGCCGCTCTCGGTCGGGTGCTCGATGCGGGCGTAGAGCACGTTGGGGTTGCGCCGGTAGATGTCGAGGCCGGTGCGGCCCTTCGGCCCCTCGGGCAGGCCCTTCTCGATGCGCGTCCACGTCTGGCCGGCGTCGGTGGACTTCCAGACGCCGCTGCCAGGGCCGCCGCCGTTCATGCCCCACGGCTGGCGCCGGCGCTGATAGGTGGCGGCGTAGAGCGTCTTGTTGTTCGAAGGGTCCATCACGAGCTGCGTCGCGCCCGTGTCGTCGTCGACGAACAGCACGCGCTGCCAGGTCTGGCCCCCATCGGTGGTCTTGAAGACGCCCCGCTCGCCGCCCGCGCTCCAGAGGTCGCCGAGCGCCGCCACGTAGACCACGGAGTAGTCGATCGGATCGACGACGATCTTCGCGATCTGGCGGCTGCTCCTGAGGCCCATGTTGCGCCAGGTGCGGCCGCCGTCCGTGGACTTGTAGACGCCGTCGCCCCACGACGACGACTGGCGGTTGTTGCCCTCACCCGTGCCGGCCCAGACGAGGTTGGGGTCGGTCCTTGCGATGGCGACCGCGCCCACCGACCCGCTCCCCTCGTGGTCGAATACCGGCTCGAACGTCGTGCCGTTGTTCGTCGTCTTGTAGATGCCGGACGTGGCCATGGCGAAGTAGAAGGTGGACGGATCGCTCTCGAGCACCGCGAGGTCGTCGACGCGCCCCGACGGCGTCGCCGGCCCGATGGCCCGGAAGTACAGGCGATCGAGCGGGTGCGATCCCACAGCCGGGTCGGTCATCACCGGCGTCGGACGCGGCGGCGCCTGCCCCGACACGATGCCCACCGACACGGCCGCGGCCAGCGCGGTCCCGAGCGCAATCCGTCTCATGTTCCCCACCTTCGCCATTTCGCCCTGCGTCAAAGAACCTCTGTCGCCGTCAACGAACCTTTGTCATTTGTCCTTTGTCATTTGTCATTTGTCATTTCTCATTTCTTACTGACCTCGTCGTAGATCGACTCGATCACCCCGGCCAGCGACAGCCGCGGGTTGACCTGACCCACGTCTTCGAAGCCCTTCAGGGCGGTCAGCGTCGTGAGGTGCTCCTTGGGATGCCCGCCCTTGACGCCGTCCTGCACGTACTCGACGGCGGCGGTCAGGTAGTCGCGGAAGTAGAGCACGTCGGCGCGCGTGGCCTTGACCATGCCGTCCTTGCCGTGCCCGAAGATGTAGATGGTGTCGGCGTCGTGGGCCTTGGCGACCTGGTCGAGGATCTTCGCCCAGTTCACCGCCGACGCGCCTGCAGGGCCGTCGATGCGCGGGTGCACGCGGCGGAACATCAGGTCGCCGCCGTGGACCACGTTGGCCTTCTCGAAGACGATCACCGCGTCGCCGCTCGTGTGGCCCGGCCCGAAGTAGCGGGCGTGGACAGTCTCGTCGCCGAAGTCCACCTTCCAGCTGTCCTTGAACGTCGTGTCGGCGAACGCCTGGTCGGCGGCGTTGCCCGCCTGCTCGGCGACCTTGCGGTGCCAGGTCACGCAGTTCTCGTGCGCCACGATGCGCTTGACCACCCCGCGGAACGCGCGGTTGCCGCCGGTGTGGTCGCCGTGGTGGTGCGTGTTGATGAGCAGCTCGATGCCCTTCGGCGCCTTCTCGCGGAGGCCCTTCACCGCGATCTCCGCGGTGTTCATGAACTGGCTGTCGACGGCGAGCGCGCCGTCGCCGTTGACCAGGTACCCGATCGTTCCGCCCTGGCCGTGGAACATGCCGACGCCGCGGCGCAGCTCCTCGAACCGGGTCACGGGCGGGGCCGCCGGCGCGCCGGCGGGCTGCTGGCCGAACGCGGGCACCCGGGCCACGCTGGCGCCGGCCAGCGCAAGGACGGAGGTGGAGACGAACTGACGGCGGTTCAGATTCACGGCCGACTCCTTGGAAGAAAGCGAGGGGAAGAACACGCAAGATACTACAGGAGGGTTCCGCGTGGGGGTCCGCACGGAGGTTCCGCACGGGGTTCGTCACGGGGGTCCTTCACGGGGGTTCCTTCAAAGGGTTCGGGGCGAGCCGGGATGAACTCCGGACCCGCCCCGATGTCGTCAGGCGCTCAGTTCGAGCCGCGAGGCTCTAGCCCGCCTCCAAGCCTTCAGCCCTCCAAGCCTCCAAGCCTCCAAGCCTTCCTAATACTGGCAGGCCCTGAGCGCGTTCACCCAGCCCTTGCCGTAGAACGGATCCGCGCCCTTCTTGCCGGCATCGATGGCGGAGTTCTGGAGCGCCGTCTTGAGCGCGCCGAGCGAGATGCCGGGGTTCTTCTGCTTGATGAGCGCGGCCACGGCCGCCGCGGCAGGCGCCGCCATCGACGTGCCGGCGGCCCAGGCCCAGCCTCCGACGTTGGTGCTGAACACCATGTCGAACACCCAGCAGGGGCGCGTCAGCGAAGCCCCGTTGGTCGTCGGGAGCGTGCAGAGCGCAGTCCCCGGCAGCGCGAAGTCGCCGCCCGGCGCGGCCACGTTGATCGCGGAGGTCCCGTAGTTCGTGTACGACGCTACCCGATCGAAATCCGTGGCGCCGAGGGCGAACCCCAGTGGTCCCGTGGACGACACCGCAATGCCGGCCCCCGACTGCGCGGGCACGGCAATCAGGTTGCCCGAGTGGTCGAGATCCAGCTCGTCGTTCCCCGCCGCCGATACCACCAGCACGCCGTGGCGATTCGCGTAGTTGACGGCCTTGTTCAGCGCCGCCACGAGCCGTCCGGCGCCGGTGTCGTTCCTGGCGAAGACGGCGCCGAGGCTCATGTTGATGATGTCCGCGCCGCCGCCGCCCTGCGCGATGGGCGTCGAGGCATACAGGATGCCCTGGATCACGGCTCCGAAGGATCCTGAGCCGCCGTGCAGGACCTTCACCCCGATGATGGTGGCCTGCGGCGCGATGCCGATCACGCCGGAGTTGGTATTGCCGACGTTGTCGATGGCAGCCACGATGCCCGCGACATGCGTGCCGTGCCAGAAGCTTCCTGTGTCGACGTTGTACGGCTGGCCAGGCACGAACGACACGGAGCGCGCCGTGTCCATGTTCGGCGCCAGGTCAGGGTGCACGTTCCAGATGCCGCCATCGAGCACGGCCACGCGCACGCCAGCGCCCGTGCAGCCTGCGGCCCACGCCGCGGGCGCGTCAACCGCTTGCGGCGCCCACTGGATGTTGTTGAAGAACCGATCATTGTTGAAGGGGTTCGTGAAGTCGGCCGTGACGGTCTCGGCGGGCGATGGCTGCTGCCACTGCACCATGCGGTCCAGCTCGACCGACTGCACCGCGTTCGACGCGCCCACCCGCGCCGCGAAGTCCGGCGCGCTCGACGTCGCCACCGCGACGCCGGCGCCGTCGTGGCTGAACACCACCGTGCCGCCCGCCTCGGCCACGGCTGCGGTCTGCGCCGCACTCCATCCGTTGGCGGTCAAGACATACGTCTGCTCCTGCGCCGCGGCCGTCGCGGTCACGCACAGGGCACTCACAAGGACCAGTGAAAGGGATCGCAGGTTGAGCATGAAACCTCCAGGGGGAAGGAGAGGGCTCCCGGACCCCCAAGGCCCGGGGCAGAGAGTTCACGCTATCAAAGCGTGGGACGAGATCGACGCCGCGAGGGACGGTCGCCGCGAATTACCGTGCAACCCCGGGGGAGCCGGCCCGTGTCCGCGTCATCCCCAAGCCTCACGCCCCAGGCCACACGCCTCTCCCACGCCTCACGTCCCAGGCCCCAGGCCGGTGGGCGCGCCTGCCGGCACGGCGCGCGCCCCGGGTCACTGCGCGCGCATGAAGAGGTAGTCGAGCGCCAGGTTCGTCATGGCCCGGACGCCCACCGGCAGCGCCGCCTCGTCGGCGAAGAAGAGCGGCGAGTGGTTCTGGGGCGCGGTGGCGGGATCGCGGTCCGCGGGCGTGACGCCCAGGAAGAAGAACAGCCCGGCCACTTTCTGCTGGAAGAACGAGAAGTCCTCCGCCGTGCCGGTGAGCGCGCTCGTCCGGACGTTCCCCTCGCCCGCCACGCGCCTCAGCGTGGGCGCCATCCGCTCGGTCAACGTGGGGTCGTTCCGCGTCACCGGGTACCCGATGCCCCACGTGATCTCGGCCTTCGCGCCCGACGCCTCGGCAATCTTCGTGGCGAGGTCGTGGATGCGCCGGTGGATGTCCTTGCGCGTCTCCTCGTTGTAGGTCCGCACCGTGCCGAGCAGCTCCACCTTCTCGGGCACGATGTTGAAGCGGTTGCCGCCGTTGAAGGCGCCCACGGTAACCACGGCTGGCGCCTCGGTGATGTTGACGTTCCGCGACACGATGGTCTGCAGCGCCATCACGATCTGTGAGCCGATGACGATGGGATCCACGCCGCCCCAGGGGACGGCGCCGTGCGTCTGTCGGCCCGTGATGGTCATCGTGAACGAGTCGCCGCTGGCCATGAGCGGCCCAGGCCGGAACTCGATGGTGCCCACGCGGTTGGGGAAGACGTGCAGGCCGAAGATGGCGTCCACCTTCGGGTTCTCGAGGACGCCCTGCTTGACCATCAGCTCGGCGCCGCCCTCCTCGCCGGCCGGCGGGCCTTCCTCGGCCGGCTGGAAGATGAGCTTCACCGTGCCTGGCAGCTCCGCGCGCAGCCGCGCGAGGATGGTGGCCGTCCCGAGCAGGATGGCCATGTGGTTGTCATGCCCGCAGGCGTGCATGACGCCCACCTCCTGCCCGTTCCAGTGCGTCTTCGCCGTGGACTTGAACGGCAGGTCCACCTGCTCGGTGACGGGCAGCCCGTCCATGTCGGCGCGGAGCGCGACGACGGGGCCGGGCTTGCCGCCTTTGAGCACGGCCACGACGCCCGTGTGGGCGACGCCCGTCTGCACCTCGTAGCCCAGCCGCGTCAGAGCCTCGGCGATGACCTTCGCCGTCCGCGTCTCGCGGTTGCCAAGCTCGGGGTGCTGATGGAAGTCGCGCCGCCAGGCCACCACCTGCGGCAGCGTCTCCGCCGTCAGCGTGTCGACCTGACCCGCGAGCGGATTCGCGGTCTGCGCAGGCGCGGCGGTGGCGGCGAGCACCCCCACCAGCCCCACCAGCCCTACCCGCCCTACC
>JBFMCA010000163.1:0-6743 GCA_040754955.1 Acidobacteriota bacterium | reverse complement strand
TGGTGGGGCTCGTGCCGGTGGCTGCGCGGCAGCCTGCGGGACCCACCATCGACGATCTGCTCAACCTCAAGCGCGTGGGCGCGCCGGCGATTTCGCCCGACGGGCGGCAGGTTGCGTTCACCGTGCGCCAGCCCGACTGGAGCGCGAACGAGTACGACACCGAGATCTGGGTGGGCGACGGAGGGACGGCGCCCCGGGCGCTGACCAACGCGCGCAAGTCGAGCACGCAGCCGGCGTGGTCGCCCGACGGCCGGTGGATCGCGTTCCTCTCGGATCGGGAAGACAAGCAGCAGGTGTACCGCATCCGCGTCGCCGGCGGCGAGGCGGAGCGGCTGACGCAGGCGCCAGAGGGAGTGACCGACTTCGCCTGGTCGCCCGACGGCCGGTCGCTTGCCTACGTCAGCGTGGATGCCGTCTCGGAGGCGGTCAAGGAGCGGGAGCAGCGCTTCGGCGACATCCGCATCGAAGACGAGGATCGGCGGATGGCCCACCTGTACGTCTTCGACGTCGAGACGCGCGCGTCGCGGCCGCTCACGAAGGGACCCCTCGTCGTCGGCAACTTCGACTGGTCGCCGGACGGGAGCCACATCGCCTTCGACCACCGCGTCTCGAACGATCCGGCGGACAGCGGCAGCGCCGACATCTCCATCGTCGAGGTCGCCTCCGGTGTCCGCGAGGTCGTAGTCGCCCAGGACGGACCCGACACCAACCCGCGCTGGTCGGCCGACGGCACCGCCATCGCCTTCGTGTCGTCGATGGCCAGGCCGTTCTTCTACTACCAGAACCGCGTGATCGCGACCGTGCGCCCGGGCGTGGGCGACATCCGGAGCCTCACGGACGGCTTCGACGAGAACCCCTCGCTGGTGGCCTGGAACGACGCGGGCATCTTCTTCGCCGCGTCGGCACGGACGTGGGCGTATCTGTATCGCCTCGATCCGTCGACGCGCGCCATCACGCGGCACGCGGCGCGCGACGCGTGGATCGGCACCGGCTTCTCGCTGACGAAGGACGGGAGGATGGCCGCGTTCGTTGCGTCGAGCCCGACCGAGTTTGCCGACGTCTATCTCGCGCCCGTCGCCCCCACGCTGGCGGCGGTACGCGTGAGCCGCATGGGCGAGCAGATCGCCGCTTGGCCGGCGCACGCGCGCGAGCTGGTGCGGTGGAAAAGCCAAGACGGCGCCGAGATCGAAGGCGTGCTGCACAAGCCCGCCGACTTCAAGCCGGGACAGCGCTACCCGCTGCTGGTCGTCATCCACGGCGGGCCCACGGGCATCTCGCGCCCGCAGCCCTACATGAACTACGTCGGAACGTACCCCATCGATCTGTGGCTCGCGCGCGGCGCGCTCGTGCTCGAGCCGAACTACCGCGGCAGCGCGGGGTACGGCGAGCGATTCAGGAGCCTCAACGTCCGGAACCTGGGTATTGGCGACGCGTGGGACGTGCTGTCGGGCATCGACCACCTGGCGGCGGAGGGTCTGGTCGATCCGACGCGCGTGGGCGCCATGGGCTGGAGCCAGGGCGGGTACATCTCGGCCTTCCTCACGACACGCCACAGCGATCGGTTCCGCGCGGTGTCGGTCGGCGCGGGCATCTCCAACTGGATGACCTACTACGTCAACACCGACATCCACCCGTTCACGCGCCAGTACTTGAAGGCGACGCCGTGGGACGACCCGAAGATCTACGCCGACACGTCGCCGATGACCTACATCACGCAGGCCCGAACGCCGACGCTCATCCAGCACGGCGATCAGGACGCGCGGGTGCCCGTGCCGAACGCCTTCGAGCTGTACCAGGGGCTCCGCGATCAGAACGTGCCCGTGCAGCTCGTGCTCTTCCGCGGCTTCGGCCACGGCCTCACGCGCCCGAAGGCCCAGCGGGGCGCGATGCAGCAGAACCTCGACTGGTTCCATCGATACCTGTGGGCTCCGGCGGCGTCGCAGTAGGCGCTTGGCGAAGGCGGCGTGCTGATACATAAATATGGTAAGCTGTATACCCACATGAAGACGACGATCGAGCTCCCGGATGACCTCTTCGTCGCCGCCAAGCAGCGCGCCGCCGCCGAACGTACGACGCTCCGGGCGCTCGTCGAGCGCGGTCTCCGCGCCCAGCTCGGCGCCGCACCGTCGCCACGCCGCCCGAAGAAGGTGACGTGGGTCACCGTCGACGGAGGGCTGCCGCCGGTGGACCTCGCCGACCGCCCCGCCATGCACGACTGGCTGCGCCGCGTGCGATGATCGCGATCGACACGAACCTGCTCGTCTACGCGCATCGCGCGCGCGCGCCGCATCACCACGCGTCGCAGCGGGCCATCGAGCACGCGGCAGGCCAGGGCCGTTGGGGCGTCGCACTCGCAACCCTTGTCGAGTTCTGGGCGGTGGTCACCCATCCATCGAGCGAGGGGGGGCCGTCGTCGCCGCTCGACGCATCGGCCTTCCTCGACGCGCTCGTCGAGGCCGGCGCCGAAGTCTGGGAGCCCGGTGACGGATTTGGCGCGCGATTGTCCCATCTCGCCGCCGATCTCGAGGTGACCGGTCCGCGGGTCTTCGACCTGCAAATCGCCCTCACCGCGTTCGAACGGGGCGCCACGGTCATGTGGACCGCTGACGCGGGTTTCGTGAAGCTCCCAGGATTGCGGTTGCACAATCCGCTGGCCGCTCGCCAGCGCTAATCCTGTTTCGTCCCCAAGGAGTGTTCCCATGAACGTCCGACTTGCCCGCCTGGCCGCGTCCGCGGTGGCCGCACTCGTGTGGCTGGCCGCAACGTCGGCGCTGGCCCAGGAGCGCTTCACGCCCCATCACGTCGCCAAGATCCGCCAGGTGACCACCGTCGCAGTGTCGCCCGACGGCCGCGAGGTGGCCTACACCCTGAACGTGCCGCGCATCCCCTTCCAGGACGACGACGGCGCGGCGTGGGTGGAGCTCCACGTCGTGACGGCTGACGGGCACTCGCGCCCGTACGTAACGGGCGCCGTCAACGTCAGCGGCGTCCGCTGGACGCCCGATGGCCGCCGGCTTGCCTTCCTGGCGCGCCGCGCCGGCGACGACGCGCGCGCGCTGTACATCGTGCCGCGAGACGGCGGCGAGGCCCAGAAGGTGCTGGCGCACGCGACCGACATCGCGGCGTTCGAGTTCAGCCCCGACGGCCGGCAGGTGGCCTTCCTCGCGCGGGAGGCGCCGTCGAAGGAGCGGCAGGACCTGGCCCGCCGCGGCTTCACCCAGGAGATCTACGAGGAAGCGCTCGCGGCCCAGCGCGTCTGGATCGCGTCGCTCGACGGCTTCACGGCCGGCACGCCCCGCCTCGTCGACCTGCCGGGCGCCGCGTCAACGATTGCCTGGAACCCGGCCGGCACCCGGCTGATGGTGCTCTACGCGCCCACCGCGCTCGTCGACGACGACCTCATGCAGCGGCGCGTCCACATCGTCGACGCCGCGACCGGCACGCTCGTGGCGAAGATCGACAACCCGGGCAAGGTCGGCCAGGTCTCGTGGAGCCCCAACGGGTCGACGCTGGCGCTCGTATCGGCGGCCGACATCAACGACCCGTCCGAGGGTCGGCTGATGGTGGTGCCGGCCGGCGGCGGCGCGCTCCGGGACGTGATGCCCTCCTACGAGGCGCACGTGCGCGCCTTCGCGTGGAAGGACGACGACACGCTCGTCTTCATGAGCGACGAGGGCGTCTGGTCGGTCATCGGTGAAGTGCGCACGGACGGCCTGGGCCGGCGCACCCTCGTGGGCGCCGGGGGGCCCGTGTTCACCGCCATGGATCGCGCGCGGAGCGGGGCCGTGGCGCTCGCGGCGCAGACGCCCTCGCATCCCTCGGAGGTGTACCTGCTGGCCGAGGGCGCCGCGCCGAAGCGCCTGACGGACAGCAACCCCTGGCTGAACGGCATGCGCTTCGCGCGCCAGGAAGTGGTGACGTTCAAGGCCCGCGACGGGCTGGCGCTCGAAGGCGTGCTCGTGCGTCCGCTCGACGAGCAGCCGGGCGTGCGGTATCCGCTCATCCTCACCGTGCACGGCGGCCCCGAGGCGCGCGACGCCAACGGCTGGGTCACGACGTACGCCAACGCCGGGCAGGTCGGCGCCGCGCAGGGCTTCGCCGTCTTCTATCCGAACTACCGCGGCAGCACCGGACGCGGCGTCGCCTTCTCGAAGCTCGGCCAGGGAGACCCGGCGGGCAAGGAGTTCGACGACCTGGTCGACGCGGTGGATCACCTCGTGGGGACGGGCCTCGTCGATCGCGCGAAGGTCGGCATCACCGGCGGCTCGTACGGCGGCTACGCCTCGGCGTGGGGCGCCACCTACTACACCGATCGCTTCGCCGCCGCCGTGATGTTCGTGGGCATCAGCAACAAGATTTCGAAAGTGGGAACCACCGACATCGCCAACGAGGAGTACTACGTGCACGCGCTGAAGCGACCGTGGGACGACTGGATCTTCATGCTGCAGCGCAGCCCCGTGTTCCACGCGGCGAAGTCGCGCACGCCGACGCTGATCCTGCACGGCACGGCCGATCCGCGCGTGCACCCGACGCAGTCGATGGAGCTGTACCGCCACTTGAAGCTGCACGGCCGGACGCCGGTGCGGCTGGTGTGGTATCCCGGCGAAGGCCACGGCAACGCGCGCGCCGCGTCGCGCCTCGACTACAGCCTGCGGCTGATGCAGTGGATGACCCACTACCTGAAGGGGCCCGGCGGCGAGCCGCCGCCGCGCGAGATCGACTACAAGGCGCCGGCGCCGACCGAGCCCACGACCGCCCGCCAGTAGCGTCCAACCGCGGGGCCGCCCTCGGACGTCCGCGATCGCAGCGACGTCCTTCGCCGGCATCGTCGCCCGGGACCCGGCGGCGGCTACGCTGCGGCAGGCCGGCGGCGCGCAGCGTGTCTGGGTGGAGCTCGCCTCCGGCAGCACGTCGAGGTGCCGGGGGCGCGGCGACCACGCCCACGGCCCGGCGGCCGTGATGACCGCCACGTGCCGGAGCACCGGAGCGAGGACCCCGGCCGGGGGCTCGCCGAGCGCCATGCGAAGCCCGATCTCGCCGCGGCGCCGCACAGCATCGCCACCGGGCCGTCGCCGCCGCCGCCCCGCTCGGTCGTCGGCGCGGCGGGGCGCGAGGTGCAGGTCGGGTTCTGCCGGATCTCGGACCTATCGCTTCAGCCGGGCGGCCCAGTCGGCGAGCGTCGTGGGCGTGACGCCGTACGTCTTCGCATTGCCGGGGATGTCGGCGTCGTAGCCCACGCGCTCGAACCACTCGAGCATCAACGCGAAGTCCTCGCTGTTCTTGCGGATCTCGCTCATCGGGATCTGCACGTACTCAATCGGCCGGCCGAATGCCCGCGTCAACGTGGCAGCCGCCTCGGCCATGCTCGCGGTGTCGCCGGCGATGTCAATCTCCAGGTTTCGGAAGCGCGCGTCGGTGAACGCCAGTGCCCCGTATGCCCCGACGTCCTGCACCGCAATCATCTGCAGCGGCGTGTCGGGCTCGAGGGCCGACACCAGCCGGTCGCCATTCAGGAACCAGGGCGTCACCAGGTTCTCCATGAAGAACACGGGCCGGACGATGGTGTAGGAGGGGAAGCCGAGTGCGCGGACCGTGCCTTCGACGCGGAACTTGTTCTCGAAGTGCGGGATGCCGGTCTGTCGATCCGCAGACGCAACCGACGCGTAGACGAAGTGCTCGACGCCGGCCTCGCGCGCGATTTTCGCGAAGCGGTGGCCCTGCGCCTCCTCGCCCTCGACGCCGGCCGTCCAGGTGTTCTGCACGGCGTACGCGCCCCACGCACCCGTCAGCGCCGCGCGGAGAGAGGCCTCGTCGTCGAGGTCGGCCCGGACGATCTCGGCGCCGAGCGTCTTGACCGCCTGCGCGGCGGCGCTGTCCGGCGTGCGCGTCAGCGCGCGCAGCGTGAAGCCCTTGCCGACCAGGGCTCGCAACGTGGCGCCCCCCTGCTGTCCGGTGGCGCCTGAGATGACAATGACCTTGCTCATGATGATGTCCTTCGTTTGGGGTTCTGGGCTCTGGGCTCTGGGCTCTGGGCTCTACACGGGCTCCGTGATGCTGGTCCCGAGCGTGCGGCACAGGGCGGCGAGCTGGTCCTGCTGTTTCGGCGTGAGCGCGGCGAAGAGGTTCGTGATGCGCCGCGCGTGGTTCGGAAACATCCGGGCGATGAGCGAGCGGCCCTTGTCGGTCAGCGAGACTTCGACGACGCGCCGATCGCTCGAGAGGCGTTCGCGGCGGACCAGGCCGTGCTTCTCGAGATTGTCGATGACGGTGGTGAGATTGGATCCGCTCAGGAGGAGTTTGCCGCAGAGCTGGCCCTGGCTCATGGGTCCGAGGTGGAGGAGCGCCTCGAGGACGCCGAACTGGCTCATGGTGAGGCCGCCTTCGTCGGCGACGGGGCGGGCGAGGGCGCCGCTGACGGAGTTGGCGGCGCGCATGAGCTTGATGAAGGCGTTGAGGGCGCGGGTCTCGGCCGCGGGACCGCGGTATTTGGTTCCCATGTCTGAATGTCTTATGTAGAAATATTCGATATCGAAATTATTGTCAACCCCACCCGGCCCCACGCATCCCGCGTTGCCTCGCCCGTGCGCGGCGCGGCCGCGCCGCCCCGCCGTCGCCTCACCAGGATGGTATGGACTCCTCCCGGTTCCGATACGGCATGATGCCGCATCAGCTGACACCCATCAGCACAACCAGGAGGAGACCGACATGGATGCTACGACAGTGGCCGTGGACCTCGCAAAGTC
>JBFMCA010000162.1:0-6977 GCA_040754955.1 Acidobacteriota bacterium | reverse complement strand
CGATCACGGCCGCGGTCACGGTCGCGCCGCTCGCCGTCGCTGCCGCCGGAGTGCGCCGCCGCGACTTCGCCGGCCGGCCGCTCGGGCGGCGCCGTGCCCTCGTCGGGCGCCAGCAGTGCCTTGCGCGACAGCCGGATCTTGCCGGTGGGATCGATATTGATGACCTTGACCAGCACCTGCTGTCCCTCCTTCAGCTCGTCGCGGACGTCCTTCACGCGATAGTTGGCGATCTCCGAGACGTGGAGGAGGCCGTCGGTGCCTGGCAGCACCTCGACGAAGGCGCCGAAGTCGGTGATGCGCTGGACCTTGCCGAGGTAGGTCTTGTTGAGCTCCGGCGTCGCGGTGATCTCCTGGATCATGCCGATGGCCTTGGCGGCCGCCGCTTCGTCGGCCGACGCCACGTTGACGCGGCCGTCGTCTTCGACGTCGATCTTGACGCCGGTCTTCTCGATGATCGACCGAATCGTCTTTCCGCCCGGCCCGATGACGTCGCGGATCTTGTCGACGGGGATGCGAATGGTGACGATGCGCGGCGCGTAGGCCGAAATGGTCTGCCGCGGCTCCGCGAGGGCCTCCCGCATCTTTTCGAGGATGTAGAGGCGGCCCTGCCGCGCCTGGTTCAGAGCCGTCGTCATGATCTCCGCGGAGATGCCCGACGCCTTGATGTCCATCTGCAGCGCCGTGATGCCCGACGCGGTGCCCGCCACCTTGAAGTCCATGTCGCCGTAGTGGTCTTCGGCGCCCGCGATGTCCGACAGCACGGCGTACTTGCCCGTCGCCTCGTCGAGGATGAGGCCCATCGCCACCCCGGCCACCGGCGCCTTGAGCGGCACGCCCGCGTCCATCATGGCCAGCGAGCCGCCGCAGACCGACGCCATCGACGAGCTGCCGTTCGACTCGAGGATGTCGGACACGATGCGGATGGTGTACGGGAACTGCTCCTCGGCCGGCACCATGGGCGCGAGCGCGCGCTCGGCCAGGGCGCCGTGGCCGACCTCGCGGCGGCCGGGGCCGCGGAGGAACGCGACCTCGCCCACCGAGAAGGGCGGGAAGTTGTAGTGGAGCATGAAGCGCTTCCACTGCTCGCCGTCGAAGTTCTCGATCTTCTGCTGATCTTCGGCCGTGCCGAGCGTCGCCGTGACGAGCGCCTGCGTCTCGCCGCGGGTGAAGACCACCGAGCCGTGGGCGCGCGGGAGCACGCTCGTGTCGATCCAGATGGGGCGAATCTCGTCCATCTTCCGCCCGTCGAGGCGGATGCCGCGCTCGAGCACCTCGTCGCGCAGCACCTTCTCCTGCAGCTCCTTGAAGATGGCCTTGGCCTCGACCTTGCGCTGCACTTCGCCCTCGGGCAGGCTCGCGATGAGATCGTCGAGGACCTGGTCGACGCGGTCGTAGTTCTCGAGCTTGCCGCGGACGCGCATGGCCTCGCTGAGCGGGACCAGCACCTTCTCCTCGACCTCGCGGTAGAACTCGTTGCCGATCGTCCGCTCCGGCTTCGGCAGCTTCGTCTTGCCCACGGCGCGCGCCAGGTCGTCGATCATGTTGATGATCTGGCGGATGGCCTGGTGGCCGGCCTCGAGCGCCCGGATGACCTCGTCTTCCGAGACCTCCTTGGCGCCGGCCTCTACCATCACGATGCCGTCCTTGTGACCGGCGACGACGAGGTCGAGGCGGCTCTGGCGGCGCTGCTCGTAGCTCGGGTTGATGACGTACTCGCCTTCGACGAGGCCGACGCGGACGCCGGCGATGGTCTTCTCGAAGGGAATCTCGGAGATGGCGAGCGCGGCCGACGCGCCGGTCAGGGCCAGCACGTCCGAGTCGTTCTGGTTGTCGGCGGAGAGCACCATGGCGATGACCTGCGTCTCGTACCGCCAGCCCGAGGGGAAGAGCGGCCGGATGGGCCGGTCGATGACGCGGCTCGTCAGCACCTCCTTCTCGCTCGGCTTGCCCTCGCGCTTGAAGAACCCGCCGGGAATGCGGCCGGCGGCGTAGGTGTACTCCCGGTAGTCGACGGTCAGGGGCAGGAAGTCGATGCCCTCACGCGGATTGGCCGCGTGGCAGGCCGACACGAGCACCATCGTGTCGCCGACGCGCACGACGACGGCGCCGTCGGCCTGCCTGGCCAGTCTGCCCGTCTCGATGGAGAGGGTCTGCTGGCCGATCTGGATTTCACGCTTGTGCATACACAGCCTCGATTGGGGTCACGTTCCCCACGCTCAGGAAAATCTGGGATGCATGGCGGATCGCCGCCACGCCTTACTTGCGGATGCCGAGCCGCTTGATGAGTTCGGCGTACCGATCGGCGTCCTTGCTCTTGAGATAGTCGAGCAGGCGGCGCCGCTGGCCGACGAGCTTGAGCAGGCCGCGACGCGAATGGTGGTCCTTCGCGTGCGTCTTGAAGTGTTCGGTCAGGTAGTTGATGCGTTCGCTCAGGATGGCCACCTGCACCTCAGGCGACCCGGTGTCCTTGTCGTGGGTGCGATACGCGCCGATGAGATCGGTCTTCTTGTCCTTCGTCAGAGCCACGTCGAGTCCTCCACGCACGGCCGAGAGCGCGGTATCCGCCGCTCCAAGCCGCCGTATGTGGTGATTGGAATATCACCAGTAAACCCAGCATCTTACCCCAGGACGACCGACGGATGCAAAAAGCCGCCCGGCACGGGTTCCGCCAGGCCGAGGAGGCGCCCGTCGGGACCGAGGAGCCGCACGGGGCGGCCCGGGGCCGGGCCGCCCAGCTCGCCGGGTCCCAGGTCGCGCCCGTGGCGCGCCCGGGTTGCCGCATCGGAGGTCAGGTGGACCGCGGGCCAGTCGGGCAGGAGCGCTTCGAGGGGGACCAGCCGATCGCCCAGCTCGGCCGTCGCCCCTGGCGCGAGGGCCGCCAGCGGCACCGCCTGGCGCAGGGCGAACGGGCCCGCCGCCGTCCGCCGGAGGGCCGCGAGGCACGCCCCCGTGCCCACCGCCTCGCCGAGGTCGGCGGCCAGCGAGCGCACGTAGAAGCCCGCCGACGCCCGCACGCGGAGCCGCGCGTCCGGCGGCTCGTACTGGAGCAGCTCGAGGGCATCCACGCGGACGGGAACCGCGGTGAGCCTCACGGGCCTCGCCTGGCGAGCCAGCGCATACGCCCGCTCGCCGCCGATCTTCTTGGCTGAGAAGGCCGGCGGGACCTGGTCGAACGTCCCCCGGAAGCGGGTGAGCGCAGCCTCGAGCGCCTCGGCGCCCGGCCAGCGTCCGGTCTGCGCGACCACGGTGCCGGCGAGATCGGCGGTGTCGGTCGTCGCGCCGAAGCGCACGGTCGCCTCGTATTCCTTGTCGCCGGCGGTGAGGTACTGCGCGAGCCGCGTCGCGCTCCCGACGACCAGGGGCAGCACGCCTGACGCCTGCGGGTCGAGGGTGCCGGTGTGCCCGACGCGCCGCGTGGCCAGCGCCCGCCGCGCGAGGGCGACGACGTCGTGGGAGGTCGGCCCGACGGGCTTGTCCACGACGAGCACGCCGTTCATGCGGACGCGACCGCCTCTTCCAGCATGGCCAGGAACGCGCCTCGCGCCTCGTCCAGCGACCCTTCGGCGCTGCAGCCGGCCGCGTTCCGGTGCCCGCCGCCACCGTGGCGGCGCGCGATGGTTCCGACGTCGACGGCGCCCTTCGAGCGCAGGCTGACGCGCCACAGGCCCGGGCCCTGCTCCTTGAAGAACGCCACGGCCTGCAGGTCCTTCACCGTGAGCGGGACGTTGATGAGGCCGTCGGTGTCGTCGTACGAGCCGCCGAGCTCCGCGGCCTGCTGGCGGGTGAGGGACAGCGCGGCCACCCGGCCCGAGGGGCCGAGGATCATGCCGTTCAGCACGGCGCCGAAGATGCGAACGCGGCCGAGCGTGCTGCTGTCGTAGTGCGTCCGGGCGATCCACTGGGGGTCGGCGCCGGCCTCGACCGCCCGGCGCGCGATCTCGAACGTCCGCGGCGTGATGTGGGAGAACCGGAACGAGCCCGTGTCGGTCAGCACGGCCAGGTAGATGTGCGTGGCGATGTCAGGCGAGAGAGGGACGCCCAGCGCCTCGACGAGATCGAACACCAGCTCGCCGCACGCCGCCGCCGATTCGTCGATCCAGTTGATCGCGCCGTATCGCGTGTTGCCCGGGTGGTGGTCGATGTTGATGACGGGCGACCGATCCAGCCCGGCGATGCCGGTGCGGTCGAGCGACGAGCACTCCATGACGAGGACGGCGTCGCAGATCTCGTCGACGCGGGTCGTTACCCGGGCGTCGGCGACGCCCGGGAAGGGGAGGAGAAACGCGGGCGGCGTGGCGTCGACCACCACGGTCGCCTCCTTGCCGAGGGCGCGCAGCGCGAACGCGGCGGCGGACGCCGAGCCGATGGCGTCGCCGTCGGGCCGCTCGTGGGAGACCACGAGGAACCGGCGGCCGCGCTGCAGGCGCGCGACGATGGCGTCGAGGTCACTCATCGGCCGGCGGCTCGGGTTTTCCGCGGGCGGCATCCTCGGCGTGGATGTCCTGAATGATGCGCTCGATGCGGTCCTGCGCGGCGACAGACTCGTCGAACTGGAACCGGATGTCGGGGACGCGCCGCAGGGTCAGGCGGCCGGCGAGCAGGTGCCGGAGGTACGGCGCGACGCGGTCGAGGGCCGTGGAGGTGCGCGCGCGCTCGGCGGGGTTGCCCATGACGGTCCAGTACACGCGCGCCAGCGAGAGATCGGCGGTGACCTTCACGCGCGTGATGGTGACCAGGCCGACGCCGGGGTCGGAGACCTCGGTGGCGAGCATCTGGCTCAGCTCCTCGCGGACCTGCTCGGCGATGCGTTCGATGCGGTGTGACAGGGCCATGTTGACTCGCCGGAGGCCGCGCCGGCCGGCGCCGGCGCGTGCGTCACGTCAGGAATTCCACGCCGGTCCGCGTGATCAGGCCGGGCTCGAGCCGCTCGATCTCGGCGGCCACGGCCTGCAGCTCCTTGTCGGCGTGGGCTGCCTCGGCGCTGATGGTGACCACGCCGAGCGCCGCCCGCTGCCACGTGTCGTGGTAGTCGACCTCGGCGATGGCCACGTTGAACTTCCGCAGCCGGTCCTTCAGGCCGCGGACGACCATGCGCTTCTCCTTGAGCGAGGTCGCAAACGGCAGATGCAGCTCGACGCTCAGCAGTGCGACGACCATGCCCTGCGCGGCCCCGGCGTCAGACCGCGGCGGCCACGCGCTCCATCTGGAACACTTCGATGACGTCGCCGACCTTGACGTCGTTGAAATTCTGCAGCCCGATGCCGCACTCGAGTCCCGCCTTCACCTCGCTCACGTCGTCCTTGAAGCGGCGCAGCGAGGCCAGGCGTCCCTCCCACACCACGACGTTGTCGCGCAGCAGGCGCGCCTGGGCGTCGCCCGACCGGGTGATCCGCCCTTCCTGCACGAGGCAGCCGGCGATGGTGCCCACCTTGGGCACCTTGAAGGTCTCGCGCACCACCGCCGCGCCGATCCGCACTTCCCTGAAGGTCGGCTCGAGCAGGCCTTCCATGGCCTTTTGAATCTCCTCGGTCACGTTGTAGATGACCGAGTGGAGGCGGATGTCGACGGTTTCGCGCTCGGCCACGGCCTCCGCGTTGCGATCGGGCCGGACGTTGAAGCCGATCACGATGGCATTCGACGCCGACGCAAGGAGCACGTCCGACTCGTTGATGGCGCCGACTGCCGTGTGGATGATGCGGATCTTCGTGGTCTCGTTCGACAGCTTCTGCAGCGACGCCGCGAGCACCTCGGCCGAGCCCTGGACGTCCGCCTTGATGATGATCGGCAGCTCCTTGACGTCGCCCTCGGCCATCTGCTGCTGGAGCGACTCGAGCGTCAGGCGTGTGCCCTTCGCGCCGAGCGCGCGCTCCTTGGCCTGTCCCTGCCGGAAGGTCGCGATCTGGCGCGCCTTTGCCGGGTCGGTGACGGCCTGGAACTGGTCGCCCGGCGACGGCAGGTTCTCGAGCCCGAGCACCTCGACCGGCGTCGACGGCCCGGCGGCCTTCAGATTGCGGCCGCGGTCGTCGATGATGGCGCGCACGCGCCCCACGACCGGGCCGGCGATGATGTTGTCGCCGACGGCGAGCGTGCCGTCCTGGACCAGCACGGTGGCCACCGGCCCGCGACCCCGATCGAGCTTGGTCTCGAGGACGGTGCCGAGGGCCGCACGCTTGGGGTTGGCCTTGTGCTCGCCGATCTCCGTGACGAGCAGGATCATCTCGAGCAGCAGGTCGAGGTTCTGCCGCTTCTTGGCCGAGACCTCGACGAACACCGTCTGGCCGCCCCAGTCTTCCGGCACGAGGTTGAGGTCGGCCAGCTGGCGCTTGACGACGTCGGGATTGGCGCCCGGCTTGTCGATCTTGTTGACGGCCACGATGATGGGGACGCCCGCCGCCCTGGCGTGGTCGATGGCTTCCCGCGTCTGCGGCATGACGCCGTCATCGGCGGCCACCACCAGCACCACCACGTCGGTGACTTTGGCGCCGCGCGCGCGCATGAGCGTAAACGCCTCGTGGCCCGGCGTATCCAGGAACACGATGCTCTTGTCCTGCTTCTCGCCGACGCCGGACACGAGATACGCGCCGATGTGCTGCGTGATCCCGCCGGCCTCGCGCTCGGCGACCTTCGTCTCGCGGATCGCGTCGAGCAGCGTCGTCTTGCCGTGGTCGACGTGGCCCATGACCGTGACGACCGGCGCCCGGGGCACCAGGTCCTTCGGGTCCACGGCCTCGGCCTCGACCTCGAGCAGCTCCTCCTCGAAGCTGCGCGTCTCCATGTCGGCGCCGAAGTTGCGGGCGACGTCGCGGGCCGTGTCGATGTCGATGACCGAGTTGATGGTCATCATCATGCGGCGATCGAGCAGCACCTTGAGCACGTCCTTGGCGCGGACCTCGAGCTTGTCGGCGAGGTCCTTGACCGTCATGCCCTCGGCGAGCGTGATGGTGCGGCTGATGGCCGGCGGCGGCGTCGGCGCCGTC
>JBFMCA010000161.1:0-7058 GCA_040754955.1 Acidobacteriota bacterium | reverse complement strand
TCGACGATGTGCCGGACGATCGGCCCAGCGAATCCGTGCACGGGCTGTACCCTGCGCTCGTCGCGCGCGAGCCGGGGTCGGTGCGCGTACACGCAAGCGAGGCGGCGTTTTTCGACATCGGCACGCCGGCCGACTATCTGGCGACGGCGCTGGCGCTGGCCGCCCGCGAGGGACGCCCGCCGGACCGCGGGGCGCGCACCCGCGTGGATCCGTCGGCGCGCGTCGAACGCAGCCTGTTGTGGGACGACGTGGAGGTGGGCGCCGGTGCCGAGCTCGTGGACTGCATCGTGGCCGATCGGGTGATTGTGCCCCCGGGCGCCCGCCACCGGGGCGTCGTCCTGCTGCCGAACGAGGCCCCGTGGACGCTCTGACCGAAACCGCGCGCATCGCGCGATACCTCGACGAGCAGGGCCTGGCGTCCCAGGCCACCAAGGTGCTGCCGCTTACCGGCGATGCCTCCGATCGCCGGTATGTCCGCGTGCTGATCCCCCGGGCGCCGTCCGTCGTGTTGGCGCTGCACGCGGGCCCCATCGACTACGACGCCATGCCGTTCGTCTCAATCGCGCGCCTGATGCGGGCGATCCCGCTGCCGGTGCCGGCCATCCTGCATCACAGCAACGCGCTCGGCATCCTGGGCCTCGAGGATCTGGGCGACGTCACGCTCCAGGCGCACCTCGGCGCGGCCTCGCCGGACGAGCACGCGGCCCTCTATCGCGAGGCGGTGTCCTTCCTGGTCCGCTTGCAGCAGCGGGGCGCGGAGCTGGCCGACCCGGCCTACCCGCCCTACGGCATCGCCTTCGACGTCGAGAAGCTGACCTGGGAGCTCGAGTTCTTCGTGAAGCACTTCCTCATCGCGTACCGCGGCGCGGCGCCCGACGCGGCGGTACGGGAGGCGCTCCGCGAGGAATGGGCCGCCATCGCGGGCGAGCTGGCCGCCGAGCCGCGCGTGCTGTGCCACCGCGATTACCACAGCCGGAATCTGATGCTGCACAACGGCGCGCTGGTCATCATCGACTTCCAGGACGCGCGCATGGGGCCCGACACCTATGACCTCGCGTCGCTGCTGCGCGACTCCTATGTGGACCTCACGTCGCAGCAGGTGGACGAGCTCATCGCGTACTTCCTGGCGCTCGCGCGGGGCGCGCGGGGGGTGAGCGCGGCCGATGCCCGGGAGTTCCGGCGCCGGTTCGACCTCATGGCGCTGCAGCGCAACCTCAAGGCGCTCGGCACCTTCGGCTACCAGACGACGACGCGCGGCAATCCGGTGTACATCCAGTACATTCCCCGCACGCTCAACTACGTGCGCGCGAATCTCGGCCGCTACCCGCGCTTCGCCCGGCTGCGGGGGCTGCTGGCAGACCTCGTCGACGAGCTGCGGTAGGCTAGAAGGATGCGCTTCGGCGTCTCCACCCACGTCTTCCACGCCGAGCGGCTCGACCGGGAGCACCTGGTCGAGATCGCGGTGCGCGGGTTCGACGCCATCGAGCTGTTCGCCACGCGCACGCACTTCGACTACCACGCGCCGCGGGCGATCGAGGCGCTGGCGGAATGGCTCGCCGATACCAGGCTCACGCTGCACTCGGTGCATGCGCCCATCGCGGCCGGTCTGACGGCCGGCGCGTGGGGCGAGCCGTACTCGACGGCGGCCGCCGACGAGGCGCGCCGCCAGCGCGCGCTCGCCGAGGCCGACGCGGCGCTCGCGGTCGCGGCCACCGTGCCGTACAAGTACCTCGTTGTGCACCTCGGCGTGCCGGAGGCGATGGCGCCGCCGTCCGGCGACAACCTCCGGGACGCCGCCCGGCGCAGCGTCGAGGTGCTGCACGAGCGGGCCGCCGCGGCCGGCATCGCGCTCGCGCTCGAGGTGATCCCCAACGCGCTGTCCACACCCGAGGCGCTCGTCCGGCTCCTCGAGGACGACCTCGATCTGTCCGGCGCGGGCATCTGTCTCGACGTGGGACACGCCCACCTGGCCGGCGACGTCGGCGAGGCCGTCGAGGCGTGCTCCGGCTACGTGCTCACCACGCACCTGCACGACAACCGCAAGCGCGCCGACGACCACCTCGTGCCCTACGAGGGGACCATCGACTGGGATCACGCGCTGCTCGCGCTGCAGAAGGTGGGCTACGAGGGCGCCTGGATGTTCGAGGTAGCTGGAGCCGACGATCCGCGCGCCGTGCTCGACCGGACGGCGCGCGCGCGCGCGCGCTTCGAGCAGGCGCTCGGCTGGACCGAAGAGATGACGGGAGACTGAGCGTGCATGTGACCATCGCGAGAATCGGCGACCACGTCGGACAGCAGGTGACCGTCCGGGGCTGGCTGCACAACCGGCGTTCGAGCGGCAAGATCCACTTCCTGGTCATCCGCGACGGTACGGGCTTCATGCAGGTCGTGATGGGCAGAAACGACGTCTCCGCGGAGACGTTCGCCGCCGCCGACCACCTGTCGCAGGAAACCTCGCTCATCGTCACCGGCACCGTGCGCGCCGACCAGCGCTCGAAGGGGGGATACGAGCTCACCGCCAGCGCCCTCGAGGTCGTCGGCCCGTCGCACGACTACCCCATCACGCCCAAGGAGCACGGCGTCGACTACCTGCTCGACCGCCGGCACCTCTGGCTGCGCAGCGAGCGCCAGACGGCCATCCTGCGGGTGCGGCACGAGGTCATCAGCGCCGTGCGCGACTTCTTCAACGCGCACGACTTCATCCTCTGCGACACGCCGGTGTTCACCCCCGCCGCGTGCGAAGGGACGACGACGCTCTTTCCCGTCCAGTACTTCGAGGACACGACGGCGTACCTGACGCAGAGCGGGCAGCTCTACAACGAGGCCAACGCAATGGCACTCGGCAAGGTCTACTGCTTCGGCCCGACGTTCCGGGCCGAGAAGAGCAAGACCCGCCGGCATCTGACCGAATTCTGGATGGTCGAGCCCGAGATGGCCTGGGCCGACCTCAACGACGTGATCGCACTCGCCGAGGGACTCGTCACCAGCGTCGTGGCGCGGGTCCTCGACCGGCGGGCGGCGGAGCTGAAGGCGCTCGAGCGCGACACGTCGAAGCTCGAGACCGTGCGGGCGCCGTTCCCGCGCGTCCACTACGACGAGGCTGCGAAAATCCTGCTCGACAAGGGGCTGCCGTTCCAGGTCGGCGGGGACCTGGGCGGCACCGACGAGACGGTGTTGTCGGAGCAGTACGACCGGCCAGTGTGCGTGACCCACTACCCTGCGGCCGTCAAGGCCTTCTACATGAAGCCCGACCCCGCGCAGCCCGACCGCGCGCTGTGCGTCGACGTGCTCGCCCCGGAGGGCTACGGCGAGATCATCGGGGGCGGCCAGCGCATCGACGACTACGACCTGCTGGTCGAGCGCATCAAGGAGCACGGCCTGCCGCAGGAAGCCTTCGAGTGGTACCTCGACCTCCGCCGCTACGGCACCGTGCCGCACGGCGGCTTCGGCATGGGCATCGAGCGGGTGGTGGCCTGGATCTGCGGCCTGGAGCACGTGCGCGAGACCATCCCGTACCCGCGCATGCTGTACCGCCTGTACCCCTGATCAGAGACGCGCCGGCGGCAGCGGCACGGGCACGACCACGGTGCGGGTTGTGGCGTTGCCGGCGCCATCGACCGTGCGAGAGGTTCGCGGCCTGGCTCGCGCCCGGCGCCGCAACACCCCGGGCGTCGGGGCCAGGCGTCGGGGCGTCGGCGAACGCCGGGCTCGGGTCGCGGTAGACTGGAAGGCTCCGTGGCCATGAACCCGCCCGACCCGCCCCACCCGCCGAAACGCATCGGCTTCGTGTCGCTCGGCTGCCCGAAGAACCTCGTCGACGCCGAGGTGATGCTCGGCCTCGCCGAGCAGGCCGGGCACCAGATCACTACCGAGGCCGACGGCGCCGACGTGCTGGTCGTCAACACGTGCGCGTTCATCGATCGCGCCAAGCAGGAGTCCATCGACACCATCCTCGAGATGGCCCAGCTCAAGCAGCACGCACCGGGCCGCCGGCTCATCGTCACCGGGTGCCTCGCGGAACGCTATCGCGACGAACTCCGGTCGGAGATCCCCGAAATCGACGCCGTGCTCGGAACCGGCGAAGTGCCGGCGATTCTCGAGGCCATCGCGGGCAGCGCCGGGGCTCGAGCGTCGGGCCTCGGACCTCAGGTCGCGGGTCTCGGGCCTCTGGCCTCAGGAGCGGCGCAGCCCCTGCGCTTCTACCGCCGCGACGCGCCGCCCGCCGCCGCGAGCCCGAAGCCCGAGGCCCGACGCCTGCCGCCTGCAGCCGGACACCCGGCGCCCGTCTTCGGCGTCGACCTGCCCACCTACCTCTACGATGCGGACACGCCGCGGCGCCTGGCGACCCCCGGCCACTACGCCTATGTGAAGGTGGCCGAGGGCTGCGACTACGCGTGCGCGTTCTGCATCATCCCGAAGATGCGGGGCCATTACCGCAGCCGCAGCGAGGCGTCGATCGTCCGCGAGGCCGAGGCGCTGGCGGCGCGCGGCGTGAAGGAGCTGGTGCTCATCTCGCAGGACACCACCTTCTACGGCATCGACCGCGGCGATCGCGGCGCGCTGCCGCGCCTGCTCCGCGCGCTCAACCGGGTGGACGGGCTGGAGTGGATCCGGCTGCTCTACCTCTACCCGACCACCATCACCGACGAGGTCATCGACGCCATCGCCGAGTGCGACAAGGTGGTCAAGTACATCGACCTGCCGCTGCAGCACGCCTCCGACGCGGTGCTGAAGCGGATGAAGCGGCCCGGCACCCGCGCCGCCTACGAGCGGCTCCTCGGGCGGATTCGCGCCCGCATCCCCGGGGTCGCGCTGCGCACGACGTTCATCGTCGGCTTTCCGGGCGAGACGGCTGCCGACGTCGACTCCCTGGCGGGCTTCATCGAGACCGTGGGCTTCGACCACCTCGGCGTCTTCACCTACTCCCACGAGGAGGGCACCACCGCGTTCGATCTGGCCGACGATGTACCGGCGGCCGAGAAGCGGCGGCGGCAGCGGTCGGTGATGCGGCTGCAGAAGCGGCTGGTGGCCCGGCGGCAGCGGGCCCGGCTCGGCGAGCGCGTGCGGGTCCTGGTCGACGGCCCGTCCCCGGAGCACGAGCTGGTCCTCCGGGGCCGGCTGGCGACCCAGGCGCCCGAGATCGACCCCGTCGTGTACCTGTCGGACTGCGACCCTGCCGAGGTCCGGCCGGGCGATTTCCTCGACGCGACCGTCATCGCCGCCCGGGACTACGATCTGGTGGCGCGGCCGGCCTGAGCGGCCCGGACCACGCTGCGATCGGGCCGCCGGCCGTGCTACAATGAAGGGTCCGGTCAGGCTGGGTAACACCAGAGTGGGCCTTTTGCCCACTCTTTTTCGTTTAGGGGGGGCGTGACCCCGCTCGATCGCATCCGGGACATCGCGGGGCGCGTGGCGGCCGCGCACGGGTTGGAGGTGTTCGACGTCGAACTCCGGCGCGAAGGCCGGCAGCTCGTGCTGCGCGTGACGCTCGACCGCCCCGGGCCGGCGGCGACGCCGGAGGACAGCGTCGGGATCGAGGACTGCGAGCGCGTGAGCCGCGAGCTCGACGCGATCCTCGACGTCGAGGATCTCGTAGCGGATCGCTACACGCTGGAGGTGTCCTCGCCGGGGCTCGATCGCCCGCTGCGCGGCCCGGACGACTACCGGCGGTTCGTGGGACGCCGGGCGAAGATCGTGCTTGCGAGGCCCGTGGGGCGCCAGACGGCGTTTGCCGGCCGCCTGCGGGGCCTCGAGGGCGACAACGTGCTGTTCGAGGCCGAAGGGGGCCGGCTGGTCGAGTTGCCCCTGGCGCAGATCACGCGCGCCCGGCTCGACGTGGAGTTTTGAACGCGATGAGCACCAATCCGCTGCTGCAGACGATCGAGGCGCTCGCCAAGGAGAAGGGCATCGAGCCCGATGTCGTCATCCAGGCGATGGAAGAGGCCGTGCTGACGGCCTCACGCAAGTTCTACAAGAGCACAGAAGATCTGAAGGCGAAGTTCAACCCGGAGACGGGACAGATCGAGCTGTTCGCGGTCAAGACGATCGTCGAGAACGTCACCGACCCGTCCACCGAGATCTCCATCGCCGAGGCCAAGGCGATGTATGGACCGGACGCGGAGGTCGAAGCCGGCTACCAGATCGAGTTCCCGAAGCGGACCGACGTGCTCGGGCGCATCGCGGCGCAGACGGCCAAGCAGGTGATCTTCCAGAAGGTCCGCGAGGCCGAGCGCGAGAACGTCTACGCCGAGTTCAACCAGCGGGTCGGCGAGGTCATCAACGGGGTGGTGAAGCGGTTCGAGCAGGGCGACATCATCGTCGAGGTCGGCCGCATCGAGGCGATTCTGCCGCGCAAGGAGCAGTCGCGCGCGGAGAGCTACACGCAGGGCGATCGCCTCCGGGCCGTCATCAAGGGGGTCAGCAAGAGCGCCAAGGGCCCGCAGATCGTGCTGTCGCGGACGGATCCGGCCCTGCTCATCAAGCTGTTCGAGCAGGAGGTGCCGGAGATCTACGACGGGACGGTGATCATCCGCGGCGCCGTGCGCGAGGCCGGCGACCGGGCGAAGGTGGCCGTCTACTCGCGCGAGCGCGACGTCGATCCGGTCGGCGCGTGCGTGGGCATGAAGGGCACGCGCGTCCAGGCCATCATCCGCGAGCTGCGCGGCGAGAAGATCGACATCGTCGAGTGGTCGGAAGACCCCGTCGAGTTCGTCACCAATGCGCTCAGCCCCGCGAAGGTGCAGCGCGTGTCGATCGTGGACGACCATGAGAAGGTCATGGAGGTCGTCGTCGAGGACAAGCAGCTCTCGCTCGCGATCGGCAAGAAGGGGCAGAACGTCCGCCTCGCGGCGAAGCTGGCCGGCTGGCGCATCGACATCAAGAGCGAGGAAGAGAAGCGCAAGGAGGTCGAGGCCCAGCTCGGCGTGCTCGACCTGGGCGGCCCCGCCGAGGGGGGCGAGGCGGCGAGCGAAGCGGTCGTCGCCGGGGAAGGCGCCGGAGCAGTCTCGGCGGACGCCAGCAGCGCCATGGACGCGGCCGAGGCGGCGACGGCAGGCCCC
>JBFMCA010000160.1:0-7153 GCA_040754955.1 Acidobacteriota bacterium | reverse complement strand
GGGGGCTTCCCGAGGCGCGCCAGGCCGAGTTCCGCGCGCGCATGGCGGCGCTCGACACGCGGTTCCCGCCGCCTCCGCGGGCCACGGTGGCCGACTTCGTGGATCACATCGACTACGCCGTCAAGCTCATCGGCCTCGACCACGTCGGCATCTCGTCGGACTTCGACGGCGGCGGCGGCGTGGAGGGCTGGAGCGACGCCAGCGAGACGCGCAACGTCACGATCGAGCTGGTACGCCGCGGCTACACCGAGGAGCAGATCGGCAAGCTCTGGAGCGGCAACCTCCTCCGCGTCATGGAGCAGGTGGAGCAGGTCGCGAACGAGATTCAGAAGGCCGGTCGACGATGATCGCCTGGCCGCGGACGATGGACGACTCGGGCTCCTGGGCGATGGCCCAGAGGGGCGTCCGGTCACCCGGATGCGGCACGATGCCGGCCCAGCTGTCGCGGCCGGCCTTCTTCACGCGGTAGAGCGCCGCGTCGGCGAGGATGACCGCATGCTCCCACGCGCGCATGTTGCCCTCGCCGGGCAGCGTGGGGTCGCCCGCCCACGGGAAGACGCTGAAGCCGATCGAGCCGGTCAGGGCCAGCGCGCCGTGCCCGGGGACGTCGATGGGCCGAGCCCAGACCGCGGCGCGCAGCCGCTCGGCAATCCGCGGCGCGTCGCTGGCCGGGCTGAAGCAGGCGACGAACAGGAACTCCTCGCCGCCCCACCGCACGACGTAGTCGCCCGTGCGTGCCGCCTCGCGCAGGCGGCGCGCGGTCTCCACCAGCACCGCGTCGCCGGCGTCGTGCCCGCACGCGTCGTTCACGCGCTTGAAGTGGTCGATGTCGGCGAGCAGAAAGACGATGCTGAGATCCGCTGAGGCGGGCTGTCGGCGCAGCCGCTCGACCTGCCCGACGTCCTGCACGATGCGGTCGGCGAGATAGCGCCGGTTCCAGAGACCCGTGAGCGGGTCGGTCCGGCTCAGCGCCTCGAGCTGCGCCACGGCCGCCCGCAGCTCGCCCGTGCGCTCCTCGACGACGCCCTCGAGCCGCGCGCGCTCGCGCTCGATGCGGCGCAGGCGCCACTTGTGCGCGGTCCAGCCCGAGCCCGCCACGACCACGGCCACGAGCCCGAGGAAGAGCCAGGTCTCGACGAAGCGCGGCGGCGCGGCGAACGCCCACGTGGCCTCGTGGGCGGCGTCGCCGTCCCCCGCGACGCGGACGCGGAACCGGTAGGTCCCGGGCGGCAGGTTCGTGTACGTCGCGGTGCGCCGGCCGCGGCTGTCGCGCCAGTCCGAATCGTACCCGTCCAGGCGGTACTGGAAGCGCGTGAACTGCGGCTGATCGAAGACGGCCGCGGTGAACGTGAACTCCACGTCGCGCGCCGACGGCGCCAGCGACACCGCCGTCGCCTCGCCGTAGCCCACCTCGCGGTCGCCGTGCCGAAGCGCGAGCAGCCGCGCCGCGGGCGGCACGTGGCGCGCCGGCGGCTGGCCCGTGTCCATGGCGAGCACGCCGTCGAGGCTCGGCGCCCAGAGCACGCCCGCGCCGTCCAGCGCCAGCGTGGACCCGGTGCCGCCGTTGCAGCAGTACCCCGGGCTCGCGCCCGGATGCTGCCCGCCCACGCTCACGACGACGTCCGTGGCCAGCCGATCGGCGGAGCCGCCGAAGGCGTCGCGGTCGATGCGCTGGACGCCGCGCGTGGTGGCCACCCAGTACTGGCCGTCGCGCCCGACGCGCACGCCGCTGACCGCGTCGGCCAGCAGCCCCTGGGCGGCCGTGTAGACGCGCCACTCGCCTGTGGCGGCGGAGCGGTGGGCGATCCCCGCTTCGAGGTAGCCCACCCAGAGGTCGCCCTGCGGGTCCTCGTAGACGTTGGCCGCGCGCCGCGGCGCAGGGAAGACGCCGGCGTCGAGCTGGGCGAACCGCTGCCCGTCCGGCGGCTGCGCGAAGACGCCGCGCTCGGTGGCCACCACCACGCCGTGCCGCGCCGACACCAGGATGCTCCGCACGCGCCCGAGACCCTCGTCGCGCGCGCGCGGCTCGACCCGCCCGTCGCGCCAGGCCAGCAGACCGCCGACCGACCCGATCCAGATGGTGCCGTCGGGGCTTTCGCCGAACCCGAGCACCACGTTGTCGGCGACGCGCGTCTCGCGTCCGCTCGCGAGGTCGACGAACGACGCGCCGTTCTGCATGCCGATCCACAATCGCCCGGCGGCATCTTCGAGGAGGCTCGTGACCACCGTGTCGGTGCCCGCGCGCCCGCTCGTGCGAAGCGGCTCGAAGCGGCCGTTTCGCAGCCGCGCCACGCCGCCCTGCCCGCCGACCCAGAGCGACCCGTCGCGCGACAGGGCCACGGCGAAGGTGGCCGCGAAGGGCAGCCCGTCGGCGGTGCTGTAGCGGATGTAGCGGCCGGGCGAGAGGCGGTACAGCCCGCCGGTGAGCGTGCCGACCCACATCGCGCCGTCGCGATCGCGCAGGAGCGCGGTCACGAAGCGGTGCTCCAGCCGCGCCTCGTCGTCCACCCACTCCACCAGCTGGCCGTTGCGCAAACGCGCGATGCCGGTGTCGGTGGCGACCCAGAGCGTGCCGTCGGGATCGCACGTGATCTCGCTGATGTTGTTGCGGGTCAGTGAGGCCACGGGCTCGAGCCCGGTGCCCGTGAGCCGCAGCAGGCCGACGGTGGTGGCAATCCAGTCGCCTCCGCAGGCGCGGAGGAACTGCTTGGGGATGACGCCGGTGCCGAAGGTGTCGAGCCGGTAATCGCGCGCGCCAACACCGGTACCGTCGCGCACCAGGCCGGTCAGCCCCACCATGAGGCTGCCCGACTCGGTGGGCGTCGCGAAGAACACAGGGCGCTCCGGCACGTCCTCGACGATGCGGAGCGCGCCGTCGGACCAGCGGAACAGCCCGCCATCGCTGGCGACGAGCAGGTCGCTCCCGGCGAGGGCCAGCCGATGCACGCTGCCGATGGCGCGGCCCTCGACCTGCGCGACCGCAAACTGCGAGCCGTCGAACCGGCTGAGGCCGCTCCGCGTGCCGACCCACAGCGTGCCGTTGTCCTCGACGAGCAGCCGCGTGATGTTGTTGCCCGCCAGGCCGGGGGTCGTGGCCGTCGTGTAGACGCGGAACTCGACGCCGTCGAAGCGGGCGAGACCGTCCTGCGTGCCGACCCAGAGGAAGCCGTCGCGATCCTGCGCCAGCTCGGCAACGCTCACCTGCGGCAGGCCCTGCTCGAGCGACCAGCGCTGCTGGAGGTAGTGATGGAAGCGATCGGGCTGCGCTCCCGCGGGCGCGGGGAGGAGGAAGACGACGCCGAGCGCGGCCCACGACCAGCGCATGCGCGGTAGGATACCCCACGCCGATGCGTCACAGGCCGGTCATTCCCCCGGAGATCGAGGAGTACCGCGACCGCCGCTGGCGGCGCGAGGGCGCACGGCAGGTGGAGACCGCCCACGAGGCCGAGCGCTTCGTCGACGAGGTCGGCTTTGCCGCCTGCCTCACAGACTCGCGGCGGCCGGGGCCGTCGCTCTACGTGGCCGTGTGCGGGCGTCGCGACGCGGTGCTGCCGCGGAACGTGCAGAAGGACCACGAGGCGTCGCTCACCTGGCTCCTCAAGGACGACCTCGTGCGGCGCGGCCACGTGTACTACGCGAAGCTGGCGCGGGGAAAGGCCACGTTCATCGCGCCGCGGATGGTGCCGTACTTCCACGCGGTGTGGGGCGTCCGACGGGCCGACGAGCCGCGGCGCTTGAGCCGGAGCGCCCGCGCTGTGCTGCACGTGCTTCGCCACGAGTGGGAGATGGCCACGGTGGACCTGCGCGAGGAGGCCGGCCTCGAGGATCGCGCGGCCCTGACACGCGCGCTGGACGAACTGCAGGCCGCCATGCTCGTCGTGCCGAGCGAGGTCCTGTACCAGCCGCGTTTCACCTACATCTGGACGCTTGCGGTGGGCCGCTTTCCCGAGGCGCTGCGGAAGCGCGTGAGCCGCGCGACGGCGCTGAAGGAGATCGCGCGGTGCTTCCTTGCCACCGCCGGCATGACCGTGCCCGGCGAGCTGGCCCGCGTGACGGGCCTGTCGCGGCGCGACGCGGGCCTGGGCAACCACGCGCTCGTGGACGAGGGGTACGCGGTGCGCGTGGCGCCGGGAACATACCGGCTGGCGCGCGTCGCGGGCTCTGGGATCTAGACTCCGGGCTGGCCTCCTGGCCGTCAGGGTGACGCCACTGGCCCGCGGCGGCCGGGCTCCGGTGGCCGGACCGCGCTGCGATGCCCGCACCGGCCGGGTGACGCGAGCCCCCAAGAACGTGCCGGTGAGTTCTTGGGGCCCCTTCAAAGCTCGCGGGTCCCCCGAGGCTTCTCGCGCGGTCGGATCGTCGAGCGTCCACCTCCGCACGGCCTCGCGGACCAGTGGCGTCAGCCTGACGGCCATGGCGCTCCAGGTCTGCGGGTGTACGATGCGCGTATGTCGACACGCCAAGCTCTGCTCCTTGTGCTGCCGCTCGCGTGCGGTGTTGGCCTCTACGCGCAGCAGGTGCCGCCCGCCAATCCGGGGCCGGCCGCGAGCGTCATCCCGCAGCCCCATCTGGAGCTGACCAACGCCAACGTCGTGGACGTCCGGCGGGGTCGTGTCATCGCGAACGCCTCGGTGGTCCTGCGCGACGGGAAGATCCTGTCGATCGGCGTCGGCGCGCCGCCATCCGCCGGGGCGACGGTCATCGACGTTCGCGGGCGCTATCTCGTGCCCGGCCTCGTCGACGCGCACACGCACCTGAGCTCGGTGGACGCGGCGCGGCGCGCGCTGCTCTCGGGCGTCACGACCGTGCGGAGCGCGTCCGTGGATTTCTACCAGGACGTCGCGATCCGCGAGATGGTCAAGGCCGGTTACCTCGCCGGCCCCGACATGCTCGCGGCGGGCGTCTACGTGACGCCGAACGACCCGTCGTGGCTGGCCGATCCGCGGATGCTGGAAATCTGGCCGCGCGTGGATTCGCCCGAGCGGCTGCGGCGGCTGGTGCAGATCAACAAGGCGCGCGGCGCCGACGTCATCAAGACGCGCGGCACCGAGCGCGCCGGCCGTCCCGACACCGACCCGCGCGAGCAGGTGTACACCGAGGCCGAACTCCGCGCCGTGGTGGAGGAGGCGACGACGCTCGGGATGGACGTCCTGTGCCACACGCACGGCACCGAGGGGAGCGAGGCCGCCATCCGCGCCGGCGTCAGGAGCATCGAGCACGGCACCTATCTCACCGAGGCGCAGCTCACGACGATGGCCGCGCGGGGCATCTACTGGGTGCCGACCTTCACGACCATCATCGACCTCACCGAGCCGGGCGGCGACTACGACGACCCCGTCACGCGCAACCGCGGGCTGTTCATGCGGCCGATCCTCGAGCGCGCGCTCGCGGCGGGTATCAAGGCTGGCGTGAAGATAGTGACCGGCGCCGACTCGAGCTATGGCCCGGAGAGCGTCACGCGCATCGCGCACGAAGTGGAGAACTTCGTGCGGGCCGGCATGACGCCGCTCCAGGCGCTGCAGGCGGCCACAACCGTGGCGGCCGAGATGCTGCGGCGGGAGAAGACGACCGGCGCCCTTGATCCCGGCCTCGAGGCCGACCTCATCGCCGTCGACGTGAACCCGCTCGAAGACATCCGGGCGCTCCAGGACCCGCTGCTGGTCGTCAGCAACGGCCGCGTGGCGCTGAACCGGCTGGCGTTTGGGAAGTAGACAGGGGTAGGTGTGGAGGGGTGGAGGTCTGGAGGGGGTGGGGCTCAGGCGAACGGGTTCACCACACGCAGGTCGGGGAAGCGGGCGAAGTCGCGGTCGCCGGTGACGATCTCCGACACACCGTGCTCGAGGCAGAGCGCGGCGATGTGGGCGTCGTGCAGCAGATTGCCCGAGGCGCCGGACCGCATGACGATGTCGGCCATGACGTCGGCGTGCCGCGACGTTTCGGAGAGCAGCACGAGCGAGGGTGAGCCGAGCACGGCCCGCAGGTCGGCCATCGCGCGCGCGACTGGCATCGGTGGGTGGAGCACCCGCGGATGCGTGACCACGCGCAGGAACTCGTAGATGCAGGGCCACGGGATGGCCCAGGGCGCGCGGCCCTCGGCCAGGGTCTGCACCAGTCGCCGGGCGGTGTCGTGCCAGGGGCTGGTGACGAGCTCGCTGTAGATGAGGACGTTGGTGTCGATGGCGCGCACGGGCTACCGCCCGTCGAGCAGGTCGAAGAGCGCGTCGCGGTCGCAGAGGTCGACGCCGGGCCGGACCTCGGCGCGCCAGCCCCCGAGCTGCAGCCGATAGGGCGGCCCCGCCGGCCGCGCGGTGGCGCGCTTGAGGTGTTCGTTCACGACCGCCTGGAGCGTCCGCCCCTCCGCGGCCGCCTTCTTCCTCAGCTCCTTCAGCACCGCGTCGTCTATGTCGAGCGTCGTCCTCGCCACGCATCAAAGTGTATAAGCCATACATCATGATGTCAACTGCTCGGCCCTGCAGGCCGTCAGGCCGAGATGGCTCGATGCGGCTTTCACCCAGCCGGGACTCGGCGTCTGGGAGCTGACGCGGCCGATTCTCGTGGAGAGCTGTGCACTGCCGCAGCCGTTCCACGGCGACCCGGCGGACCAGATCCTGGTGGCCACTGGTAGGGCCCCGGCCTCCACGCCCTTTCCCGCTCCCAGGTGCCTTTCGTCGTCGAATCACAGGGGCGGCAGGGTGGCGCGCGCGTGCGCGAATCGTCGCCGGTGTCCGACGCCAGGTGCGGGCTAGAGCCCCGCCTCGCGGGCGACGAGACTCAGAAACGCACGCAGTGCGGGGATGCCCCGGAGCGCCTCGGCCTGCACCCGCTGGTAGTCGAGGAGCGCGTATCCGTGCGCGATGCGGCTCCGCAGCCCGACTCCTTCGCGCAGCGTTGTCGCCAGCGCTCGCGAGAGCGCACCGCGCTCGGCCAGCACGTCGAACGCCGAGCCCGCATCGTCCGGCGGCCCCCAGCCCGCATCCGCGAGCCAGTGCGCGGCGAGGTCGATGCACTCCTGGAGTGCCAGGAACAACTAGCAGGGTGCTGAAAAAGTGACTCGCGGGGGATCGACAGATCGATTCCGCCGTACTACCATGCTCGCACCAACTCTGAAAGGAGCCTGCGAGTGCGCGGACCCGACGAACAGACCCACGACATG
>JBFMCA010000159.1:0-7186 GCA_040754955.1 Acidobacteriota bacterium | reverse complement strand
GGCGGGTGGGGCGGGTAGGGCGGGTAGGGCGGGTAGGGCGGGCCTGAGGGGCCGGTCAGGTCCTGGCAAACTCAGCGAGCCGTTCCGGCGGCATCACCACGAACACGCCGTCGCTTTCGGCCAGCAGTTGGCCGCGTGGGTCCGTCATCCGGGCGCGGGTGGCGACCTTGCGTCCATCCACCTGGTCGACCCATGCCTCGACGGTGGTGTCCGTGCCGAGCGGCACGAACTGGTTGAAGGTCACGCCGATGCGGCCGGCTACGGCCTTGTGGCCGTGCATCCAGGTGACCGCGCCCATCGCTTCATCGAGGACCGCCGCAATGGCGCCCCCGTGCGCCTGGCCCGGCGGACCTTCGGCGCCGGGACCGAACCACGCCCGCGCGTAGAGGCTCTCGCTCGCATCAGTCCGGAAGTACGCCACCCGCATCCGCTCGCCCGCCGGATCGCCCGATACGAACGACCGCGCCGCCGCGAGCTCGGGAAACGGCTGCACGGGCACCCAGCCTTCCGGGGGTGCCAGGGGCGGCGCAGGCATAGACGTCGATCTTAACCGCTCGCCCTTCGCCCTTCGCCATTCGTCATTCGCCATTTGTCATTCGTCATTTGTCATTGTCACTTACCACCCTCACTTGCGATCCGTCATCCCAAGAATCCCCCGCGCCACCACCTCCGCGCCGTCGAGAGCCGGCCGCTCGGCCGGCGCCGGCAGCGCGAGCAGCGCGTCGAGGTACGGCCCCCAGCGGCCCCCCAGGAGGTCGGGCTGAGGAATGAAGCCCGCACGCAGGTAGCGCGGCATCTCGCGGACCAGCACCTCGTACTCGACGAACGCGCCGCGCGACGTGTAGAGCAGAGCCGTGTCGTTGGCGATGCACTCCGCGACGATGCCGTAACCCGGCTTCGTGACGACGACGTCCACGGCGCGCACCAGGTCCTCGTAGCGCAGGCCCGCGGCGTACATCGCGGCTTCATCGAGCGGCTGGACGGCTCCGCGCCGGCCCCAGGCGCGGAGCGGCTCGCGCGACGGTCCCGCCGGCATGCCATCGCTGACGAGCACCAGGTAGCCGTCGAGGCGCGTCAGCGCCTCGAGGTCAAGGCCGTCGACCCCGTAGCCGCCAAACGACACCAGCGCCAGGCGGGTGTCCGCCGGCAGGCCGAGCGCTCGCCGCGTCTCGCCCGGATCTCGCGCCGACCGTCGTGCGATGAACGGCACGTCGACCACACGCGGAAACGCGTCGAAGCCACCCCACATCGGCAGCCGGAAGGCGACACTCGCGCGGCGGTACGCGTCTCGAATGGCGGCGACCACCGATTCGGTGCCGGCATAGCCCGCATAGGCCCAGTCCCAGGAGAAGTTGCCCAGCGCCAGCGACGGGACGCCCGCCGCGGCGCCCGCCGCAACGCCGAGCGCAGGGATGTCGCTGATCACCGCGGAGGCGCCAACCTGGCAGAGCGCGGCGGCGTCCCGCGCGACGCGGGCGGGGAAGTCGGCCATGAACGCGGCCGCCCGTCCGACGGTGTCGTCGACGTCGAGCCGTAGGCTGTCGATTTGCGACAGGCCGGTGTCGCATTCGACCGGCACGTGCGTGAACGGTCCCCGCACGGTTCGCCGGAGCAGCCAGGACGCCACGCTGGTTCGGATCGTGATCCGGATGGAGGGGTCGAGGGCCAGCAGGGCGTTGATGACTTCGACATCGCGCGAGGCGTGGCCGAAGCCGTGGCCGGACATATAGAAGACGAGATGCGTCACGTGGGTTCTGTCACGGGGGTTCCGTCACGGGGTTCCGGTTCCGTCGCGGCGGTTCCTTCACGAGGGGGCGGGAGGGCGACAGCGAGGACTTCCTCGAGGGTGCGGACGGGCACGAAGGCCATTTCCGACGTGAGCTCGGCGGGGAGCTCCGCCAGGTCGGGCTCGTTCATCGCGGGCAGGATGAAGGTCGAGATGCCCAGGCGCCGGGCCGCCAGCGCCTTCTCGCGGATGCCCCCGACCGGCAGGACGAGGCCGGACAAGGTGATCTCGCCGGTCATGGCGACGTCTTCGCGCACGGGCTGCTGCCGCGCCGCCGACAGGATCGCCGTCGCGATGGTCACGCCCGCCGAGGGGCCGTCCTTCGGAATGGCGCCGGCCGGGACGTGGATGTGCAGGTCTTTGTGGGCCAGGAAGTCTGGCTGGATGCCGAGCTCGCGGGCGCTCGCGCGGATGTGGCTCACGGCCGCGCGGGCCGACTCCTGCATCACGTTGCCGAGCTGGCCGGTCAGGATGACCTGCTCCTTGCCGCCCGGCAGGAGCGTGGCTTCGATGAAGAGCACGTCGCCACCCGTCTCGGTCCACGCCACGCCGGTGGCCACCCCAGGACGCGAGGTCCTGAAGGCCACTTCCCGCTTGAAGCGGGCCGGCCCGAGATAGTCGTCGACCTCTTCGGCCGTCACGGTGGTCGGACGCTCGGCGGTTGCGGGCCTCGTGGCCACGCGCGCCGCGACCTTGCGCGCGATCGTGCCGAGGTGCCGCTCGAGATTCCGGACGCCGGCCTCCCGCGTGTGGTCGCGAATGACCGCGCGCAGCGCCGCATCGTCGATCTCCAGCTCCGCGGCGGTGATGCCATGCTCGCTCAGCTGCCTGGGAATCAGGTAGCGGCGCGCGATGTGCACCTTCTCTTCCTCGGTGTAGCCGGACAGCGGAATGACCTCCATGCGGTCGAGCAGCGCCGGATGCACCGGGCCCAACTGGTTGGCCGTGGCGATGAACAGGACCCGCGACAGGTCGATCGGCACCTCCAGGTAGTGGTCCCGGAAGGTGTGGTTCTGCGCCGGGTCGAGCACCTCGAGCAGGGCGGCGGCCGGGTCGCCCTGGAAGCCGACGGCGAGCTTGTCGAGCTCGTCGAGCATGAACACCGGGTTGATGGAGCCGGCCTGCTTGAGCGCCTGGACGATCCGGCCCGGAATGGCGCCGATGTAGGTGCGGCGGTGGCCGCGGATCTCGGCCTCGTCGCGGACGCCGCCGAGCGAGATGCGAACGAACTTGCGCTGCATCGCGCGCGCAATCGACTGGCCGAGCGAGGTCTTGCCGACGCCGGGCGGTCCCACGAAGCAGAGAATGGGACCCTTCATGTCCCCCTTCAGCTTCCGCACGGCGAGGTGCTCGACGATGCGTTCCTTGACCTTGTCGAGGTCGTAGTGGTCCTCGTCGAGGATCTGGCGCGCCTCGACCGGGTCGAGCCGGTCCTCGGTGCTCACCTTCCAGGGCAGCTCGAGAATCCAGTCGAGATAGGTGCGGATCATCTGGTACTCGGGCGAGGCGGGTGTCATGCGCCCGAGCCGGTCGACCTCGCGCGTGGCGACCTCGCGGACGGGATCGGGGAGTCCCGCCTGCTCGATGCGCTCGCGCAGCATGGCGCTGTCGCCGCCCTCCCCCTCCCCGAGCTCCTCCTGGATGGCCTTGAGCTGCTGGCGCAGGTAGTACTGGCGCTGCGCATCGGTCATTTCCTGCTGCGCCTGCGACTCGATCTTGCCCTTGAGCTCGAGCACCGACACTTCCCGGGCGAGCAGGCTGTGCACGAACTCGAGCTTCTTCGACAGCGGATCGAGCTCGAGCAGGCGCTGGCGCTCGTCGTCCTTGAGGTCGATCATCGTGCCGAGCACGTAGCCGAGACGGACGGGGTCGTCGATGCCCAGGACGAGCTGCCGCACGTCCTGGGAGAGCCCGCTCGCCAGACTGAACGCCTGCGCGACGAGCTCGTGGATGCGCCGGACGTAGGCGTCCACCTCCACGCCGCGGTCGACCTGCTCCGGGATCGGCGTGATCGCGGCGCGCAGGGTCGTGCCGGCGCGGGTGGTCGCGCCCAGCCGCACGCGCGCGACGCCCTCCACGATGATGTTGAGCCCATGGGCCGCCCGCGCCATCTGGCGGACCAGGGCGACGGTTCCGACCGGCCGCAGATGCTCCGGGCCGGGGTCGTCTTCGTCGCCGGTCTGAAGGACGAGGAGGATCAGCCGGTCGCTGGCGAGGGCGGCGTTGACCGCCTCGATCGACGCGGGCCGGGAGACCGCCAGCGGCTGCAGCGTCAGCGGGAAGACAACCGTGCGGCGCAGAGGCAGCACGGGCAGTTCCGCGGGGAGGGCGATCGGTGGAGTCTGTTCGTCAGCCATGTCGTCCTGACCGTTGGGTGCGTGGCGGCGCCGGCGGCGCGAATCACCTTGATCATACGTTGCTCCGTCACTAACATCCCACCGGCACCACTCCTGTCAGTGTGATTTCCGGTCTGAGTGCCCTGCGATTGGCGGGGCGTGGAGGGAGTATGTATCGGGCGCTTCGTACCTTGGGTCTGGTTCTCGCGATCGGCCTGGCGCTCCGGCCGGCGGGTGCCTCGGCGCAGCAGACGGGGACGCTGTCGGGCGTCATCCGCGATGCGCAGGGCGGCCTCCTGCCGGGCGTGTCGATCACGGTCTCCGGTCCGTCCCTCATCGGCGGCGCGCGCACGGCGGTGAGCGGCGAGGCGGGGGCCTACCAGCTGACGGGCCTGCCACCGGGCAGCTACACGGTGGCCTACGAGCTCACGGGCTTCGCGCCGCAGCGGCGCGAGAACGTGGTCATCCAGGTGGCGCGGACGACGCGCATCGACATCGAGATGGGCGTCGGGACGCTCCAGGAAACCGTGACGGTCAGCGGACAGTCGCCGCTCGTCGACGTCAGCTCCACCGTGACGCAGACCAACATCACGCGGGATCTGTACGAGGCCATCCCGACGGGCCGCAACCCGTGGGTGATGGCGGGCCTCGTGCCCGGCGTGATCACCGGGCGCCTCGACGTGGGCGGCACCGAGGGCATGCAGCAGTACAACCTCGAGGCATTCGGGTCGGCCAACAGTCAGAAGTCGTTCTCCATCGACGGCCTCAAGACCAACTGGGGTGGCGGCGACGGCGGCGCCACGATGATGTATTACGGCTTCGAGATGTACGACGAGTACAACTTCCAGACCGCATCGGGTACGGCGGAGAGCGACGTCGCCGGCGTCTACATGAACATGGTGACCAAGTCCGGCGGCAACCAGCTGTCGGGCGAGCACAACCTGTACTTCATGAACGACGGGCTCCAGGGGACCAACATCGACGACGCCCTTCGCGCCCGGCTCGGGCTGGCGCCCGGGCAGCAGTCGGGCGCGGCCGGCAACCCGATTGACATCTCCTACGACTGGAGCTCGACGATCGGCGGGCCCATCGCGCGGGACAAGGCGTGGTTCTTCGGCGCCCTGCGCTGGTGGCGGCTCGACCAGTTCCAGGTCGGCGCGCTCAACGCCGACGGGTCGCAGGCGATTGACGACAACCGGATCCGCAACTTCATGGGCAAGATCACGCAGCAGCTGTCCTCCGACACGCGCGTGTCGTTCATGTTGAACCGCAACCTGAAGGACCGCTTCCATCGGCGCGATGCGCCGTACCTGTTCGTTGAGGACAAGGCCACGGTGCTGCAGGACCAGCCGGCGCAGAACTTCGTGGCCCAGTGGAACCAGGTGCTCGGCGGCCAGGCCGTCATCGACGCCCGGGTCGGCCGCATGTGGGGCACCTTCCCGACGCGCTACCAGAAGGAAGTCGGACCGAACGACATCGCGCTGCGCGACACGGTCCGCTTCACGCGGGTCAACGCGGCGGAGCTGCAGTCGCTCAACCCGAACTTCCGCTGGCAGGCCAACGCCACCGTCAGCTTCTTCCGCGACAACCTGCTTGGCGGCAGCCACGACTTCAAAGCCGGCGTGCAGCTCTCGTGGGAGGGCATGGACTACGACCGCATCCGCAACGGCGACATCCTGCTCGAGATGCGGGACGGCGTGCCGTTCCAGGCACAGATCTCGAACACGCCCATCAACTCGCTGCACCGGCTCCGCACGTGGGGCGCCTTCCTCCAGGATCGCTGGATTCTGGGACGGGCGACGCTGAACCTGGGCGTGCGCGTTGACGGCGTGTCGGCGACCCTGCCGGCGCAGTCCAGCCCGGCCGGCACCTGGGTGGGCGCGCGGTCGTTCGCCGAGCGTGACGTGTTCGACTTCTCCCTCAACGCGGCGCCCCGCCTGGGCCTCTCCTACGACCTGACGGGCAACGGCCGCACGGCGCTCAAGGCCTACTTCGGGCGTTTCTACAACCAGTTCGGATCGGAGATCGCGGAGTCGGTCAACACCAACGCCCTGGCCAGCGCGCAGGTGCCCTGGACCGACCTGAACGGCAACCTCCGCGCCGAGGCGAACGAGCTCAATCTGTCGACGTTCACGGGCTTCGGGGGGCTGTTCCCGGCCATGGATGCGGACGCGGAGCGGCCGTACAGCGACGAGTTCAACATCGGCCTCGAGCGTCAGCTCCCGATGAACCTCGCCGCGTCGGTGAGCTACCACCGCCGCCAGCACCGCAACGGCCTGGGCATCATCGACCGCGCCCGGCCGGCCAGCGCCTACTCGCCCGTGACGCGGACCTACAACGACCCGCAGCGCGGCGCGCAGACCATCACCGTCTACGCGCTGGACCCGGCGCTCACGCGGTCGCGCGACCGGCTCATCACGAACGTGAGCGTGCTCCAGAGCGACTACGACGGCGTGCAGTTCGACCTGCAGAAGCGCATGTCGAACCGCTGGCAGCTCCTCGCGGGCCTCTCGCTCCAGACGCACGAGGGCTTCTCGCACAACGGGACCTTTACCAACCCCGGCACGAACACCGACCTGAACAACCCCAACTTCCGGCTCAACCGGGACGCCTCGTCGGTGTTCATCGACCTGCCGTGGACCTTCACGCTCTCGGGCAGCTACGTCGCGATGTACGACGTGGTCATCTCGGCCAAGTACACCGCGCGCGCCGGCGACCCGCTCAATCGCACCCTGACGGTGACCGGGCTGCCTCAGGGGAGCGAGGTCGTCTGGGTGCAGCAGCGCGGCGAGGACCGGACCGAGACCATCAGCAAGTTCCTCGACGTCCGCTTCGCCAAGCGCTTCTCGGCGAACCGGTCGCGGTTCGAGGCGACCGTCGACGTGTTCAACCTGCTCAACGCCAACCACGTGCTGGGCCAGACCGAGGCCATCGGCACGACCATCGGCCGGCCCAACCGCATCCTCGCCCCGCGCATCGTGCGCCTCGGCATCACGGCGAGGTTCTAGGGAGGCCTGGAGGCCTGGAGGCGCTGGAGGGCTGGAGGGGTGGAGGGGTGGGGGGC
>JBFMCA010000158.1:0-7189 GCA_040754955.1 Acidobacteriota bacterium | reverse complement strand
TTACGAGTTTCGTAAAAATAGGCCCGACCCCGAATTAGCCCGAGAAGCCAATCCAGCGGCCGGCAGCGGCCACCGTAAGCCACAGCCCCAGCGACACCACTGCCACGGCCGCCTGCGTCACGCGGCCGTAGCGGCCCTCCTCCGCATCCCCCACCCGCCGCCGCACCGTCACCGCAAACAGGATGGCCGGCCCGAAGGTCGTGATCTTCACCCAGAACGAGAAGTTGTAATAGCACTTGACGGCTTCCGACAGGAACATCGGAATGCCCGTCACCGTCATCAGCGCGAGCCCGCCCATCAGCCACGGAAACGTGGCGCGCGACACCACGCCCACCGGCTGGGTCGTCAGGCCGAGCCCGAGCAGCCGCAGGTCCATCAGCACCAGCGCCCCGCCCAGCATCACGAGCCCGAGCAGGTGCCCGCACTGGATGACGGGAAACAGCCACACCGAGCCGTGGATGGCCGTCGCGATGAACGTGGTCTGGAACCACTCGAAGAGCGGCAGCAGCATGGTCAGGGCGTGGGCGGCACGCAGCCGGCGGCCCAGGCGATGAAGGCCGACTGCGGCAGGTCGCAGTCGAACCAGTTGTAGGCAATGAGCCGGCCGCCGATGATGACGCCGGACCACAGCACGAGAGAGAAAGCGCCGGCCAGGCGCGCGGCGCGGGGCGGCACGGCCGCGTCCCCCCACTCGTGCACGCGCCGGTAGATGCCGCGGTGGAAGAGCCACACGTTGAGGCCCGCCAGCGCCATGCAGATGATCTTGATGCGGAAGAAGATGTTCTGGTACGAGCGCACGGGAATCGCGTAGAAGAGCAGCAGGCCCGTGATCACCATGATCGCGAAGCCGAGGCGCGTCCACGGCAGCGTGCGCTCCATCACCTGCGAGGCTGGAATGCGCCGCATCGCCAGGCCGGTCAGCCGCAGGTCGAACATCATGGTCGTCCCCGCGAAGAGCATCAGCGTGAGCACGTGCGTGGACTCGACGAGCGGGTACATGTACAGCGACTCGTGCAGCGCAATGCTCCACTCGGTGCTGGCCAGCCACTCGCAGAACGACAGCAGCACCCGTCAGCGCCCCGTGAGCCCGCTCAAACCAGTAAGGTCGATGTTGTACTTGCTGTGGCAGTTGCTGCAGGCCACGTAGACCTCGCCGCCGGCGTCGAACAGCGCCTGCGGGTCGCGCGCCTCGGCCGCCCGCACGGCCAGGAGCGCCGCATCCGACAACCCCTGCGAGAAGCGCATCCAGTCGCCGGTGTCCTTCGGACGGTTGCCGATCATCAGCGAGTTCGACACCTCCACCAGCACCCAGGCGGCCGTCTCGACGTGCTGCCACTCGTCGAGCGTCTCGGGCCGGATCTCCTGCACGCCGTCGGCCGTGATGATGGTGCCGACGGCGCCCCACACGTCGTCGGCAGAAGGGTCGATGATGCCGGCCATGATCTGCTTGAGGTCGGCGTGGAGCCGGAGCGGCGGCGGCGCGGGGGGGGATCCCGCGCAGGCGAAGCCGAGACACGCCCCCGCCACGAGGAGGACGGAGCCGAGACGCGTTGCCACGGCGCGCATCCTACCGTTTGCCGGCGGCCTTGTCCATCAGCCAGAAGGGCAGGAGCCCGGTGTTGAGGAAGGGATTCAGCGACGCCGTGGGACCGGTCAGCAGCGGCTCGAGCGCGGCATGCCCGGCCACGGCGGCCCAGTCGACCGCGGCCGCGCCGGTTGCATCCTTCACGTCGAGCCGCGCGCCGCGCGCGACGAGCAGCTGCACGACCTCCGCGTGCCCGAAGTAGGCCGCGCACATGAGCGCGGTGACGCGCTGCGGATCGCCGGCCACGTTGGGATCGGCGCCCTGCGCCAGGAGCGCGCGCACCGCCGCGGCGTCGCCGCGCGCGGCTGCGCGCATCAGCGCCGTGAGGCCGTCGCCGTCAGGAACCGACACCTGCGGGGGCTGCGCCTGAGCCGGCGGCGGCTCCGCGGCCGGCGGCGCCTCCGACAGCGCCCTGAACGGCGTCGTCAACGTGCCGATGCCTTCAATCTCCACGGTGACCACGTCGCCCGGCCTCAGAAACCGTTGCCGCTCGGCGCCGGTGCCGGCAGGCGTGCCGGTCAGGATGACGTCGCCCGGATAGAGCGTGAGCCGCGACGTCAGGTAGGCAATCAGGTGCTCTTCGCGCCAGATGAACTGGCTGGTGTTGGCGTCCTGCACGACCTCGCCGTTGAGGCGCGTGGTGATCCGCAGGTTGCCGGGCGCCTGGGGCAGAAACTCCTTCGGTACGATGACGGGCCCGAACGGCGCCGCCCGGTCGAGGCTCTTGCCGTCGAACCAGTTCGTACCCGCGAACATCGAGACTTCCCGCAGCCGCTCGCTGCCCCGATCGCTGATGTCCTGCGCGATGCTGTAGCCGAAGACGTAATCGTGCGCGCGATCGAGCGGCACGCGGTACGCCGGGCGGGGTCCCATCACGATCGCCAGCTCGCCCTCGTAATCGGTGCGCCCGCGGCCGTCGACGATGAAGAACGGCTCGTTCGGGTCGATGATGCACGAGCGGGGCGACTTGGCGAAGATGATGGGCGCGTCGCGCTCCGGGACCACCTTCGCGGCAAGCTCGGCGTTGAACCCGCCGCCCCCGGCTGCCCCGCCCTGCGCCGGCGGCGCGCCCGCCGGCCCGGCGCCCATGCCTTCGGCGTGTGCCCGGTAGTTGGCGGCGGCGGCCAGCAGGTTCCAGGGATACTTGATGGGCGCCTTCACCGCCACGCGACCGAAGTCGAACGCGAAAGGCAACCCCTCGGTCGATGCCGTCCGGAAGTGGTTGGCCACCTGGTAGAGGCGGGGGGCCACCGTGGCGTACTGCTCGATGAGAGCTCGCATCTCGCCGGGCACGCCGACAGCCGGGAGCTTCGCGACACGCGCCACGTGCGCGCTGGCCTCCTGGACGTCGAGCACGCGGGGGCCCAGCACCATGCCCACGCGCACCTTGCCCCCCGCCTCGAAGGTGGCGAGCGAGAACGGCGTCTCGGGCCGGTCCGAGAGCGCGCCCTGGGCGTGGGCGGCCGGGGCGGCAACGGTCAGCGCCGCGCCGAGCACGAGCGCGGCCGCGGAGAGGCAGATAACGGGTCTGGTGCGCGGCATGCGGTCTGCCTCCGGCTAGCGTGTCTCGACGGCCTTCACGAGCTCGGCGAACGGCACGACGCTGCCGTGGAGCGGGACGATCCGATCCACCCGGAGCGTTCGGGCGCGAATCTGCTCGAGGAGGTTCGCCGCATAGGGATGATAGGACCCTCCGGGGCTGAAGGCGTCCACCTCGATGAGCAGGCGTTCCCGCGGCAGGTAGGCCATGAGCAGCGTGTCGGCGTGCGGGTTGCCCGCGATGTGATATAGCTCGACGGTCATCGCGGCGTCCTTCAGGACGAGCGCGTCGTCCACCGGCTCCACGGTCACGGGCCTCGGCGACGTCTGCAGGGCGTCGGGCTGCCGGGTGTGGGGCCGGGTAGCCATCTCCTCGACGAACGCGGCGGCGCTCTTGTGCGCGATGACGCCCAGGCCCTCCGCGATGGCGGCGCGCAGGCCGGCCGTGTGGTCGAAGTGGTGATGCGACATCACGAGCCGGCGGAGCGGTCTGCCCGGCACCAGCTCGCGCGCCTTCGCAATCACCGCCAGCGTGCGCGCCTCGCTCTGGGGCGCCTCGATGAGCATGGTGTGATCCGCGAACTCGACGAGCGCGGAGTGATGCGACTGCCCGGCGAGCCACCAGACGCCGCGCGCCAGCTCGGTGGCTTCCACGAGGGGCGCCGGCGGCGCCGGCGGCGGGGCGGCCGCGACGGAGGCGGGGGCGGCAAGGTCGCCGGCGTCGCCGTCAATCGCGAAACGCCGTATCGAAATCTCCGACGTCACGCGTCCGTCGGTGCGCGTCGTCAACCTGGCCGGCAGCCGCACGCCGTCGACGTCCGTGTACCCGCCGAAGGTGGTGGTGATGGTGACGTCTCCGAGATTCGCGTGCTGCCCCGGCGACGACACGCTCTCCGGCACGCCGGCGGCGTCGAGGCTGAGCACGAAGGTGGCGCCTGCGAGGGTCACGTCGGCGCTCCGCCCGTTGCCTTCGCTGCGCACGTTGGCGACCGGCGCGACGCCGTCGAGCATGGCGCGCACGATGGCCGCGGGAAAGTGGTAGAGGTCCACGAGTCGATCGCGCGCGGCGGCGGCCGACGCGCGCGCGGCGGTGTCGTTCGGCCCGATCGTGTACGCGACGTCGCCGTCGAGGCCGACGATCTGGCGCTGCGGCTGCGGTCCCTGGAAATACAGGAAGTTGGGGGTCCGGACCTGCTCGGTTCGCACCCGCCGCTCGACGAGGCTCAGGGCGCGCCGGAACGGCGAGAGCGTGAAGTGCTGGCCTTCCGCCTCCCACGTCATGTCCTGCCCGAGGTTGAGCTGGCGGCCCTCGCCCTCCATGTCGATGGTGCGCAGGGCCAGCAGGCGGCCGCGCCCGCCGAGGGCGTCGGCCGCGTCGGTCGTGAACCGCTCTTCGGGCGTCGGCACCGCGCACGCCGCGGCCGCGACGATCCCGGCGACAACGATGAGCACCCTCGCCATGCGACCCTCCGGAGGCTTGACTCTACGATCGCCCGCGGGCCGGGCGCAACCGGAGCCGGTCCTGCATCCCCATCAGCCGGTAGCTCGTGCGCAGCCACGCCTGCACGTGGTCATCGAGCTCGGCCGGATCGGCCACGCGAAGCTCGTGGATCCACCAGCCCGGAATGACCTCGGTGACGCGCGCGAGGCGCCGCGATCGGAGCGGCCTCGGCAGCGAGAAGCTGCACGTCATTCCGGCCTCCGAGAGGCGCGTGATGCCCGCAAACCGCACCCGGCCCATGAAGGTGATGCGCGTCTTCGCGGGGGAGATCTCGTAGGGACCGCACCGGGCGACGAGCGCTTCGAACCGGTCGTACAGCGCGCGGGCGCGCGGGCCCATGCGGCGGAGCCAGTCGTCGAGCGTCGCCCGCCCGCACGAGTGCGCCAGGTTCCGGCTGACGAACTTCAGGCCGCAGGCGGGGCAGGTCCAGAGGCCGTCGAGCGCGGCGCTCGCCGGCGGCCGGCGGCGGTGCGACCGGGAGTCAGCGCGGCTCCTCATCGTCCAGCGCCTGATCGAGGAAGTGCAGCTGCTCGGCCTGGAGGGTGATGCGCGCGGAGAGCGGCAATCCGTTGCCCGCCGCGTGGCCCGCGCGCGGGTGGTAGCGGAGGATGACCGGATGCGCCGACGAGGTGGCCGCCTGGAGCGCCGCCGCGAACTTGCGAGCGGCGAGCGGCGGCACGCGCGTGTCGAGATCGCCCGACCAGATCATCACCGCCGGGTACGGCGTGCCCGCGCGCACCTGCTGGTAGGGCGAGAAGCGGCGGATGGCGTCGAACTGCTCGCGGATGGCCGCGTCGCCGTACTCGAGCAGCGCCGGCATGTTGTTGGCGCGCGTGAACTGGTTGAAGCGGAGGATGTCCACGTCGGGGAATCCGCAGAGCACGGCGCCAAGGAGTTCGGGCCGCTGCGTCAGCACGGCGCCGACGAGCAGGCCGCCGTTGCTCGTGCCGGTGATGGCCAGCCGCCCCGGCCGCGTCTCGCCGGTCCCGACGAGCGCCTCGGCCGCCGCGATGAAGTCGTCGAACACGTTCTGCTTGTTCGTCAGCATGCCGCCGCGGTGCCACGTCTCGCCGAACTCGCTGCCGCCGCGCAGCAGCGCGTAGGCGTACACGCCGCCGCGCTCGACCCATAGCGCGGCCTGCGCCGAGAAACGGGGCTTCTGCGCCACGTTGAAGCCGCCGTAGCCGCCGAGCAGCACCCGGCCGCTGCCGTCGCGCGCGCGTCCCTCGCGCCCCACGACGAACACGGGCACCCGCGTGCCGTCCCTGGAGGTTCCGTAGATCAACTCTGTGGCGATGCCCTCGGCGTTCCAGGACACCTCGGGCGGCTCCTCCACCGCGCGCGTCCCAGCCGACAGGTGCAGCCGGTACACCGTCGTCGGCGTCGTGAACGACTGCAGCGTGAGCAGCGCCTGTCCCTTGCCGTCGCCGCGAATCGAGGCGGTCGAGAACGGCGGCACCTCGACCTCCCCGCGGGGCCGCCCGTCGGTGCCGTACACCAGGATGCGGTTCCCCTTCTCTGTGACGTAGGTGGCGTAGATGCGTTCGTCGATTCGCGCGAAGTCCTCGAGCGCCTGACCGGTCTCGGCCAACACGGTGCGCCACCTGTCGCGCGCACCAGGCGCGGAGGCGTCCACCGCCACGACGCGGCCCATGGGCGCCTCGAAGTCGGTGCGCATCCACAGCTCGCCGTCCACGAAGCGCGGAAAGAAGTGGGCGTCGACGTCGTGGACGACAGGCGCCGGCGGCGTCCCTGCCGCGGCGTCCTGCAGCCAGACCTCGGAGCGCGCCCAGCCGTGCTGCACGGTGTAGAGCAGTCGCTTGCCCTCCTCGTCCTGCGCCATCGAGATGAAGGCCGTCGGACCGTAGCCCTCGCCGAAGAGCACGGCATCGCGCTCGGGCGGATCGCCCCAGCCGTGGCTGCGCACGCGCGCCCCGGTCTCGCGGGATCGGACGACGTAGTAGAAGCCGGTGCCGTCCGTGCGGAGCGAGACGCTGTCGTACAGCGCGTTGGGAAAGCGCTCGGTGTCGGCGCCGCTCGCGAGATCGCGCACGGCCAGCACCCGTTCGTCCTGCCCGCCGTCGCGGATGCTGTAAATGAGTCGTGCACCGTCCGGCGCCACCGCCAGCAGGTCCACGCTGACGGTGAGATCCGGGCTGAGCGGGCGCGGGTCGATCACCCGCTCGTAGGTGCCCGCGGGATCGATGCGCGGCGGCGCCTCGGCCGCCGGCCGCCGGTAGATGGCCGCCAGATCCTCGCCCGCGCGCCGCAGCGTGAAGTACTCGAAGTCGCCGCCGCGCTGGGGACGGCCGACGTCGGGGGACTGCATGAGCGCGGTCAGACGCGTCCGGATCGCCGGGTCTATCGGCGTTCGGGCCAGGACCGCGTCGGCGTACTGGTTCTGCGCGTCGATCCAGCGCCGGACGTCCGCGTGCTCCTGGTCCTCGAGCCAGCGGTACGGGTCGGTGAACGACTCGCCGTGGATGGTGTCCACGACCGGCCGCACGGCCGTGGGCGGCGGGGCCGGGGCGCCCCCCGGGCAGCCCGCGGGGCGTGCGGCGCCG